>CAZIJN010000043.1:0-26613 GCA_964539635.1 uncultured Desulfobacterales bacterium | reverse complement strand
TAATGAATTTGGAGGAAATGTCTTTTATATTTTTTCTATCAAAGAGGGAAAGAACAAAAAGATATATAATACTGAGGTAATAGATGAAATAAGAACAGAAATTATTCGGTTATCAAAATGAAAACTACGCATCAATTCTTATTTCAAGATAGCCGCTGCTTGTCAAACATCTCATCAGATACAATATCTCTTACTGTAACATCTCCGCCTTATCCGATGATAGAAATGTGGGATAATTTATTTATAGAGCAAAATAATCAAATTGCAGACCAGTTGAGTAAAGATGATGGAAATAGTGCATTTGAATTAATGCACACGGAATTAGATAGAGTTTGGGAGGAAGTTGACAGAGTAACTAAATTTGGTGGTTGGGCAGCAATTAATATTGGAGATGCAACACGTAAAATAGGTAATTATTTTCAGTTGTATTCAAATCACACAAGAATTACTTCTAAGTTTATGAAAATGGGTTTTGATATACTCCCTCTAATCTTATGGAAGAAAACTACCAATTCTCCTAATAAATTTATGGGTTCTGGAATGCTGCCGTCAGGAGCATATATAACCTTAGAACATGAATATATTCTACTTTTTAGGAAAGGGCATAAAAGGGAATTTAAAACAGCAGAAGAAAAGTATAATAGAAATTCAAGTGCTTTTTTTTGGGAAGAGAGAAATAGATGGTTTTCTGATACTTGGGATTTAAAAGGTGTCGATCAAAATTTATTTAATGGGAAAACCAGAGAAAGAAGTGCTGCATTTCCTTTTGAACTGCCGTATAGAATTATTAATATGTATTCAGTAAAAGGGGATACTGTTCTTGATCCATTTGTTGGGACAGGAACTACATCTTTGGCTGCTGCAATTTCAGAAAGAAATTCAATAGGTGTAGAAATTGATAGCAATTTTAAGGAGATTATTTTTCCAAAATTCAATCAGATTTCAAATAAAAGTTATGAATTGGCAAGATCAAGAATTGATAACCATATAGAATTTATAAAAGATTATCTTGATAAAAAAGGTGGGTCTAAACACTATAATCGCAATCATAATTTTCCAGTGGTAACAAGCCAAGAGAGAAATATTTCAATCTCATATATCAATAAAATTGAACAGCATAGTAACAACACTTTTTTAGCAGAGCATTGCAAATATGATTTAAAAAATGAAAATGAATTTGTTTTTTTAGAAGAACATAAACAACCACAACAAATATCGCTTTTCTGATTAAAGATATTATTAGTCGATTTGACCATAGTTACAAAGGATAGATTAATGCACACAACCATTAACGGCATAAAAATTCACAGTATTGCAGCAGCACTTCCGCCAGATATTGAAGATTTAAGCGATCTTGATATGATATTTGGCGAAGATGAAACCAGCAGGATAATCAAAACTAACGGTATTGAACAGATTCGCAAAGCACCTGACGGACTCTGCTCGTCAGATATGTGTGAGGCTGCGGCAAAGATTATCCTCACTCCTGAACTGATTGAAGAAATTGATGGAATCGTATTTGTAAGCCAGACTCCCGACCATATTCTGCCGGCTACATCATGTATTTTGCAGCATCGGCTTGGTTTGTCTAAAAGCTGTGTTGCCATTGACATAAATCATGGCTGCAACGGCTATATTTACGGGCTTTATCAGTCTGCAATGATGGTAGCTGCCGGAGGCTGCCGTTCTGTTATTATGTGTGCTGGTGATGCGTTGAGCCGTTACGTTAATATGCTTGATAAAAATGAGCGTATGGTTTTTGGCGATGCTGGAAGTGCAACGCTTATAACCCGCGGAGATAGAGATATTGGATTTGCTTTTCACACAGACGGAAGCGGAGCAGAGCATCTTATTATTCCTGCTGGAGGCTGCCGTAAACCGATTTGTGATGAGACTGCAAATGTAGATATGAGACCAGACGGTTCAATGCGTTCAGACGAAGACCTTTTTATAAACGGAATTGAGGTTATGAATTTCTCGTTAAGAGAAGTTCCAAAAGCTGTTGCAGATGCGATTGATGTTGTGGGCTGGACAAAAGAGTCTGTAACGCTTTTTGGGCTTCATCAGGCAAATAAATTTATTGTTGATTATCTGCGTAAAATGTTGAAAGTGCATGCAGGAAAGGTTCCAGCAGCAATGAAAGATACTGGCAACACATCTGCTGCCTCAATTCCTCTGATGCTGTGCAAAGAACGGGAGAGGCTTATTTCTGAGCAGATGCTTCAAAAAACTGTTTTGTGCGGATTTGGCGTTGGTTTATCGTGCGGGGCTGCTGCTTTTGATCTTTCTGATGTAAATTTGTTTGAACCAATTGAGATCAATATATAACCATTAATGATTATTAGTAATTTTAATTGCGGTAAGAGTTTTGTTTTTTTATAGAGGAAAAATTTAAGATAACATTTTGTTTTTATATAGGAAAATTTTAATGACAACTGATTTGTATAAAGAACTTGTAAGTTTGATAATCGTGCAGGCAGAGGAGTTAAACGAAGGCTTGAAGATTCAGATAGATGTAGCTGCTGGTGAAAATGCTGCTCTTTTTGGGGAGGGCGGAGTTTTAAAATCAATTGAGCTTGTAAATTTAATTGTAGCAGTTGAACAGGCTGTGGAGGATAAGTTTGACGTATTTTTAACCTTAGCTGATGAAAAAGCTATGAGTGAGAAAAAAAGCCCGTTTCGCACAATCGGGGCGTTGGCATCTTATATTGAAAAGAGGATGCAGGAGGAAGCATGACAATTGCGTTTGGAAATGATGGCATAATTTCTCACAATTCTGTGCCTGTAACTCTTATCACAGGAACAAGCAGAGGCATCGGGCGTTTTCTTGCTGATTATTACATCAAAAAAAGACATAAAGTTATCGGGTGCAGCCGCAAACCAGCAGATTGGTCGCACCCTGATTATGAACACTATATTGCTGATGTAACTCAAGAGTCTGATGTTAAAAAGGTGTTAAAAGCAGTTCGCACAAAATACAGCCGTATTGACAATCTTATCAACAATGCAGGCATTGCAGCTATGAACCATCTATTACTGACACCAACATCTGTAGTTGAAAAGATTTTTAATACAAATTTGGTTGGAACTTTCCTATTTTGCAGAGAGGCTGCCCGTTTGATGAAAAAAAATAATTTTGGGCGTATTGTCAATTTTTCAACTGTTGCCGTGCCTCTAAAATTGGAAGGCGAAGCTGTTTATGCTGCCTCAAAAGCTGCTGTGGTCTGTCTGACTCAGATTGCAGCCAAAGAGCTTGCTGAATTTGGAATTACTGTAAATGCTGTAGGACCAACCCCGATTCAGACTGATCTTATTGCTGGAGTGGGTAAAGATAAAATTGAATCTCTTATCAAGCGTCAAGCAATTCAGCGTTTAGGCACATTTGAAGATGTCGCCAATGTGATTGATTTTTTTATCAAAAAAGAGAGCAGTTTCATCACAGGTCAGGTTGTGATGCTGGGCGGGGTGTAGGATAGTTTCCATAAAAGTATCTTAACTGACTTTTTTATTTTTTTCGTTGTGTAAATAATTGAATGAGCATTGCAATATGATAACATTTCTTAAAAAAACGTTTGAACTAAACGCTGAGCGTGATGCTTTAGTTTGGCAGAATAGGATTTATAAGTACAGCACCATTCTTGAGCGTTTAGAATATTGGTCATCACATTTGAAAGAGGCTGCGATTGCTTCAAATCAAGTTGTGGCTCTTGATGCTGATTTTTCCCCTAATGCGTTGGCATTGATGTTGGCACTGATTGATAGACGTTGCATTATTGTTCCGTTAAGCAATACAGTTACCTCCAAGAAAGAGGAGTTTTATAGTATTGCAGAGGTTGAACAGATCATTACTCTTGATGATAAAGACAATGTAAAGACCATACCTATAATTCAAAATAATCAAACTTTATCTAATCCCTTAATCCAAAAATTAAAAGAGCGGAACCACCCTGGATTGATTCTCTTCTCTTCAGGCTCTACCGGCAAAAGCAAAGCTGCTCTTCACGATTTTGTACCGCTTTTAGAAAAATTTAAAACACCACGTAAAACTCTAAAAACTTTAACTTTTTTACTGTTTGATCACATAGGCGGAATCAACACTATATTTTACACCCTTGCTAACGGCGGTTGTGCTGTTACAGTAAAAGATCGTTCTCCAGAGTCTGTCTGTCAGGCTGTTCAAGATTACAAGGTAGAGCTTTTGCCCACATCGCCTACATTCATCAATTTGATGCTGCTGTCAGAGGCGTGGAAGCGGTTTGATCTCTCTTCTCTTAAACTTGTTACCTACGGAACCGAGGTTATGCCGGAAGCCACGTTAGAGAGGTTTCATCGACTATTTCCCAACATAAAACTTCAGCAGACTTATGGATTATCAGAGATTGGAATTTTAAGTTCTAAATCCCGCAATCCAGACTCTTTATGGCTTAAAATCGGCGGAACTGGTATTGAATATCGGATTGTAGATAGAATATTGCAGATAAAAACTCCGTCTGCAATGCTTGGTTATCTTAATGCTCCAAGCCCCTTTACTGATGACGGCTGGTTTAACACAGGAGATGAAGTTGAGACAGACGGCGAATATATACGCATTTTAGGCAGAACTTCTGAGATTATAAATGTAGGCGGTGAAAAGGTGTGGCCCGCAGAAGTTGAAAATGTCCTGCTTACAATGGAAGGCGTTGAAGATGCTGCAGTTACAGGCAGAGCAAATCCTATTACTGGTCAGATGGTTCAGGCAAGGGTAAAACTTAACACAAATGAGAGCCTTTCAGATTTTCGTAAACGTATGCGTCAATTTTGCAAGGATAAGCTGCCTCCTTATAAGATTCCCCAGCAGGTGATCTTAGAAGATGAGGGGTTTCACGGAAATCGTTTTAAAAAAATACGTAGATAATAAAGAGAGATTGGAATTTTTTGTATGTTTGATAAACGCAATGTTAAAAATTTGTATGCCCTAACCCCTCTGCAGGAGGGGATTTTATTTCATAGCCTTATGGACGCAAGCGGCTCAACCTATTTTGAACAGGCTTGTTTTAATGTAAATGGTCAAGTGAATGTCGCTTTTTTTCAAAAGGCTTGGAACGAGCTGATTAGGAGGCACGATGCTTTACGCACTATTTTTGTTATGAAAAACGTGCCGCAGCCCTTGCAGATAGTCCTAAAACAGCGGGAGCTTACAATTAGAGTTGAAGACATCACGCATCTTACACCCGAAGATCAAGATGATCGGATTGAGGCGTTTCGCAGCGAAGATCGTAAGACCCCGTTTGATCTAACTAAAGATTTGCTTATCCGTATTAATCTATTCAAGCGGAAAGATAATCTCCACACATTGGTCTGGAGTTTCCACCACATAATAATGGACGGCTGGAGTGTGAGCGTTCTTTATGAAGAGCTTGCTGTAATCTACACGGCTCTGCTTCAAGATAAAAAATACCATCTGCCTGAACCGATACAGTTTAACAGCTATATTAAATGGCTGAAAGGACGCAATAACAAAGAGGCTCAAGAGTTTTGGCAGCATTATCTTGATGGATACAGCAGAATGACCACTCTTCCGCGTTTACAAAAAACGAGTGAATTATCTATATTCAGCACTAAACGGCTGCACTTTAAAATTAATTCCAACGCGTCAGACTCTCTTGTAAAACTTGCTCTTAGCTGTCAAGTAACGATAAACACCATGTTTCAAGCTCTTTGGGGCTTGGTTATGGCATCATATAACCAATGCACAGACGCTGTTTTCGGCATCACCGTTTCAGGTCGTCCAACTGAAATTAAAGGTATTGAGCGTATGGTAGGTCTGTTTATCAATGCCGTGCCTGTAAGAATAAAATATTCAAAAGAGGAGAGATTCAAAAATCTTTTGGCACGTCTGCAATCTGAATCAACCGCTGCCCGAGATTTCCACTACTGCTCTCTTGCTGATATTCAGGCTTCTACACCTTTGAGGCACAATCTATTTGATCAACTGCTTGTGTTTGAAAATTACCCTGATCCATCTGATGTTTTGGGAGAGAGTGAAATGGGTCTGGCTCTTAACAATTTTGATCAATTTGAGCAGACAAATTACGATTTAACTGTCGAAGTTTTTGCAGGAGAAAATATAGAGTATGAGATTTTGTTTAATCCTGATGCGTTTGCAGAAGATGTTGTAAAAGCAATACCAATCCATATTGAACGGGCTGCATCTGCTGTGCTGGCAGATGAAAATATTTTAGTCTCATCTATCCTGATTTTAAATGATCAAGAGAGAGAATTTTACAATAGATTTATAATTGATGCTACAGAGACATTAAATATAAATATCGAAAATAGTAGGCTAAATTCTGATAATTCCTTTGAGAATCGGAGGGTTACCACAAAATATGCCTCTCCTGAAAATGATATTCAAGAAAAACTTGCTGCTATCTGGGAAGAGGTTTTAGAGCGGACAAATATCGGGATTGACGACAATTTTTTTGAGATAGGAGGGCACAGCCTTAGAGCTACAAGAATTGTATCCCGCATACATAAAGTGTTATCAGCAGAGATAACCTTACAGGAATTTTTTGTAAAGCCTGATATACGAACCATAGCAAAACTGATTGAGGTTAGATTAAAACAATCTTCAATCTCTAACGAAGAGTCTAAGCCTTTATCCTCCTCTGATAGTGGCGATATTTCCAACACTAAAATTTACCAGAATATTCCACTCTGTCCGCCTTCTGAGCCTGATTATGAGGTATCCCACGCTCAACGCCGTTTGTGGATTCTTGATAAGATGGAAGAAAATTTTACAGCTTATAACCAGTCTGCTGGATTTCTATTTAAAGGCAGATTTAATACAAAGCTCTTTAAAGAGGCTGTGGAGTTTGCAGCCGTTCGGCATGAGTCGTTAAGAACTGTGTTTGTGGAAAAAGAGGACGCGGAAAAGGCGGACGAACCGAGGCAGAAAATCGTTGATAATCAAAAAATCCTGTTTTCAGAGATTGATCTAAGCGTAGAGCCTGAACCTGAAAAGGCTGCAAAAGAGATTGCATCACAACTGCCCCATCAGATGTTTGATCTTGCAAATGGACCTTTATGGAGTGCAACCATACTTAAACTTGGCGAAAATCACCATGTAATACTTTTAAATATCCACCATATAATTTGTGACGGCTGGTCTCTTGTAATTTTAGAAAATGAGGTTTTAACTGCATATCTTATGTTATCTCAAAGGCAGAAACCCAATATGAAACCTCTGCCTCTGCAATACAAAGATTTTGCAGCTTGGCAGAACAGGCGGCTTCATTCTGCTGAAATGGATAGACACCGAAGCTACTGGCATGAAAAGCTGCAAGGCGAAATTCCAGTTTTAAATCTTCCGACAGATTTTACCCGTCCGCTCGTTAGAACATATTCAGGTGCTGTTGTCAGAACAGAGATTCCAGCAGATCAGATAGAGGAGTTCAACCGCTTTTGCAGCAAAAATAGAGCCAGCCTTTTTACAGGGGTTGCTGCACTGCTTAAAGTTCTTCTATTTAGATACACGTCTCAAGAGGATATTATTATCGGCTCTCCTGTTGCTGGTCGTGATCATGCTGATCTTGAGGGGCAGATTGGATTTTTTGTCAATACATTGGCTCTTAGAGATATGTTAAAGCCTGATATGCGGTTTTCAGAGCTTCTTGAAACTGTTGGAACGACTGTTATTGAAGCCTTTGATCACCAGCTTTATCCGTTTGACCGCCTTGTAGAAGAGCTGAATGTTTTACGAGATGTCGGCAGAAGCCCGATTTTTGATGTAATGCTTGTGCTGCAAAATAACGTTGGAGTTACTGCATCTATTGAGGGAGTTAGCATATCAGAGTTTGATTTTGAGCTTAACCAGAGCCAATTTGATCTTACTTTTATTTTTTCAGAAGGTGGTAATAGCCAAACAGAATATGATAAGAGCGATTCAGAGAATACTAACGATCATTCAGAATATAGCAATAGCAGGACAGAAGCTGGTAATGGTTTAACCCTTGATATAAATTACAATACTGATCTCTTTTATAAAGAGACCGTTGAGCGTATGGCAGGGCATTTTATAACTCTTATGACAAATGCTGTCAAAGAGCCTGACGCTGAAATCAGCCGTTTGAATATTTTGACGAAGAGCGAATATCAGATATTAACAAGCGGTTTTAACACCTATACTCGCCCGTATCCTGAAGACAAAACACTTGCCTCTCTATTTGAAGAAGTTGTTTTGCGTAATCCAGATCGTGATGCTGTAATTTATCAAGATAAAAAATTGACATACAGAGAGTTGAACAAATCGGCAGATATTTTAGCCGTCTATCTTGCCCAGAATTGCAAACTCAAGCCTGATACGCCTGCTGCCGTGCTTTTGAACAGAAGCGAGCTTGTGCCGGTTGCATTAATAGGCGTATTAAAATCTGGAGGCACATATCTGCCGTTAGACCCTGAGAGTCCATTTAAGCGTCTTCAATATATTCTTGCGGATAGTGGAGCAAATGTGCTGATAACTGATTCTGCAAATATAGAGCTTGCCGAAAAGTTAAATCTATCTAAAATTATCAATATTCAAACCTGTTTATGGAGTGCGTTATCAGATAGTTTAATTCAAAAAGAGAATTTAAGTCAGGCAGATAATTTCAATAAAATGGAGGAGTTATCTTCAATAAAAAATTTAACTCCATCATCACCAACTGATCTTGCGTATATCATCTATACATCTGGCTCAACTGGAGAGCCAAAAGGGGTTATGGTTGAACATCGCAGCTTTATCAACATGATCTTAGCTCAAATAGAGGGTTTTGATATTACGCCTGACGATAGAGTTCTGCAGTTTGCAACTTTGATGTTTGATGCCTCTATGTCTGAAATTTTCATGGCTCTTTTATCAGGAGCAGCAGTTGTAATGATCGATCGTGAGCAGATTCAAGATACAGCCCGATTTATAGATTATATGGAGCATAAAAAGATTACAGCTATTACGCTTCCGCCTGTTTATCTTAAAATGCTTAACCGCTCCCCATTGCCGAATTTGAGGGTATTAATCACAGCGGGAGAGCCTGCCATAAAAGAAGATGCTCTATTTTACAGCACGACTAAAAGCTATTTTAACGCTTATGGTCCCACTGAAACAGCAGTCTGCACCTCTTTTCACAAGGTTGATCCTAATGCCTGTTATGGTGATACAATTCCAATTGGAACGCCGATCGCCAACAATGCTGTTTTTATTCTTGACAACCATCTAAATCCTGTTCCGATTGGTGTCGCTGGAGAGCTTTGTTTTGCAGGCGTGGGAGTTGCACGAGGATACCTTAACCGAGCTGATTTAACTTCTGAAAAATTTACCCATTGCCCTTTTAACATTTCCCACCCGTTTAATAAAAACAGGCATATATACAGAATTGGCGATATCGGACGCTGGCTTAATGACGGAAATATTGAATTTTTAGGAAGAGTTGACGAGCAGGTCAAAATCAGAGGTTTTAGAATTGAACCCGGAGAAATTGCATCTGCATTAAAGAGTTTTGACAATATTGAAGATGCTTTTATAACAGTTTATTGTGATGAATCTGAACAAAATAACCATTTAGCAGCTTATATTGTAACTAAATCACAGCCATTGCTGACTGAGCTTAGAAGGCATTTATCTGAGCGTCTTCCACCCTATATGATACCGAGTGTCTTTATACCGTTGAGTGCTTTTCCTATGACAATCAATGGTAAGATTGATAAACGAGCTTTGCCTGATCCTGCTTATGTTATGCAAGAGCAGTTGGAGAAGAATAAACATGATAAAAAATTATCTCAACCGATTAACTCGTTGGAAAAAAATATTCAGTCAGTTTGGCAGACTATTTTTAATTGCACAGATATTGGACGTGATGACGATTTTTTCAACCTTGGCGGAGATTCAATCAAAGCAATAAGAATGGTCTCACTGCTTCGCGAAAAGTCAGTTGCAGTCAAGGTAAAAGATATATTTAAATGGACAACCATTTCAGAGCTTGCCAAATATGGAGCAAAGGAGATTATAGATTATCAGGATAGTTTAAACTTAGAACAACAAGCTGAACAAGGTAAACAAGTTACAGACGATAAATATATCTTTACTTATCCAATCGCTCAATTTAGCGGCAGAGTAACGCAGACTCCGATTTATCGCTGGTTTTTTGACCATTTTAAAGAGTATGCAAATCATTTTAATCACGCTGATCTTTTTTACAGCAAAAGCCGTTTAGAGCCTTTATCAATAAAGGCTGCTCTTAATGCTGTGATTGCACACCATGACATGCTGCGTTTAACCTGCAATAAAACTTCTGATGGCGTTGAATTAATTATTCCAGAAAAGAGTGATTATATAAATTCAGCAGAAACAACATCTACCAGTTCAGATTCACAATCAGATTTATCAGATATAAAATCAATCTCTAAAATTTTTTCAACATCTAAAACTTTTGAAGTAGTTGATCTTAAAAATCTACCAGTTGAAGAGGCTCAAAATGCACTTTCACGGATTGCTGCTAAATATCAAGAATCTTTTAATCTGTTCGATCCGCTCAACCCTCTGATCAAGGTTGTTCTGTTCCAGCTTGCAGACAGTGACAGGCTTTTTATAGTGATTCACCATCTTATTGGAGATGCAGTGTCTTGGCGTATTCTGCTTGAAGATTTGGAATCTGCTTACAATCAACATCAAAGTCTTTTAAACGCTAAATATATCGAACAAGAAAAGACAGAACAGAAAGAGATCAGAGAAAAAGAGATTGAACATGATCGCACCATAAAACTTCCTCAAAAGACAACTCCTTTTCCAGTATGGGCAGAGGCATTAGAAAAATATTCTCGTAGTGAGGCTTTGCAATCTGAAAAAGAGTATTGGATTAATGTTATCAATAAACCATTTGGAAGATTGCCAGCAGATAACACTTTAGAAAACAATGTAATTTCAAATCAGGCAAAATCTACGATGGCTGATATGGATACTTTAGAGATAAAATGGGAGTCAGCGAACACTCAGAAGATAATAGCTGCTGCAAGAAGATTAAACATGGGTATTGATAGAGTTCTTATTGCTGCACTTGCTTGGTGCTGCCGCTGCCAGCATGGTCATAGTTCAACATTGATCTCTCTTGAAAGCTATGGTCGTCCAGAACTATTTGATAATATTGACGTATCAAGAACAATCGGCTGGTTTACAGCAGCTTACCCGATGGTTATAAGTGTCTCAAAAGATAATTTAAAAAAGGAAAATATTGAACAAGATATAATTGATATTGACAAACAGCTTAAACTTGTTTCAAACAATGGAATCGGCTGGGGACTTCTTAAATATCTGACATCTAAAAATATGAGACTTGAATCTTTAGCAGCTTCTAAATCTTTAGAAATTAGTGATATTAAACAAAAGTTAAATTTTGATTCAAATATGTTTGATTTAAATCCAGATATTAACTTTAACTATTTAGGTGAATTTGAAGCATACAGCCGCGATATGTTCAAACCAGCCTTAGAAGATACAGGAAGCTCAACAGCAGAAGGGGCAGCAGTTATCCACGATTTAGATATAAATGGTGCGGTTGCTCAAGGGCAGTTGCAGGTAATATGGAACTATAATCAAAAGAGATTGGCAAAAGAGCGGATAAACAAAATGGTTCAAGATTTTTCACTGCTGATTGATAGAGTTGTGCAGCTTTTTTAGGATTGTAATCTTTTTTAGGAGTAATATTTATGGATAACAGTGCAAAACTTGATAAGCAAGATACAGTAGAAGACAATGAGCTTATCAGCGGAGATAATAAGTTACCTTCTGATCCTAAAGATGCAAGAGAACCTACCCATTATGTGGGAATAGGAGCGTCAGCAGGAGGTCTTGAAGCACTTGAGAAGTTTTTTATGAATATGCCCGGTGATTCAACCCTTGCATTTATCGTTATCCAGCACCTTTCCCCAGATTATAAAAGCCTGATGGTAGAGATCCTCTCAAAAAGGACACCGATGGAGGTTTATCGTGCAGAAGATGGCATGACTGTCAGTTCTGGCTGTATATATTTAATACCGCCTAAGAAAAATCTGACCATTTTTCATGGTAAATTAATTTTAAGCGAGCAGGATCACTCTCGAGGGTTAAACCTGCCGATTGATATTTTTTTTAGGTCTCTTGCAGAGGATCAGGCAGAAAAGACCGTAGGCATTATTCTTTCAGGTACCGGCAGTGACGGAATGAGAGGAGTCAGAGCAATCAAAGAGTTTGGCGGAATGGTAATGGTTCAGAGTGAGGAGTCGGCAAAATTTGACGGAATGCCGAGAGCTGCTATTTCAACAGGCTTAAGCGACTTTGTGCTTCCTCCTGAAGAGATGCCGATACAGCTTCTTGCATTTATTAAACATCCATACATGGCAGATATAAAAAGAAGCGACAAGCTGATTAGTGAAGATAATGGAATTACCAGAATATTTGCGTTGATACGTGAAAAATGCAAAATCGATTTTACATATTATAAGCCTGCTACTGTGATGAGGCGGGTTGAACGCAGAATGATGGTCAACCAGATGGAAAATTTAGAGGATTATGTCAAATATCTTACAACGCATTCAGGAGAAATTGATACCCTTTATCGCGAGCTGCTTATTGGAGTAACCAACTTTTTCAGAGACCCCCATATTTTTGAGTCATTAGCAAACACATGGCTGCCCCAGCTTCTTGAAGAGCATAAAAGCCGTGAGTTCAGAGTCTGGGTATCAGGAGGTTCAACCGGTGAAGAGGCATACTCCCTTGCCATTTTAATAAAAGAGTGCATGGAGAGCCTGAAGATAGCCCGCGATGTTAAAATTTTTGTTACAGATATTGATAGGAATGCCATTTTATTTGCTCAGGCTGGAACATACCATGAGAGCATTGCAGCAGATATCCACCCAAAATATCTATCAAAATATTTTTTTAAAAAAGATGACACTTTCCAAATATCGAGAACAATCAGGGAGATGGTTGTTTTTGCACAGCATAATCTTATAAAAGACCCGCCGTTTACAAAAATCGATCTTATAAGCTGCAGAAATCTTCTTATCTATTTCCAGCCGGTACTTCAAAAGAAAGTTTTAGAGTTTTTCAGCTTTTCGCTTAATCCGCATGGTATTCTTCTTTTAGGGAGCAGCGAAACCACAGGCGAGATGTCTGACTATTTTACACCATTAGACAGCAGATATAGAATATATCAATCAAGGCGTCCATTTAACAAAGTTACCCCTGCACTAAATGTTGATAAGCCTATGTTGCAAAACTATAGGCTTAGACGTTCTCCATACGCATCGCTTCCTTATGGTTCGCTTCCTTCTGCTACAAGACTTCTTGAGACAGAGAGGATTATGGAGAGTTTTTTAAATCTTCTCTCTCAAGAGTATGTTCCTCTTGCCCTGATTGTAAATGAGCAGATGGAGGTTGTTCATGTTCTTGGCAATACAGAAGGGCTTTTTAAGGTGCCTCAAGGTTCTATCTTGAACGATATCTCAAAAATGGCAATAGAAGAGCTTTCTATTCCTATCTTTACTGGAATACAGAAAGTTTTTAGAACTGGAAAAGAGCTTTGTTATACCAATATTGCTGTTGGAAAAGCTAATGCTGCCAATGCAGAGAATCAGATGTCAGATAGCGTAGATAGTGCTGATAATCAAGCATCTAAAACTTCCAAACAGATTTTAAAACTTATCATAAAGCCGATGTTTGCAAAAAACAGCTCTGAATCTCTTGTTGTTGTGTTTGTGGAAAAGGTTAAATCTGAATCAACGGCTGAAAAAAAAGATGAGGTTTTATATTACGATCTTAATGAGCAGGCTGTCCAGCATATCAACGATCTAAAGCAGGAGCTTCAATTTACTCGTGAGAGCCTTCAAGCAACAGTAGAGGAGTTAGAGACATCAAATGAAGAGCTTCAGGCAACAAATGAAGAGCTGCTTGCAAGCAATGAGGAGCTTCAATCGACAAATGAAGAGCTGCAATCGACAAACGAGGAGCTGCATACAGTCAATATTGAGTATCAAAACAAAATACTTGAGCTTACCGAGCTTAACAACGATGTTGATAATCTATTATCAAGCAGCCACATAGGCAAATTGATATTAGATGAAAATCTTGAGATAAGAAGATTTTCATCGCATATAACAAAAATATTCAAAATTTTAGATTCAGATATCGGCAGACCAATTTCCCACTTGAGCCATAACCTAAAAGGCGAAGACCCTATTCCGCTTGTGGAAAAAGTTATCAAGAGCAATCTAAAAATAGAGCAAGAGGTTGAGACAAAAGATTCAAGATACTATCTGATGCGTATTATTCCATATCAGACAGGACCTCACCATTATGCTGGTGCTATTTTAAGTTTTATTGATATAACTCCTGTAAAAAAGGCTCAGTATGACCTTAAAATAAGTGCTGAAAAATATAAGACTCTTTTTGAAACTATGACCCCGGGCGTAGTTTATCAAGATAGAGATGGGCATATCATATCTGTAAACCCTTCGGCTGAAAAACTTTTAGGACTCACTTTTGATCAGATGCAGGGAAGAACATCAAAGGATCCAAGATGGTGTGCGATTAAAGAAGACGGGACAGAATTTGCTGGTGAAGATCACCCCTCTATGCAGGCTCTATCTACTGGAAAGCGTATAAATAATGTAATATTAGGCATTTATAATCCTCTTGAAGATGCTGTAAAATGGCTTAATGTATCTGCAATACCGCTATATAACGAAGGAGAAGATAAACCTTATCAAGTCTATGCAACTTTTGATGATATTACTGAACTTGTAGAGATCAAGAAAAAGGTGAAACAGATAGAATCAATGAGAATAAATAATAAACAGGGATAAAAAAGCCATGTCAAACAATTACGACTCCAAAAATATAATAGAGGTATCTAATAGGAAAACTCTTGAGTGGAGCATGGCTCAAAAGAGAATTGAAGAGATTTTGGCAAAATTCTCTAACTACGATGACTGCCAGCCAGAGCATATAAGAAGCGAACTTGAAGCTGAAATCAAACGGATGTGGGCAGACCTTGAGACATATAAAATAGAGCTTGAGATGCAGAATGATGAGCTTTTCCGTGCTTTTAAAGATGCTGAAGATTTTAGAAAAGATTATGTTGAACTTTTTAATAGTTCACCTGTAGGATATCTGATTTTAAACAGCAGTGCCATAATTTTCAATGCTAATCAGACATTTGCAGATATGGTAAAAACTGAGCTTTCAGAGATTTACCATAAACCATTTCAAAATTTCATTGCTCAAGATGATGTCTCTGATTTTCTCTCGCGGTTTAAATCATATTTTAAGAATCCCTATAATAAATTTTTTGAATTGACGCTCAATGATAGTGGGAAAAAGCCCATAGTTGTAAGGCTTGAAGGCAGCAGAAAAACTATATCAGGCTTTGGAAAACTAAATCCGGCAGCAAGAATCAATATATCAACTAATTATGAAAAGATAGATAATAGTGATAAAGAACAAGATGTTCTATTAATCAGTTTAAGTGATATCACTCTTTTAAAACAGGCAGAAGAGGAGAAAGAGAATCTTAAAAATCTTCTGCTTCATGCTCGTAAAATGGAATCTATTGGAAGACTTGCTGCTGGTATTGCCCATGATTTCAATAATATTTTGTTCCCTATACTTGGGTTCAGCGAGATGATTAAAGATGATTTAATACAGATTAACCGCATGGACAATATTCTAACAAATGTAGAGGATAAGTTTCTGAAAAAGATAAATGATATGATTGAGATGAGCAGCGTTGTCATTACTAATACTATGAGGGCAAAGAGTTTAGTTAAACAGATACTTGCATTCAGTAAAGACAACGCAATAGCAGTAAGCCCAATATATATTAATCTTGTTTTAGCCAAAACTATACTTTCTATTCGTTCCACCCTGCCTGCTGATATCACACTTATAGATATTATTGATAACAATTGCAGCATGATTATGGGAGATACTGACCAGATACGTCAGGTTATTATTAATCTTATCAACAATGCAGTCGAATCCATGGAAACAAAGGGAGGAACAATTACCATCACATTAAAAGAGGACAACTTTAAAGAGACTTGCAATGATACAGGAGCAATTATAAATGGAAGATATGTATGCCTAAGCGTTAAAGATACTGGATGCGGCATTGAAAAAGAGAATTTATCAAGAATATTTGATCCCTATTTTTCTACAAAAGAAAAATTTAAAGGGGGTGGTCTTGGTCTCTCTTTGGTTCATGGTATTGTAATTTCTCATAAAGGTTCTATCACTGTAAAAAGTATAGTCGGTGAGGGGAGTGAATTCAGCCTCTTTTTCCCTTGCTGCGAACCTGAGTCAGATATATCTAATATAGATATCAAAGAATATCTTATAAAACATATGACACATACTAAAAAGCAATGAAAAATGTATTGGAATCATCAGGATAACCTATTATGAATATTATCATATTAAACGGCACAACTAAAAATATTAAACAGCATAGCATGAATTTGGCAAAAATAGAGAAGATCAAACAAGATTTTCCTGAAATAAATTTTACAACTTATAGAATTTCCAATGAAATCAATAAAATTGCAGGTGATGAGCAATACTTTTTTCAGATACTTGAAAATATAAAAAAATCTGATGCTGTTATCTGGTCAATCCCTGTTTATATAGGCTTAGTACCATCTCAATTTAAAAGGTTTATTGAGCTGGTTTTTGATAAAGACTGCCAAAAATATTTTGCAAATAAACCAGCAGTCGTAATAATGTCATCTATTAAGTTATATGACACAGTAGCTCTCGATTATATGCGTGAAATCTGCGAAGATTTAGATATGAACTATTGCGGGCAGTTTTCTGCTGGAATGCTTGAGCCTATTGATAAAAAGTTTTTTATCAATTTTTTGTCTGATATCAGAAATAACTTTAAACACGCTAAACAGACATTGCCGTTAAAATATTCTCAATATATTTTTCACGCTCCTGATATAAAACAATCATCTGATTCTGACGCAGCACAGCCTTCTGCTGTAAAAGAAAATTCTAATATAATATACACACCCTTTAATTCATCAAAAAAGATCGTTGTTGTAAGCGATAAGTTGAACGGTAAGCCTCTTGATGGATATATTGATTTTTTAAAGAGAATATGCCCTGCAAATGCTGAGTTTTATGATTTGAATGAGCTTGATATAAAATGCGGCTGCATAAGCTGCTTTGAGTGCGGGCTTGAAAACAGATGCTCTATAAAAGATGGATTTGTCCCTTTCTATAAAAGCAAAATAATGACAGCCGATATTCTTATATTTTTAGGCACTCAAAAAGATAGATTTCTATCTTGGAAATGGAAGGAGTTTTTTGACAGACGTTTTTTCTCTAACCACATTCCAACTTTAACTGATAAACAGATATTATTGATTGTATCGGGCAGCAGGACTCACGCTAAATCAATTTTCAACTATTTTGATATGTATTCACAACTTGAGAAGGCAAATGTCTGCGGAATAGTATTTGATGATGCTCAAGATGATAAATCTGTAGCAGATACGATATACGCAAACTTAAGAAGATCGTTATATCTTGCAGAACTAAAGTACAGCAACAATGAGACTTTCTTGTATGAAGGTTCAAGAGCATATCTTAATGAGAGTTTAGAACACCATATTTTTTCAGGTCTTTATGCAGATTACAATTACTATAAAAAGCATAATTTTAAGCATATGAATTTTAAGCAGAAAATAGGTAAGGCTATAATATTGAGCCTGTACGAATTTAAAGCTGTACGTGAGTACGTATTTTACGATAAACCATGCGGCACTATTAAGATGAAAATTATAGATTTGATCTTAGGCATTGCGTATAGATTAAGAACCCGTGCATATTAATCTTACGATAGATAAAGTATAGATAAAATATTGTAGTATAAAATCTTTAAAATATTAAAAATTTCCACAAGCAACGGTTTATTTACAAACAACATTATATCAGGAGGCTGTTTATGGGCAAAAATTATGATACACGAAATCAGTTGAAAGTAGTTTTTAGTATCAAGAGCATTGTATATTTTGCTTTGTCTGCTCTACTTGTTCTAAATCTTCTTATTTGTGCAGGCTGTTCTGACTCAGATGATTTTGTCCAAACTCATAAAGGACAGTTTCTTGATGCTCCTGTCAGAGGGCTTGATTATGTATCTGGCGGACAGATTGGAGTAACTGATGAAAATGGTATGTTCACATTTGAACGTACTAAAGATATTACCATTAAGTTGGGCAGTATCCAGATAGGTGACACAGTTCCGGTAGTATCTGGACTCCAAGTTGGTGAATCTCTGCCAGATATCTGGATTTTTACTCCGCGTAATTTAGTATCTGATGCTGCAAGCAATCAAGACTACAGAATTACAAATATTATAAGATTTCTCCAAACCTTAGATAATGATTACGATTTTTCTGATGGAATAGATAATGCGTCTAACGGCATCTATATTGATGACAATGTTAGAAAGAATGCAGCATCTTTAAATTTAAGCCTTGATTTTAGCCTGCAAGAGGCAGAGTTTGAACGGGCAGCAGAAACGGTCATAAGCAGTTTAACAGGTCAATACCGCCGTTTGACTCCTGTTTTAGCTGCACAGCACCACTTTTTAGTTCAACTGATAAAAAATCAAGTTGATAATGCTCTTAACGTATATTCGACTCCCGGTGTTACGATGTCAATCGAGACTCAATGCCCTTGCGAACGATCAGATATTGAGTGCATAGAGTCCGGCGTTATAGATGATTTGATCAGATATGATTCTGATGCCCATGCCTATATCTGGGATTTTGCTGCTGGTTACTCTGATTTAGAGAACAAAACGCCAATGACCATAGATACCCGTTTTCGTATCGGCAGTTTAACTAAATCTTTTGTTGCAATGACGATTTTAAAATTAATCGAAGAGGGAAAGTATAATTTAGATTATAACCATCTGATTAAAGATTACAATTATCTTCCAAAATCTATTAGAGACTCCTTTATCGCCAACTTTGATATCCCATCTCCTGATGGAAACAATTATGCAGATGCAGTAACTATCGCAAGCGTAATGAACCACTCAGCAGGTATCCGCAATTTCTACAAAATCCCCTCTGATTTTTTTCTTGCCAATCTTTTTGAGCCTGACAAACAGTGGAATGTTGAGGAGATTGTAACGGCAGAGTTGGAAAAAGGTACTCTTTATTATCCGGGAAAGGGTATGACCTACTCTAACACAGGCTACTCTATTCTTGGACTGATGATAGAAAATGTTACAGGGCAGCCTTGGGAAGAGGTTATACGCGAAAGGATACTTAGACCATTCGAGCTTGATGATATTATAGTTCCTGAAACTGGCGAAGCGTTAATTACAGGACCATATGCAAGCGATCCTAATGGCAGCGATGCACAGTATGCTTATGGATATATGAGCCTTTACGGTGCAACAGGTGGAATATACGGTGATCTCAGCGATCCTTTAATAAAGCGTGACATTCAAGACCCATCATCTACAAATTCTGCTGGAAATATGCTTGGAACTGCTCCTGCTCTGCGATCATGGATTAAGCTGATAGCCAATACTGGTAATGAGCATGGACTTTTTGGATCAAATTTTGACTGGCTGAACGATCCTGCTCATTACGATAAACTTTTTTTCCCCCTCAATCCAGCTTTGAGGGTAGGTGCAAATGTATATCACTATAATAATCCTGATGATCCTGATAACAGTCGGTATATCATTTCAGGAAATTTAAGCGGGTATGATGTTAATGCAACTTACGATATAAAACACAAAATAGCAGTAGGCGCATGTGGAAACCGCAGCTATGATGAAACTTCAATTCCTCATTATACGGGACCTTCTATCTGGAAGTTTGATGGAGATGAGAGTGAATCTGTTCAGATTAAAGATGTGCTTGTATTTAACACAATTGAGATTTTAAGACCGTAACATAATAATCCGCTATATTTTATTAGTCTCGACTCTATTTCTGCCGAGTTTTTTTGCCTGATAGAGTGCAGCATCAGCTTGCTCAATCAGCTTTGCAGAAGGAACTTCTTGTGTTGGAATAGTAGTCGAGACTCCAACGCTTATTGTAATAAAGTTACACACTTTTGAGTAATCGTGTGGAATTTCGAGTTTTTCAACAGCCTTTCTTAAATTTTCAGCAACTTTAGCAGCACCATCTGAATCTGTATCAGGCAGCACAACTACAAACTCTTCTCCTCCGTATCGTGCCGCAAGGTCTGTTGATCTTCTACAGTTTGCCTCAATACATTGAGCCACTTGACGCAGCGTATCATCTCCGCCTTGATGACCATAGTTGTCGTTGTATGGCTTGAAAAAATCTATATCGCATAGAATAATAGATAAAAAACTGCCATCTCTTGATGCTCTTTTCCACTCTGCCGTTAAATACTCATCAAATTTTCTTCTATTTGCAATTTGAGTCAAACCATCAAGAGTAGCAATACGTATAAGCTGGGCATTTGCCTCTTGCAGTTCCTCTTCCATACGAATACTTCGGCTAATATCCATTACAAAACCATAAAATCCATCAGTACGTCCATCTATATCAAACGCTCTTTTGGCATAGATATTTGCCCAGAATGTGCTCCCGCTCTTTTTTTTCAATTTACATCTAAAAGCAGTAACTCGCTCTGCTTCAAAAAGCTGGAAAAAGAACAGTTCAGCAGCCTCATTGCTTAAAAACATTTGAGATGCAATATCGTTCATTTGATTTATAAGCGTGTCGTGACTCTCATATCCAAGCATCCAAGCCATCTCTGAATTTGCGATTATAAACTTACCCTCGTCGTTTGCCTGAAATATACCGATAGGGGCAAATCCCATAAAATCATCAATTTTTCTTTTTAAGTTATCTATTAAATCAGAATTATTTGTCTGTCTGTTCATTTTATCAGCCGTATTTAACAATTTTGTTTAAATTTTTCTTAAATTTTTACGTTCAAAGTACAATTATATTTTCTGGATAGCGTGTCAAAGATTTAAGACCCGAGCGTGTTACAACAAAAGTATTTTCAATGCCGACAACCCCCTTGCCCGGCATTATAACTTTTGGCTCAAGAGCAAGAGTCATACCCTCTTGAAGTTTAAGAGTCTGTCCTTTTGCAATAAATGGAAACTCATCAAGCTCCATTCCAATTCCATGACCTGTAAATCGGATTTTTTTATCTCCTATACCCATAAAAAACTCTTCATATCCAGTTGATTCTGCCTCTTTTACCATCAATTCATAAAGTTCTCCAGCAGCAATACCCGGCACACCTGCCTGCATAGCAGCCGTTTGAACTTTAAGCATTGCCTCATGTGCCCGTAATAACTGATCATCAACACTGCCTATCGAAAAAATACGGGTATTATCACAAAGATAGCCGTTAAGGGCAAAAACATAATCAACAAGTACAGGCTCGTTTTTTCCTATTTTGTTAAATCCTGAACCTTGAGACGTAGCAACTGTTGTGCCTTGCCCTCCAGTTGGGGAAGCCATATAGCTTGGAACTGCGGCAGATGCACCCGACATTATATGACCGTAAAATATCTCATTTCCCCAAAGCCTCATTCTAACTATTCCCTGATGACCAAGGCTTCTTGCAAATGCTTCAACTTCTCCGGCAAACTGAACTTCACTCTTTCCAGCTTCAAGCAGTTCAGGAACTTTTGCAGTAACCTTGTCTGCCATAGCTGCTGCTTGTTCCATCAGATTTATCTCATAAGCAGATTTTACAGCACGAACAAGGCGGATTTCAGTTGAGATATCTTTTATTTCTCTGTTTTTAAATATGTTTTTATATTGAAAATAGAGATTTGTAGGAACTACATCAAGCTCCATTCCAATGTTCAGCGGAGTTGGATAACCCATATCGTTAAGCAGGGCTGGAATCCCTTTTGGACTTATGATCGATACAACCGACTCAATCGGAGATTCAGATTTTGCACGCTCATAATCTTTAAATATCATCAAAAGCGGCTTGCCTTGAGCAGGTACGTAAAGCCAGCCTTGCTGCAAAGTTCCGCTCAGATAGAAAAAATCTGATTTTTGCAGTATCAACGCTCCGCTGATATCATTTTTTGTAAGTACATTTTGAAGATTATCAATTCTGCTGTCTATCTCCTGTTTAGGAGTCGCTTGGCTATAATTTTCCATAAATTATTCTATTCTCCTTTTTACAATTTTCTCTTATCTAAATTAGTTTTTGCTACACAGGCATGGGGTATTTCCCTAATGGTGCAAAGCAGACTTGAGCCAGCTTAAAATGGGCAAAGCCAAAAGGAATACCTATAATGGTAAGACAGAGAGTTGCACCAGCAAGAATATGAGAAATAGAAAGCCAGATTCCAGCAAAGATAATCCATAGAAAATTGGCAAGCCCTGTTCCAAAAATTTTTGTTTTGCCGATCTCTTCAGCATCAACTAATTGTTTGCCAAAAGGAAAAGCTGCAAAACCTGCTATTCTGAATGCTGCATAAGCAAATGGAATGCCGATAATAGTGATAAACAACAGGCAGCCCGCCAATATCCATAATGCCCAAGATAGAATGCCTCCGCCAAAAAGAAACCAGATAATATTTAGTAATAATGCCATTGTGTTTTCCTTGCTGATTTAATTAGATTTAGTTTGCAAACAGATAATTTTAAACAGATAAATTTATAAATTATTCAGGCTCGTCTATCGACCACCAAATAATATCGTTTATTCCACGTACAATTTGATATGATTTAACTGTAATAGAAATTAATGCACAGTCTGAAGAGTTAAGGAAATCATCTAATTCCGGGTGTCTTTTCTTATGTGCATTTAAATATTGTGTTTTTTCTGGAGATTCAACATCTTCTGCCATGCCAACAGCCGTCAGAACCGCACTACATTCATTAATCTCAGCAGCGTTAATGAACAGTGCTGCCTTTGGATTATCTTTGAGATTTCGGTATTTAAGCGTATCTTGATATGTGGCAAATATAAGCCTGCGGCAATCCTCTGTTGGTGTAATCGCTACCAAACTCGTATGCGGCTGACCATCATGCTCAGTTGCCAGCACAGCTAATTTTACAGAGTTAAGAGCTTTTTCTACAAGAGCCTTTTTGTTAAGTGTGTTCATTGTTTGCTGACCTATTTAAAGAGTTGGTATTTATGCTAAATGTTCTTGAGTTTGATGTCTCTATTTTTTTAATCTGGGTTATTAGTATCTAAAAAAATATTTATCGTTCATTTGCCTCGTCCCGATTGAATCGATAACCCGTCAAATCTGCATTGAACCTGTCAAAAAAACGTATGAGTTCTGATTTATCAGTATCTTTTAATTTGGTCTCTGTAAGAAGAATAACTTTTACAGGTCTGTCATACCACTCTTTATGGATTACAGGAATTTGAATAATTCCGTTATATGATTTACTTTCAAATTCAACTGTCTGCATAATATTTTTCTCCTGTTATAGCTTGTCAGACTGATTTCCATCATTCAATGCTTTCATTAGATAGCTTAAAGTATATTTTGGCTCTCTAATATTTTCCGAATTAGCAAGAATTTTATCTATCACGGAAAAGCTCAGAGAGCCTTTATCTATTGATGAGAAACGCTATTTATAATCATAAAAACCTTTGCCTGATTTTCTTCCAAGCCAGCCTGCTTCAACATATTTTCTTAAAAGCGGGCATGGTCTATATTTGGAGTCTTTAAATCCGTCATACAAGGTCTCCATAATCGCAAGGCAGGTGTCAAGACCGATAAGATCAGCAAGTGCAAGCGGTCCCATTGGGTGGTTCATGCCGAGTTTCATAACAGTATCAATATCTTCTGCCTTTCCAACGCTCTGATATAGGCAGAATACAGCTTCGTTAATCATAGGCATCAATATTCTGTTTGCAATAAATCCCGGAAAATCATTTGCTTCTGCTGGAGTTTTGCCAAATTTTTTGCTCAATTCCCATGTGATGTTAAAGGTCTCTTCAGATGTGGGCAGACCTTTTATTACCTCAACAAGTTTCATTACAGGAACAGGATTCATAAAGTGCATACCGATAACTTTATCAGGGCGTTTGGTTCTTGCTGCAATTCTGCCGATTGGAATTGATGATGTGTTGGTAGATAAAATGGCGTGAGGAGGGCAGATTTTATCAAGGTCTTCAAATATCTTAAATTTCAGGTCTTCTCTTTCCACAGCAGCTTCAACGACAAAGTCAACATCTGCCATATCGCTTAAATTTACAGTAGTTTTGATTCTTGCGAGTGTTGCGTCCATTTCAGACTGCTCAAGTTTGCCTTTGCTTACGCTCTTCTCTAAGTTTTTTTTGATGTTAGCAACGCCTTTTGCTGTAAATTCCTCTTTTATGTCGCTCATCAAAACTTCAAGACCGCTTGCTGCTGCAACTTGAGCAATACCATTTCCCATCTGACCTGAACCAATAACTCCGAATTTTTTGATTTCCATTTTGTGAAATTCCTCTGTTTTTTAGACTAAATTATTAGGGATTGTTTGTATTTAACTACATATTAACCACAAGAGCCACAGCCTCTCCGCCGCCAAGACAGAGTGAGGCAAGACCTTTTTTAGCATTACGTTTTTTCATCTCATAAAGAAGAGTTGTCAAAACCCTTGCCCCGCTTGCTCCAATCGGGTGTCCAAGTGCAACACTGCCGCCGTTTACATTCACCTTTTCAGGATCAAGTTGAAGAACTTTGTTGATTCCAGTTGATGAGCCGCTGAACGCTTCGTTTATCTCAAAAAGGTCTATATCGTTTATTGAGCAGCCCTCTTTTTTCACTACCTTTGGAATGGCATAAATCGGAGCCATAAGCACATATTTCATATCAATTCCAAAAGATGCCTGTGCACCTATCTCTGCCATTATTGTGCAGCCAAGAGCTTGTGCCTTCTCTTTGCTCATAACTATCACGGCTGATGCACCATCGCTGATAATTGAAGCGTTACCGGCTGTTCCAACGCCGCCATCTTTTTTAAATGCGGGTTTCATTTTAGATAACACTTCATAGGTTGTCTCTTTAGGGCATTCATCTGTATCAAAAAATTTCGGGTCTCCCTTTCTTTGAGGAATGGCAACAGGTGCAATCTCATCTTTAAATCTGCCTTCTGCAACCGCTCTGCACGCTCTTTTGTAAGATTCGGCAGCAAACTTATCCTGATCCTCTCTTGATACTCCCCATTTTTCTGAGCAAAGCTCGTTAGACATACCCATGTGAAAATCGTTTACAATATCCCAAAGACCGTCATGCACCATGTGATCTTCAATTTTGCCAGGACCCATACGGTAGCCCCAGCGTGCATTGTCCATGTAGTATGGTGCCATGCTCATGTTTTCCATTCCGCCAGCAACAACAACATCAGCATCACCGCACTGGATTGCCTGAGCTGCAAGCATGACAGCCTTAAGAGATGAGCCGCACACTTTATTTATTGTAAATGCCTCTACTTCCCAAGGAAGCCCGGCTTTTACAGCAGCCTGTTTTGCAGGATTCTGCCCATAACCGCATGGAAGAACCATTCCCATTATGCACTCATTAATCTCTTTTGAATCAATTCCAGCACGTTTTACAGCCTCTTTAATTGCATGAGCACCTAAATCTGTAGCACCTATTTTGCTTAAACTTCCGCCAAAACTTCCTAAAGGTGTTCTGACTGCACTTACAATAACTGCCTGTTTCATTGAAATTTATCTCCTTAAAAGTTATTAGATATTACGGGGTTTATGTTAAGTTACGACTCTTTTACTAATTATTACTAACACAAGAAATAGCAATAATAACTATATATTAAAATGCAACATATTCATATTAAACAAACAGTGTCAATATGATTTTAAGCTCATTTTTGAATCTTATAACGCAGACCAGACAGACGCATATCTGTGCGGTTATTGTTCAGGGCAATCTCAAACGCACGTCTTGATCCCACAATAATTACAAGCTGTTTTCCCCTTGTTATAGCTGTGTAGAGAAGATTTCTCTGTAAAAGAGGGTAGTGCATGGTTGTCAGAGCAATCACAACAGCCGGATATTCTGAGCCTTGGGATTTATGAACAGAGACAGCATAAGCAAGCGTAAGCTCATCTAAATCTAAAATATCGTAATCCACAAGCCGTCCGTCATAATCGACAACAATACGGTTTTCTGATTTTACAACCTCATCTACAACTCCGATATCTCCGTTAAACACATCTTTTTCGTAGTTGTTTTTAAGGTGCATTACTTTATCGCCTGTTTTAAATACAAAGCCTCTGCTTTCAACGCCGCCGCTTCTGTTGTTCAATGCCTGCTGGAGTTTCTGGTTTAGATTTATCGTGCCAGCCTCTCCTTTGTGCATTGGCGTTAAAACCTGAATTTCATCAATATGGCTGAACGCATTTTTTATCCTGCTGCTGCAAAGTTCTGTAATGGTTTTTACGACTCGATCTGGATCGTTATTTTCAATAAAATAGAACTCTGATAATCCATCTTCTTTAGTTTTTCTCTCTAACGATGGCATATGACCATTTCTTATGCAGTGGGCATTCACGATAATCGGGCTTAGGAATGAAAATTTAATAACCACCTAAAGTTGATGTGTGTAAAGGGATGG
>CAZIJN010000042.1:0-27935 GCA_964539635.1 uncultured Desulfobacterales bacterium | reverse complement strand
ACCAACTATATTCACACCAACTATATTCACACCAACTATATTCACACCAACTATACTCATACCTACTATATTAATAAAATCCGCATTCGCTAACATATACATTCGCAATAAATTGTAAAAAAAATCTTGCAATTGAGAAATCCTACCAGTATTCATAAAAACCTGCCGATAAAAATAGAAAAGATTACAATTCAAAATCTTCGATAGTTATAAAGTTCAATAGTGATAAAGATAGTAATAAACATTGTTCAGAGTTCCGATTTCCTAAAAAACTGCTCTAATTATAATTCTAAGGAGTTGTGATATGACAGAGACCGTAAAAAAGAGCATACTTATTGTTGATGATCAAGAGTCTATCATAAAAGCATTGAAGAGGCTTTTAATGGCTGAACCTTACAATATTCTCTCTGCACCAGATGGAGAGAGTGCACTTGAACTTATCAAGCAGCATCAAAACAGCACAAAAGAAGATAAAGATAATATTTTTCTAATTATCTCTGATCAGCGTATGCCGAATATGACTGGAGTTACGTTTCTTCAAAAGAGTGCAGATATGCTGCCTGATGCTGTAAGATTTATTCTATCTGGTTATTCTGACCAACACAGTGCTATAAGTGCAATAAATAGCGGCACTGTCCACCGCTATATTACGAAACCATGGAAAAATGATGAACTTCTGTTTCTCATTCATCAGGCTTATAACGATCCTTCTAAGATAAGAAGAGTTGCAAATTTGGATAGTTCTCATAATCAAACATCTAAATCTCAAGATTCCAACATTATGGAAAAGGAGCTAAAAGAGTTTGATCAACGCAGTAAAGATCGCTCGCTTGGAAAAATGGCGGTTCTGCACGGATTTATCAATCAAAAGCAGTTGGAAGAGTCAATGACAGCAATGCAGATTGATCGTCAGGCAGGCAGGAATGTCTCACTTGAAAACATACTTTTTGAAAAAGGCTTTATCTCATCAGACAATATGGGAAAACTTGTTGCAGCTACACGCAGAAAACTTGGAAAATCTTTTGCAGCTATTGCTATAAAAGATTACGGAGTAAAGCCAGAAGACATTGAAAGATGTTTTGCTATTCAGGCACAAGAGTTCAGCAGCACAACCACCTGCCACCTTTTGGGTGAAATTCTTGTTGCAGAAAATATAATCACAGAGGATCAGAAAGATTCTATTATAATTGATATGACATACTCAGAAAGAGATGGGGACTCGTATAGTAATAACCAAACCTCTCAAATAGAAGAGAGTCAGGGCAGCAAAGATAACTCTTTACAGCAGACAGGAAAAGTAGATGAAGCAAATGTAAAACTCATACTTAACAAGAGAAAGAAAAAGTTTTTCAGGCAGCGTGCTCTTGATAAGATATTTTGTAAATCTGCTATAAAAAAGAGCTTTGCAACTGAATCAGAAGTATTAAAAGCACTTGAAGATCAGCTTTTCCACTTTACAAAAACTTTTGAGATAAAACTTATCAAAGATATCCTGCTTGAACGAGCCATAATGTCACCAGCACAATCTGACGAAATTAATGCCTTGATCTCAGGGGATACAGCTCATCATCAAACAGCTAAACAGCCTATTCAGACTCATCAGCAGGGTCAGACAGATAAAACAACGCCATTGCGGGCTAATGATGAGAATAATCTATTTGAATTAACATTAAGTGATGATCAGATGGAAGCATGGATAAAGGTTACAGGTGATCTGCCTGAAGATATGACAGCAGAAAAATTGAAAAAAATTGCTGCTGAAAACCAGATAGCTTACGGGTTGGCTGATGATCTTTCAATTGAACTTTTTCTGCGTGCCTGTAAAGATAAATCAGCCTCTGAACATATTTTTCCTATTGCAAAAGGCAAGCCTGTAAAGTTGGGACGCAGTGCCTCAATTAAATATTTTTTTCAAGATCATAATGCAGATTTTGGAAAAGAGCTTGAGTCAGGAAAGTTTGATTATAGAGAGCGGGCAGAGATGCCGACTGTAACGCAAGGGACAATTTTGGCTGAAAAAATTCCCCTGATACCAGGAGTCAGCGGCATTACTGTAAAAGGTGCTGAAATTGAAGCTCCAGCGATTGTTGATATTGAACTTAATTGCGGAAATGGTGCTGAAATATCTAAAGACGGGTTAAAGGTTGTTGCTGCTGCCAACGGAAGACCAGATCGCTCTCTGGTTGGTAAGATCAGCGTTCTGCCCGAACTTGCAGTAAAGGGAGATGTTGATTTTAAAACAGGCAATATTAAATTCAACGGTGATGTAACTGTAAATGGAACAATACTTGCTGGTTTTACAGTTACATCAAACAACCTGACAGTAATGGACATTGAAGAGGCTGAGGTTAATATTAAAAACAATCTTTTTATCAAAAGCAGTGCCAATGATTCTAAAATCACAACAGGCGGAACAGTTGCAGCACAAATATTGAAAAAATGCACAGTAGTTGCACAAGGTGATGTTGTGGTGCAAAAAGAGATTATTGACTGTACAATTATAACAAGCGGCATGGTAAAAGTGCCTCGGGGCAGAATTGTGGCAAGCGAGATTCACGCTGCAAAAGGGATTGAGGCTATGAATATCGGAAGTGATGTCTCCTCTCCATGCCATCTTTTTCCCGGAGCAGAGGATCATGCACTTGATATTATCAAGCAGTTTAACGATAAAATTGATTCTAAAAAAGAGCAGTTGAGAAAACTTGAAGCACTTAAGGAGCAGTATGAGCAGCAAAGCTGGAATCAGTTGAATAATTTATCAGAACTATCCAAAGTTCAAGAGCAGCTTGCAATAGAGAAAAAAAATATTTTAAAGCAGATAAAAACCGTTACAATAGATGCTGTAAAAAAGCAGATGGCTGGATCAATAGCAGATATTGATAAAAAAATATTAAAGGCAGATGAAGCTGTAAATAGACTGTTTGATGAGCATGACAATACAGAAAATAGAGCTAATGAAACAAAAGCAGCAATAAAAGAGCTGCAAAGTCAGATAGAGATAATTCTTAAAGAAAAGAGTGCATTTAAAACGTGGTATGAGTCTCAAAAAAAGGAGATACTTAAAGATGGAACTCCTGCTGTTAATGTTCAAGGGACAGTATTTGCCAGAACTCAAATCACAGGCAGCAATGCTTCTGTTACGCTCAAAAGCTCTGTTAGAAATTCCAAGATTCATCAGGTTATGAACAGTCAAAATCCAGCAAATCCATTCTATGAGATGAGGATAGACCCGCTCAGTGCAAAGACAAAGCAGGCTCATGTTTACAGAAACGCATGATTAAGAGTGAAAATCTGGCAAATCAATTTAATCAAAATAATATGGTAAGTGCAATTTATACTGTTTAAGGTCATAAATTGAGTTATAACTGAATTTAAGGAAAAAATATGGAAGAAAAAAATACCATACTAATTGTTGATGATCAGGAATCTATCATAAAATCCTTAAAAAGACTTCTATTGCCAGAACCATATCATATCTTATCTGCACCAGATGGAGAGACAGCACTTAAGATTATCAGAGATAATAAACTTATCAAAGAGCCGCAGCAAAATAGTATAAATGAACAAGATAGGGGAAGTAGAGAAACCCAAGAAAATAGTATAAATGAACAAGATAAAGGAGTTAGAGAAAATCAGCATAATATATTTCTAATAATCTCTGATCAGAGAATGCCCAATATGACAGGCACGCAGTTTTTAGAAAAGAGTGCAGATATGCTCCCTGATGCCATAAGATTTATTCTGTCTGGATATGCAGATAGAGATGATATTTTGCAATCAATTAATCAGGGAATCGCCCACAGATATCTTACTAAACCATGGAACAGTGATGAGCTTCTTATAATGATCCGTCAGGCACTTGAATCTCCCGACAAGGTGCGTGAGATTGCAATTTCTCGTTCTACTGAATCTGAACTTCCAGAGATAAACAGAATGGATAGGGAGATTCAAAAGTTTGAAGAGCATAGAAATGATCTATTTTTAGGAAGAGTAGCGGTGCATCATGGATTTATTACACAAGATCAGCTCGACAGCTCGCTTACTGCCCTTCAGACTGCCCGTCAAGCTGGAAGAAATGTCTCTCTTGAAAATATCTTGTTTGAACGAAATCTTATATCCTCAGAAGATATGGGCAAAATTGTTGCTGTTACCCGTAGAAGAATGGGTAAGACTTTTGCTAAAACAGCTATGCAGAATTTTGGAGTCTCGCAATCTGATATTGAACGAGGGCTTCAGATTCAGGCTCAAGAGTTTAACAACACAACTACCTGCCGACTTCTCGGCGATATTCTTGTTGCAGAAAAGATAATTACAGAAGAGCAGAAAGAGTCCATTATAATTGATCAGATATACTCAGAAAGAGAGATTCTTGCATCTAAAGATGGTGATGAAGCTGCTTCTCTGCCAAGCGATAACAGAGAAGATGGTGGAGCAGGCGTTAGAGATACAAGCAGCGAGATTGTACTCAAACGGAAGAAAAAGAGTTTTTTAAGGCAGCGTGCGCTTGATAAGATATTTTGCAAAGCAGTTATTAATAGAAATTTTGCAACTGAGTCTGAAATATTAAATGCTCTTGAATTTCAACTGCTTCATTTTACAAAGACATTTGAGATAAAGCTGATTAAAGATATTTTAGTTGAACGATCTATAATATCTCAATATCAGGCACAAGATGTTATTGATTTCATTTCCCAGCCTTACCAGCCTATATCTCTGCAACAGAAGAAAGAGATAAATGGTGATTCTGATTCACTTTCTAATGTAATTTTGACGGATAAAGAAGAGCCGTTTGAAGTTGCTATATCAGAATATGGCTTAGAGGCTTCTATAAGGCTTGTCGGTGAGATGCCTGAAAATATGAGCGTAGAAGCTCTAAAAACAATGCTCGGCATTAAACATCAGATAGTTTACGGGCTTGCTGATGATGTATCGATTGAGCTGTTCGTCCGCCAAGCTGCCTTTAAAAAAGAGAAGTTTATAATTGCACGGGGCAATCCTGCTAAATCAGGTCGTAATGGATTTATAAAATATCTGTTTGAGAGCGAACAGAGCCGTTTTGGAAAAGAGCTTGCATCTGGTAGATTTGATTATAGAGATAGAGGCGAAATACCCAATATAACACAGGGAACCGTTTTGGCTGAGAAAATTCCAGCCATACAGCCGATAAACGGAATTACAGTATTTGGCAGTACAATTGAAGCACCAATTCCTAATGACTTAAATCTCGACTGCGGGCAGGGTGTAGAGATATCAAAAGATGGATTAAAGGCAGTTGCAGCCGTAAACGGCAGACCAGATATCAGCATTACTGGAAAGATAAGCGTTTTTCCAGAAAAGATAATCAAAGGGAATGTTGACTTTAGAACAGGCAATGTAAAATTCAGCGGTGATATAATTGTTCATGGTTCCATACTTCCGGGATTCAGCGTAACAGGCGGAAATCTTACAGTAAACGATATTGATGAGGCTGATGTAAATATCAGCAGCAGCCTATCTGTCAAAAATAATATCAACGGCTCGCTGGTTAAAACAGGGGTTCTTCTGACAGCCCAGACAATAAAAAAGAGCAAAATTATTGCAGATGGTGATGTTGTGGTTCAAAAAGAGATAATTGACTGCACAATTATCACAAGCGGCAAGGTGGTTGTGCCTCGGGGAAGAATTGTAGCATCAACGATTCATGCTGCAAAAGGCATTGAGGCAATGAATATCGGCAGCGAGGTATCAACTCCGTGCAATCTTTTTCCCGGCTCAGACGATCACGCAAAAGAGATTCTTAAAAAGTTCACAGACAGCATTGATCGTTACAAAGAGAATATAGTTAAACTTGAAGCCGTTGAAAAGCAGTATAACAACCAAAGCATAAAGCAGCTAAACGATCTTACTGAACTCTCACGACTTCAAGAGAGGCTTCAAAGTGAGAAAAAGAAGATTTTAGATGATAAAAAATCTGTTACAAGTGAAATTGTTAAAAGACAGATGGAAGAATTTTTAGCTGATCTTGATAAAAGAGCTTTAAAAATGGACGTGACTATTAACACGCTGTTTGATGAAAATGATACTCTCCAGACAAAACTTTCTGAAATCAAATCTAAACTAAAATCTATCAGAACCGATATGCAGGCTGTTTTAAAAGATAAGAACAGTTTTAAAAAATGGTATCAGGAGCAAAAAGAGTTAAGCCATAAACAGGGTGTGGGGATTACTGTTCATGGAACCATCTTTGCAGGAACACAAATTACAGGCACAAACTGTTCAATGGTTGTAAAGAATAACATTAAAAACTCAATAATCCAGCAAACTATAAATATAACCGACCCTAATAATCCATTTAATGAAATGGTTGCAGTGCCTCTGAGTGCATCAGGAAAACCTCATGTTTATAGGACATGAACTTGTACAGTTCCTATTTCATTAGAATGTAGCCTTTTTAGATTTAATCCAAGCTGTAGAGACGCACGACGGCTGTGCGTCTCTAATTTTAATAAAAACACAAAAAGGCTACGCTCGTTTCATTTCGTAATTTTAATTTTTTGTGTCCATTCCAACACCTCGTTTTGTGCGTTTTTTGCATCTCTTCCCCAAACTGCGAGACCATCTATAATGGTTGAGTTAGGACAAAGTATCTCAATATCCGCAACACTTCGTCCCAGACCGCTTCCAAGGTGTGTGCAAAACGGAACAACGGTTTTTCCCGAAAAATCGTATTCCGACAAAAAGGTTCTGACTGGTGCTGGAAATGTTCCCCACCAGATAGGGTAGCCTATGAAGATCAAATCATATGACCCTGCATTATCAATCTTTGTTTTTAATGGCGGTTTGTATTCTGAAGCCAGTTCTTCTTTCGCCTGTTTTTTATGTTCTTCGTAATCCTCAGGATAGTGCTTTACACCCTGAATTTCAAAAATATCACCGCCAATGCTCTTGTGAATCTGATTGGCTATTTCACGCGTATTGCCGGTATGAGAGTAGTAGGTAATCAGCACTTTTTTCCCGTCAGCACCTGTTTCGGCAGCATGGGAAGATAGATATGGAAATACGGGAGATGCTATTCCTGCGAGTAACCCAGATGCGGTAACTTTGAGCAAGTTACGTCTGGACATTTTAGTCATATTTATATTTTTTGTTTTATTGTTCATACATTATCCTCATTTGACGGTTGTTTATGTGAGAAGTATAGAAACCATTGCAATCATTGCCTAAATGACCAGAGGTTCTATACACATTAACGGTCAACCCTCTATTAACGATCAACCATTTTTGCACTACTTTCGCCGTATCTATCTCCTTGTACCGTGATTTTTGATGCAGCATTTTCTATTTCGCTAAGATCATCAGACGAGAGTTCTACTGTCGCTGCTCCGATGTTTTCAACTAAACGTTCCAATTTTGTAGTTCCCGGAATTGGGATAATCCAGTTTTTTTGTGCAATCAACCATGCAAGTGCAATTTGGGCAGGCGTAGCATTTTTGCGTGCTGCAATCTGCCCCAATAAATCAACCATAGCCTGATTTGCCTTCCTGTTTTCCGGAGTAAAGCGAGGAACAGTGTTACGAAAATCTGTTTTATCAAAAGTAGTGTTCTCGTTAATTTTTCCTGTAAGAAAACCTTTGCCAAGCGGACTAAAAGGTACGAACCCGATTCCAAGCTCTTCAAGCGTTGGCAAAATTTCTGATTCAGGTTCTCTCCACCAAAGCGAATATTCACTTTGAAGTGCAGTAACCGGCTGGACAGCGTGGGCACGACGGATAGTTTTTTCACCTGCTTCCGATAGCCCAAAGTGTTTTACTTTTCCTTCCTTAATTAGCTCTTTTACTGCTCCAGCAACCTCTTCTATTGGCACATTAGGGTCAACCCTGTGCTGGTAAAACAGATCAATGGCATCAACCTTAAGTCGTTTAAGAGAGGCTTCGGCAACAGCTTTTATGTGATCAGGACGACTGTTAAGTTTAGGAAAGGCTTCTACATCAAATCCGAATTTTGTGGCTATCACCACTTCCCCACGAAAAGGATATAGAGCTTCCCCCACAAGTTCTTCGTTTGTAAATGGTCCATACATTTCAGCAGTATCAAAAAAAGTAACTCCGCGTTCAACTGCTGTCCGAATTAGTGAAATCATCTCCTGCTTGTCTGAAGCTGGACCATATCCATAGCTCATTCCCATACACCCAAGACCAATAGCTGAAACCTCCAGCCCGCTTTTTCCCAATTTACGTTTCTGCATTTGTTTTCTCCTTTTTAATTTTATTCGGACTTTGAAAGGTACTGCTCATCACTGACCTTTTCCATCCACTCCGCAGACTTGCCGTCCCGTTGTTCAGCAATGGCGACATGGGACATGGGACTGTCCGGGGACGCACCGTGCCAGTGTTTCTGGTGGGGCGGAATCCAGACCACATCCCCTTTGTCGATCTCCTGAACAGGATCCCCCCATCGCTGGACAAGACCGGTACCCGATGTGACGATCAAAAGCTGTCCCATAGTGTGGGAGTGCCAGGCTGTTCGTGAACCGGGATCGAATGTGACATTGGCTCCGTAAAAATTGGACGGTTCACCAGCCTTGAACGGCGTATCAATACGGACAGAACCCGTGAATTTATCGTCTGTGCCTTTGGTGGGAGGCAGGGGAGCGGTCTGCGTAATGATAATTTTCTGTGTGTTCGTCTCCGCCCGTTCCCTGCCCTGCACATCACTCAGAACCCTGTCTGCCCTTTCGGCAGTTTCAATACCGACCCTGTCTTTCAGTACGGTAATAAAATCTTTGAGATGCACTTCCGTGCAGCCCATACGCATTGCAATTTTAAGATGCGATTTCAACTGCGGTTCGGTTCCAGTCATGGCTGCCAGCGAGCTTATTGTTACAAGTTCACGTTCCTTATGGCTTAAAATATCACGGACAAAAATATCGGCAAAAAGATGCTCGACTAAAAACGTGTCAATAATCGGTGCAAATACAGAGTAGCCGCTCTTACGGTTTGATATATCCATTCCCACAAGGCTGTTTCTGACTTGATGACCATAAGCATTTTTATCAAAATCAATCGGCAAAGGAGTTGCTTCCCTGCCTGTTTTATCTATGATTCCCTTTGCTTTGCGGTCATCCGTAACAGATATGAAGGCATTAACTGCATTCAGCGCACGGGGAAATCCCGCGTAAGCGTAAATATGTACGAGGATTTCCTTTATCTCGTTGACGGTCAGACCTGCATCCAGCCCATTGTTCAGAGCCGGTTTAAGTTTCTCCATATTACCGCTTGCAGTGAAAGCTGCAATAGGGACAATTGCTCCCTCTCTGGCGTTCAATCCCTGATTTTTATCTGTCTGTGCTTCAGAAACTGTGATAATGCAAAATACAGCGATAAACATGCCTGCAATAATTTTAGTGCATTGTTCTTTCATTTTATTTTTTTACCCTTCTTTTTTTACCCTGCCGGTCAGCAGCAGGGCGTTAACGATATTTAATTCAATCCTTTGCTTTCCAGAAATTCATACATCAAATCTGCAATTTTAATATTGTTCAAATCCGAGAATGGAAAGTGGGTATTGCCTCGAATACCTATTTTAGGCAGATGCACAACGGTTACATCACCGCCCTTGCGATTGACAGCGTTTGCCCATAATCTTGCCATCTCCAAACGTACACGCCACTGATCCTGCCCCGGGTTTGCCATAGGTTTTTCTGGAATATTGTCACCGTAATAGATGATAATGGGAATCTTTGTGAGTTTCAAAAACTCCGACAGAGACACCCCAACCCCTTCCAGTGTACCACCTGAACTCTGCATCTGGGGAGGTACTTCGCCGTTGGGAAAGATAAAATTGCTGCCCGGTTCATAGGAGACAACAGCTCTTATATTGTGGCTCTTCATAACCGTATTCCAGCCCATGCCGCCGCTGTGAGAATGCGTAACAAGGATTCCTTGCCCGATTTTATTGAACAGTGCTGCAACAGCATCTGAGTTCACATTTATGTCAATGGGTCCTGTGTCAGGTGTCATCTGGCGAAAATATTGTTCCAATGCATCAGGATCACGGGAAAACTGAACTCCGGGGAAGAAATCAGGCCAGATGCCGACCCTAAAAATGTTGAACCACTTTTGTTCATCAGGTACAGGTGTTAACGTCATAGGCTGAGTGGTGCGTCCTGCATTGCCACGACGGGGCTGGTCAATCAAATAAACCTTAAAACCGCGTCTAAGAAAAATGTTTTGATAGCCCTCTCGCCCATCGGGTGTAGTTTCCCACGTTTTTGAGAACTGCCCGTAGCCGTGCCAGAGTATGAGAGGGAGTTTACGGGCGTTCACAGGAATCTGGTAAAACACATAAGCGTGATCCCCGTGTAATGTTTGCCCTTCAGGTGACATTTTGACAGAATCGAAACTGCCGGGGTTGGTGATCACCGTTCCACCGACTGCAAAACTGCCCTGCTCACTGATGATCATCGGCGCAGATTTGCCGTTTACGTCATTTGTTGCGCATGATGACGCAAGAACGCTAATGATGAGTATCGTGAGCGTAAGTAACGGTTTTCGATGTTTCGTGTTCATAAATTTTCTCCATGAATGATTTTCGTCGCCAACAGGGACGCGGCCATCACGACTTGCACAGCCGCGCCAAATAGCCATCGCATCACCCTATTTCAGATAGTTGGAAAAAAAGGATGTGAGCTTGTCCCATGGAATAAGATTGACCCGATCGTACAGATCCACATGCCCCGCACCCTTCACGATGTAAAGTTCCTTCGGTTCAGCGGCCAGCTTGTAAGCGTCTTCGCTGAACTCTATGGAATGTGCATTTTCACCCGCGATGAACAGCATAGGACGCGGAGAGATCATCTCGATGTCATTGAACGGGTAGAAATTTATGAATTTGACGTTGCTGGTCAATGTCGGGTGCGTTGTCAGTTCCGGAGATGAGCCTTCCGGCGTATATTCACCTCTCGGCGTGCGGTAGAAGTCATAAAACTCACGCTGAATGGGGTGAGTGTTTTCATTGAGTTCATGATCTGTCCCGCTGGTGTATTTGGTTTTACCGCCTGAGAATTCAACATATCGCTGCTCTGACGCCTCTGCGATGATTTTCTTTCTCTGCTCAAGGGTCAAAGATTTTCTGAGCGCGTTGCGGTTGGCAGCACCCATGTCGTACATGCTGACGGTCGCAATGGCTTTCATGCGCGGATCAATCTTGGCCGCGCTGACGGCAAAACTGCCACTGCCGCAAATCCCGATAACGCCGATCCGCTCCCGGTCAACAAACGGCTGGGTTCCCAAAAAATCCACCGCTGCGCTGAAATCCTCAGCATAGATATCCGGAGAAACAGCGTTGCGGGGCTGCCCCTCACTCTCTCCCCAGAAAGACAAATCCAGGGACAACGTAACGAATCCCCGTTCAGCCATTTTTGTGGCATACAGATTCGCACTTTGTTCCTTCACTGCGCCCATGGGATGCCCGACAATGATCGCTGGATTTTTTGCGCTTTTATTGAAATTTTTGGGAGTGAAAAGATTCCCCGCGACTTTCATCTGATACTGGTTCCTGAAGGTGACCTTCTGCAGCGTCACCCTGTCGCTTTTGCAGAAGTTATCTGCTCCGTTGGACATATCCTGAGCCAAAACCGGGACACTGATGACGGACATCATGCCCAAAACGATACCAATCGCACCCAACTCTCTTAATCTGTTCATTTTCAATTCTCCTTTACATTATTATGTGAAATTCCGTATTGTTCATCACTGACCTTTCCCATCGTCATTCAGAATGCGTCCCGCATGATCTGAAGAGCCTCTTCTCTGCCGATAGATGTCAAAATGCCTAAATTTCCTCTTTCCACCGCCTTTTCTGCAATGGTTTCCAAGTCCTCTTCTTTGACACCAGCATCTCGAAGGTTTGCGGGCATCTTGATAGCGTTATAGAATGCTTCCAACTGCATGACACCTTTTTCTGCCGCTATAGAATCGTCCTTCTCACATATATCAAGGACATTGCGAGCAAAGCGTGCAAAAATTGGCAGATGTTGAGGTGCTGTGTGCATGGTATGACGCATCCATGAGGGAGTCAGAAGTGCTAAGGTTACGCCGTGAGTCATGTCGTACATGCTTGAGAGTTCATGCCCCATGCCGTGAAGAGGGAATGAAAACTTAGGCTTACCAAGCATAAACTGAAATCCTGCTAAAGCCATTGAACTTGCCCACATGATGTTGGCACGGGCGTTATAATCTTTTGGATTTGCAAGGATTTTCAGGGCATCTTCCAGCACAACTTTCATAACTCCCTCGTTCATTCGATCTTGAACCCTTGCGTTCGTATCAGGGGTAAAATATTGTTCCATAAGATGACATAAAATATCTGCCACACCAGCCATGGAGTGATGCTCTGGAACGGTAAAGGTGTATTCAGGGTCTAAAATAGAAAAACGAGGATTGACAAGTGGGTGCATAAGCACCTTTTTTTTATGATCCTTACCAACAGTTATAACAGCTCCCATGTCCATTTCTGAACCTGTTCCAGCCATGGTCAGGATTGTTGCTAATGGTGCTGCCGCGGTAATATTAGATAACCCCGATTTATTGACAAAAAGATCGGTAACAGGACCGTCATACTTAACTCCAGCAGCAATAGCTTTGCAGGCATCTAAAGTTGATCCGCCCCCTACAGCTAAAATGAAATCACAATTGTTTTCCCGATAGATTCTGATACCTTCCTCCACGCTCTCAACCCTTGGATTTGGCTTAATCCCACTCAACTCCACATGGGAGATGCCTGCTTTTTCAAGCTGCTTAAGGATCGCATCATATATGCCGTTTTTTTTGATGCTTCCCCCACCGTAAGCCAGCAGTAACTTAGAGCCGCCATAAGCCTTGATGGTCTGACCAAGAATATTGATCTGTCCTTTGCCGAAATATGCGGTAGTTGGAATACTGTAAATGAAATTGTCCATATTGATTCTCCTTTTTATTTATTTTAAATTGAATTGTTGAGCAGATTTACTCTCATCTGCCTGCCGTTTTTGTTTATGGTTATCTTATACTCCTAAAACAACATGAGCAGATAGACCAATACTCTTGATTCTTTGCCTAATAATCCGAGACCTCTGATAAATGGGTTGCACAATAAGATAGGGTTTGATAATAAAAAATGGTAATGATTGACAGTAGGAGATACAAATGCGTAAAAAGGACATATATAAAGAATTTGAGAATAACAGTATAGACGTTGCACTCGAAGCTTTGAAAAAGAGCATAGAACGATGGACAGATAAAGGAGATCAGTCGGTAACAGCTATTGAAGGATTGTCAATTCACAGGCTGAATGAACCAAGCCAGCCTAAAAGCATCATGTATGAACCAAGAATTTGCGTGATAGCACAAGGTGCAAAACGGGTCATGCTCGGAGAAGAGAAGTATGTGTATGATACCCAGCATTTTTTACTCACGTCCGTGGATTTACCCACAGTTGTTCAGGTTATAACTGCGAGCATAGAGAAGCCTTATCTTGGGCTTGTATTAAAAATTGATCATAGCGAAATATCACAACTGATGGTTGACAGCAATTTGCCTTCCCCCCGTCCGCAAAAATCAAGCCGTGGAATGGCAACTGGAGAGATTACTCTGCCAATGCTGACCGCATTTAAACGCTTGATCGAACTGCTTGATGAACCAGCAGATATTCCGATTCTTGCACCTCTCATCAGGCGTGAAATTTTTTACCGTTTACTTGTGAGTGATCAAGGAGAGCGTTTACGCCAAATGGCATCAGCGGGAAGCCAGAGTCATCAGATAGCAAGGGCAATCGACTGGCTGAAAGATAATTTTACACAACCACTGCGTATTGATGACCTCGCAACAAAAGTCAATATGAGTCCATCTACTTTTCACCATCATTTCCGTTCATTGACAGCCATGACTCCTCTGCAATACCAAAAATGGTTGAGGCTGCATGAAGCAAGGCGTTTAATGCTCACAGAGCGTTTGAATGCAGCCAACGCTGGATTTCACGTCGGCTATGAAAGTCCTTCACAATTTAGTCGCGAATATTGTCGTTTGTTTGGTAACTCTCCATTAAGAGATATCACTAATCTTCGCCAAATGGATAGCTGATGATATATCTTCAAACAAGTAAAATTATTGGTTTCGAGATAAATATATGGAAGAAAATAGAAGAGTTTTAGTAATTGATGATGATGAGGGGATTCGTGAGACCTATAAGGCTATATTTACGCCTGAAGTTGAATCAGACATTTTAAGCAGAGGCTCTGCTCTATTTGATATTAATTTTAATGCTGATCTTAAAAAAAACAGACATAAAATGCGGAAAACGGCTGATTATAGACTCTCTGTTGCAGATACAGGCATGCAAGGGATAACGCTTGTAAAAGATGCTGTATTAAAAAACCGCCAGTTTGCAGTTGCATTTATTGACATGAAGATGCCCGGAATGAACGGAGCAGAAACTTCAAGACAGATATGGGATATTGATCCTAAAATCAGAATCGTCATTGTTACTGCTTACAGCGAATATACGCCTGATGATATTATTGCAACCACAGGCAGGGACGATATTTTTTATCTGCGAAAACCCTTTAACCATGAAGAGATTCTTCAATTTGCAAGAGCATTGACCAATGAGTGGAATTTAGAGCAGAAGCAGGATATTCTCCAAGCTGAACTTAAAGAGGCTAATGAAGCTTTAGAGAGTATGAATAAGAATCTTAAAGAAAAAGTTGAAAAGCAGGCTGCCATGATTGTGCAGACAGATAAGATGGCATCAGTCGGGCTTCTTGCTGCCGGCGTTGCACATGAAATCAACAACCCTCTGTCATTTATCAATGCAAATCTCTCTGCATTAAAAAGATATATGACAAAAATTGACGATCTCCACCAAAAATACAATGATGTTGAGCTGTTTCTCCGTTATTCAGGTCTTGAAAATGCACCTGCTCTTTTAGAGGAGCTTGAAGAGTTTAAAAAAGATAATAAAATAGAGCTGATAATGGCAGATATCAAAGACCTTACTGATGAGTCGCTTGACGGGATAGAGCGTATTAAGACCATTGTAAATGATCTTAAGACATTCTCAAGAATTGACGAAGCTGAATATAACTATTTAGATATTAACAAGGCAATTGACACTACAATAAATATTTTATGGAACGAGATTAAATACAAAGCTGAAATTGTAAAGAATTATTCCACTATTCCAGATGTAAGATGTTTTCCGCAAAAAATCAGCCAGGTATTTATGAATCTGCTGCTTAACGCTGCACAGGCAATAGAAAAGCAGGGAACAATAACCATCAGCACAAAACTTATCAGCAACGATAATAAACAGGGAGATTTTGTTGAGATACGGATTAAAGATACAGGCTGCGGAATTCCAAAAGAGAATATCAACCGTCTGTTTGAACCTTTTTTTACAACAAAACCAGTTGGAACTGGCACAGGGTTGGGACTGAGCATCACTTATGAGATTATTAAAGCCCATAAAGGAATGGTTGAAGTTTCAAGCGAAGTTGGAAAAGGGACAGAAATCAGCGTAATACTGCCCACAGGAGTAGAAAATTGAGAAGATGCTCAAACGATAAATTGATAAATTTAAGAGCAAGCAGGCTTGTCAATCTTAGAGAAAAAAGATTAAGAAGATTCTCAAATAAGATAGACAGGTCAAGGTCAAATCTTCGTATAACAAAAAGAGCAAGACCAGCATGTAACTCAGTAGAGCTTGACCAACTGCTCAGCCAGCTTGAACAGTTGGTAAAAGATAGAAAAAGAGAGAACGACTATATAAAAAACGAGCTGCTCAATAAGGCTGTAGATGCAGGACGGGCACAGTTATCTGCAATGATTCTGCACAATATCGGGAATGCAATTACGCCTGTTGCTGTATATACAGAAAAGCTGAAAATAAGAAATCCTGAACTTACGCACATCTATCTTGCAAAATGCTACAACGACCTTATGGAACATAAGGATAATCTGACAGAGTATATATCGCAAGACCCAAGAGGTGTTGAAGTTATAAAATATATGGGAACATTGATTGAGAATCTTAAAGATGAGAACAGCAAAACAGCAGATGTAATAGATAAAATAGCCACAGGTATCGACTATGTTGCACAGATTTTAAGCCTTCAGAGAACTTACGCCCCGGGAACAGCAGAAATACGGGAAAAGATAAATATCAACTTTCTTATTCAAGATGCACTTAAAATGCAGGAGGTTTCCATATCAAAACGTAAAATAACTCTTAACTTAGAGCTTCTGACTGCAATCGATCATGTTTTAATGGAAAAAAACAAGCTGATGCAGGTTATTGTCAATCTGATCAAAAATAGTTGTGATGCAATTGACGAAAACAGAGAACGAGACAACCACAAGATTGAGATAACAACCTATGAGACGCAAAGACCTATGGTTGTAAGGTCTCGTGAAAAAGCAGAAAACAGAATTGAGATATCAACCCACTGCAATAAAAAATTTATTGGTCTTAAAATAAAAGATACCGGCATTGGTGTTGAGCGGGAGAGGCAGAGAGAGATTTTTGATTTTGGAACATCAAGCAAAGGCTCGTCTGGATTTGGTCTCTACTATTGCAAGAGCTTTGTTGAGGCAAATAAGGGGAGCTTAATACTTGAGAGCGAAGGCAGAGGATGCGGTTCTACTGTTATAATGGAGCTGCCGTGTTCCTCTGTTCAACTTAATGAATCAAAAATTTAGAATTGTAACTTATAAGGGTGCGAAAAATAAGCGTGTGAAAAAATATTATTTCGCAGAGTTGTTCAATACATACTGTAATATTTTAGCTAATTTTTTACGATTTTCATCAGCAGGCTGTGTAAACTCGCAGCCCACATCGTAATCAACAAGATTGGCTGAGTGGTTTACAGCTACCCATTTTATTAATGCTCTCTCTTTTAACATAACCCATCTAAAATCTGTATCAGGGTCTTTGCACTCAAATGTAATCTCAAGCTCTATCTCTCTGCCTGTCTCAAGAAATTTAGCTGAAAAAAAACCAAAACCATTTACGCTGATATCTTTAAGTATTCCTGTATAGTCTCTGTTAGCATAATTAAATTGAAAAACCACCTCAACAGGAACAACCATTTTGACAGGCACTCGTTCAACAGCTCTTTTTTTACGTTTAAAAAATTTAAATAAATTAAGCATATTATTCGTTTCCCAATATTTAACAGACACTATAATTCTACTTTGTTGAGTTACATTTTAACGTAAAATTTATCTTGTTTTATAATCAAATCAACTGCTTTAAGTCAAGATAAATGCTATAAAAATATATATAGCTTCCCCTCAATCACAATGCTTGACAAACATCTTAATATTAGTTTAATCAGAAAACAAATCCTAAAAAATAACCCCCTGAAAAATCTATAAAATTTCCCAAGGAGCAGCTGTGAAAAAGCAATACAGATTAACTATAATAATTCTATTTATTGTATTTTTAAGCACTATTATTTCGTTGATTGTAAAGAGCACATTATTTCGTTCAACCGGTGAGGTCTATTATGTTGGAATATCTGCTCCATTTGAAGGTGCAGAAGCTGGAATCGGAGCTGCAATGGAGCGGGGCATCAGTATTTTGGTTGACGAAGTCAATGCAAATAAGGCTGTATCAAGGCAGGATTTAGGTCTTGAAATTAAAAAGTCTGACAATCAAAAAATCTCTGATAGTGCTGTGAAATCTGCCGAAGAGCTGGTTAAAATAGATAAAATGGTTGCGGTTGTAGGTTATATGGGTGCTGATGCAGTAGATTCTGTAAGCAAGGTATATGAAAATGCTGATATTCCTCTTATCAACATCTCTTCCACAGAGGAGATAATACATATTGATAAATATCCCAACATATACTCAACCGTTACAGATTCAAAAACAGAAACAGGATTTATTGCCAACTATACCCGAAATGTTCTTGGAAATAAGATAGTAACCATTATCCACTCTTCTTCTGATCATGGCAGAAAGATGGCTGAAGCTTTTACGTCTGTTTATGCAAGATTTGGAACGCAGATTCATTATACGTATGAGTTTAATGCTGAAAATTATGCTGCATCAATTGGAGAGTTGATAACTCAGATAAAAGAGCTGAAAGATATGGGGACTATATTTTTTGCAGGAGATACAGCTTCTGCTGCAAATTTTGTAGTTCAGGCAAGAGATGCAGGCATTAAAAATCTTATAGTCGGAACTAATGTTGCTGCAACCGCAGCGTTTAGAGATATAATTGAAGCTGTTGTAAAGGATAAAGATAAAGTTTCTGCATATACTGACGGTATTTTTATATCTGCTCCTCTTCTTTACGATACAGCAGGAGCAAAGGCACAGCAGTTTAAAAACCGTTATATGGAAAAATTCGGCACTCCTCCTGACTGGCTCGCAGGTTATGCTTATGATGCTGTAAAGAGTTCTTTTATCGGCATATTAAAAGATGAGTCAAAAGAGAAGCCTTCAGCAGAGAAATGCCGTGCAGCAGTCGTAAAATTTCTTAATTCACTGAAAACCCCTGAAAGTGCTGTTGATGGAGTTACTGGCAAAACATGGTTTTCCAATACAGATAAACATCAAAAACCTGTGCAGGTTGGTATTTATAACGGACACAATATTATTGCAGCTCCGACACAGCTCCAGCCGATTAAAAGCAGCAGTTCCATCAACTATTTTGAAGAGATAAAAAGCGGCAGAATGCTCTATGTGAACGATAGATTTATGTATAAAACCAACGTTATCTATACAGGCATAGAGGTGCATGAAATTACAGATATCAGCCTTGAAAATTATAGTGCAGTAATTGATTTCTCAATATGGTTTCGTTACAGAGGAAAGTTCAATCCAGCAGATATAGAGTTTGTAAACGGCGTTGAGGATATTAAAAAGTCAGTCAAAGAGATAAAATTGACAGAGCCTGTTGAAAGCACAGAACAAAAAGGAATCTCATTTCAGCTTTACCGCGTAAAGGGCAGGTTTAAACTTGATTTTTTGGATACTAAATTAAGTTATGGCAAGTGGCTGATGGGGCTGTCATTCCACCATAAAAAATTAAATCGTAACAATGTTATATATGTTGTTGATATGCTTGGAATGAGTTTTGATAAACAGATGACTCTTAGACGGCAGCTTAACTCAAAAAGGGCACTAAACCCTTCACTTGGCTGGAGAATTGATGAAGCATGGCTCTCCCAGCGTATATTTACAACATCATCTTTTGGTATCCCTATGTATGTGGGCTACGGCTCTACTGATCCTGATTTTTCACGCATTGATTATGGTGTTGTGTTCAGCAGAGATAGAATTGATATCAGATCGCTTGTTCCTAATGAGTATCTTGTTTATATTGGTATTTTCGGACTTATAGGAAGCATTGCAGCATGGCTTATGGATCAGCGGCTTAAAGGCATGTTTTGGATCGCATCATCTTGGTTTATGAGGGTAGCTTTTTGGCCCCTGTTTCTTATCTCGCTCGGCAACTTATCTGTCAATTATTCAATCAACCATAATATCTCTGTCCACTATATCCAGAAGTTGATAGAAGGTTATGATATGTTATGGTGGATAATGGGTGCAAGGCTTATCAATATTGCTACGGTTCGTTTTGTGTGGAATCCTCTTGAAAATAGGACAAAACGCAAAGTTCCCAACCTTATACGCCATTTTACGGCAGCGATTGTATATCTATTTGCATTTTTTGCTATTGTTGCATTTGTGTTGGACAAACCGCTCACAAGCCTTCTTGCTACAAGCGGTCTTTTTACCATGATTATAGGTCTTGCTATACAGGGAAATATTGCAAACATATTCTCTGGTATAATCATAAATTTAGAACGTCCTTTTTCAATCGGGGATTGGATTAAAGTTAAAGATATTGATGCTGTAAATGTGGTTGATATGACATGGAGAACTGTCCGCCTTCAAACGCTTACCAACCATGTTGTTGCAATTCCAAATGGAATCGTTGCAAACGCAGTAGTTGTAAACTACTCAAAAGACAGCATACGTATTGATATCCCAATCCAGATTTCTACCCAGCATGAACCAGAAACAGTTCTAAAATATCTTAAAGAGATTCTTGATAGTATTCCAGATGCAACTGCTGTTAAACCTGCTGCACACGCATTTCTTGGGACTAAAGCACTTGGAAATAGCTGGGTTGCAGAGTATGTGGTTCGTGTATGGGTATCTAACTGGAAAAATCAATTTGCCTTAAAAGGAAAAATCTGGAGTGCTGTATGGAAAAAGTTTACATCAAATGGAATCTCGTTAGACCCGGTTGGAGATAACCAGCCTCAATATCTTCTGCCTGCACCGTCTGAAGTTGAAAAGAGTTCTTAGATGAATAAAAAATGAGATCAATTTGTCAAAATAAATTAAGTTCAGACGTTAAATTTTATCGTTTTTTAACCTCAAACATAACCGTTATTTTTAAATTCTAAATAATATTTCTAATCAGGTAAACTATGTTTTACAAACAGATAAAAATTGTTTTTATTGTAATCTGCTTAACTGTGTTGTTAATATCAGACGCAGCTTTATCCAAAGAGTCTGAAGAATCCGGCAACATATATTTTTATAATCTTTTAAAACCCATTCTTACCTCAAATGAGCGTATTTTAAGTGCGCAGGCAGCAGTAAGAGCAGCAAAAGAGCAGATAAGAGTAAGGCTCGGGGCACGTTATCCAGAGCTTGAACTTACGCTTGAGGCAGGCAGAGAAGATGAGTATGAAGAGACAATTCCAGATCAGTACAACCAAAGCAAATTAAAATTGACCCAGCTTCTTTGGGATTTCGGCAAAACAGATGCAGCAGTTGATAAGGCAAGACGGCAGCTTGTTGAACAGGAACTTAATCTTAAAAAGGTACGCCAGCAGCTTATAGTTGATGCAGCCACAGCATACCAGAGACTTCACAGAGCATACGTAGTGCTTCAATACTCAATTGAATCTGAAGCCAATATCCGCCGCCAGACTGGTCTTGAGGAGATCCGCGTTGCTGAAGGTTATGGCTATACAACCGATGTTCTCCAATCTAAATCACAGCTTGCTGGTGCTATGTCAAGACGGCAGCGGAATGAAGGCGAATACGGTTTGGCAGAGAGTGGATATTTGGAAATTTTTGATGCTCTTCCAGAAGATATCTCTAAGATGCAGCCGATTGAACCTTATAAAATGTTCTCTGTTCCTGAAAATCTTGAAACTGTGATTAAGGTTGCAAAAAATAATAACGTTGAGATTTTGTTGGCAAAAAATAGAGAGTCTATTGGTGAAACTGATGTAAGAGCCGAAAAAAATAAGGCTCTGTTTCCAGATGTTGAGTTTTCTGTTGAAGGAGATGTTTCAGACAACTACAACGCAGCATTTGGAAATGTCAAAGAGTATAAGGCAAGCGTAATGCTGAAAAAAACGATAAATTTAGGTTTGACAGAAAATAATAAAATAAGGGCTGCAAGAGAGAATATGCTCAAAGAAAAGAATTTAGTTGCAGACAAAGAGAAAGTTATTGAAAAGACAGCCCGAAGTGCATGGCAGAGGCTCAAAACAGCAGAAATAACAACCCAGACTTTAAACGAACAGGCAGATTTAACAGCAGCATTTTTAAAACTTGCAAGAGAGGAGCGTGATTTAGGCAACCGCTCGTTGATGGATATTCTTGCAGGTGAAACATCTCTTATAAATGCTAAAAGCGACAGCTATGCTGCAAAAATAGATATCTCTTTTGGAGTGTTTGCTCTGCTTGAGGTTATGGGAAGCATAGATATAGAGATGTTTAACCAAAAGAAGTAAGGAGAGATTCTCCATGAGTGAACTGCTGCTCCGCCTTAAAAACCACCTTTTTATTACGCTTGAACTTATCGCTGCCTCTTTTTTTGTCAATGTTCTTGGTCTTGCATCATCTCTATATATTATCCAGCTTCTAAACCGCTACATATCACACGGCGTTGATTCTACTCTATACACGCTTACAATTGGTGTGTGCATAGCTATCCTTCTTGAATTTGGATTTAGACGGGCACGCTCATCGCTTGCATCATATCTTGGTGCTGAAAGAAACTATGAGTTGATGACAGCCGTTTTTGGAATTTTAACCAGCGGGAAGATGAAATTTTTAGACAGGATTCCCCAGCGTCTTAGACAAGAGATCATAAAAGGGACAAATACAGTTGAATATGCCTATAAGGCAGCAAACATTACAACAATTTTTGATCTTCCTTTTGCATTCATATTTATAGCTGTTATGACGTGGCTATCATGGATTCTGAGCATAATAACCCTTATTTTTATGCTGTTTATCTTTATTCTCGGCATGATGAGCAGACAGATGATCAAAAACAACCTTAACAAGGTTACTGAATCATCTGTAAAGGGTAATGGGATTTTCGGCACTGCAAATCAGGCATTAGACACTGTAAGGCTCTTTGATAACAGCAGTTTGATGGTTAATGAGTGGAATAAAAACTGCGGCGTGTTTTTAGATAAAAGAGCTGAACTGTTTGATCAGCAGGAGCTTATCCAGAACATCAGCAGAGCAGCCCAATCTTTGATGAGCGTTGCAATTTATGCTGCTGGTGCAGTTCTTACAGTAAATGGAGACCTTAACGTTGGAACTCTTATTGGAGCAAATATTTTAGCAATGCGTGCCCTTGCCCCTGTTGCCCGTTTTGCCTATCTTGGAGAGGCTTTTACTATGGCAGAACAGGCTCTTGAGAGAATAAAGCAGTTTGGGCAGATTGAAACTGAACGACAAGGAGGCATTGCACTTAAAGCTTATCAGGGAAGGCTTCAGTTTAAAGATGTCTCTTTTGCCCATCAAGGCATGTCCCGCCCGCTGTTTGAATCTCTTGATCTTGAGATTCTGCCGGGTGCTGTGCTTGTTGTTACTGGCGAGAATGGAACTGGAAAGACAACACTTTGCAGGCTTATTGCTGGTCTTATTGAGCCTGATAGAGGTCAGATTCTTGCTGACGGAGTGGATTTACGTCAATTATCTTCGGCATGGTGGAGATCGCAGCTTGCATATATGCCGCAAGATGTACAGTTTCTTCCTGCTTCAATTAGAGAGAACCTTTTAGCAGCAGTATCATATAATTCTAATTTGTCGGAGTCTGAACAACAGACGGTTGTAAATTTAAATAAGATAATCAAAGATGCAGGGCTTATTAATTTTATTGATCAAAGCCAGCAGGGTCTTGATACCCAGATTATAAACAGCGGAGCAAACCTTTCAACTGGTCATCGCAAAAGGCTTGCACTTGCAAGGGCATTGGCAGTCGGCGGGAAATTGCTTTTTTTTGACGAGCCGACCGAAGGGCTTGACAGACAAGGCTGCAACGCTGTTTATTCGCTGCTTGTAGAGCTTTCAAAAAAGGGACACACCATGATCATATTTACGCAAGACCCAAATATAATCAGAGGTGCAACGCGTATTCTTGATTTAAACTCTAAACCAGTTCCTAAAATAGTTATTTCTGATCCCAAAACTTTGGAAAGTAAATCTAATGGCTGAAGTTATTTTTCGTAATAACCCTGTAAAGAGCCAATTATAATGGTTAAAATTGTTTCCCATAATAAAACTTTAAAGAGCCAATTCTTTCTTGTGATGGCAATGTTTACAGTCATCTCTCTTATTGTCTGGTCTGCTTATGGAGAGCTTGATGTTGTAAGTTTTGCTCCGGGCGAGGTTGTTCCATCAAGCAGAGTCAAGACTATACAGCACCTTGAAGGAGGAATAATCAGAGAGATTTTGGTTAAAGAGGGAGAAAAGGTAAAAAACGGTCAGTCTTTGGTAATTTTAGAATCTACAAGCAGCAATGCTGATGTTGCAGAGCAGACTATCCATCTAAAATCTCTTGAAATAACAATTATGAGACTGAATGCTGAAATAAAAGGCGGCAAAAATCTTGTAATACCTGAAGAGATAAAAAAATCAGCACCAGATTTGGCAAGAAATGCTGTTTCAATGTTTCAGACAAGACAGAATAGAGTTGAAAATCAGATAAGAGTGCAAAAAGAGCTTATAAACCAATATAGATTTCAAATTGAAGAGATAGAGGCAAGGCTCTCAGGCAACACAAGCGTGAGAAACTTTCTTGAAGAGCAGGTTGGAATCAGCCAGAAACTTCTCCAGCATAATCTTTCAAATCGTATGAACCATCTTGATCTATTAAAGCAGCTTGCAGACATAAAAGGGCAGCAGAGAGTTGATCAGGCATCATTAAAAAAGATTTCTGCATCAATCAAAGAGGCAGAGAGCCGCCTTGCCCTTGTGAGAAACACATTTATAGAAGAGGCACAAGATGAGCTTCGCGAGGTTCAAAGAACAGCACAGATGATCTATGAGCGTCTAAATAAAAATGAGGACAGCTTAAGAAGAACGGTTCTTCGTTCTCCTGTTGATGGAACAGTTAAATCGCTTATGTTTGTAACCATCGGCGGAATAGTCCCCCCGGGCGGTGCAGTAGCAGAAGTTGTTCCAATAGATGATCGTCTGATTATTGAAGCACGTCTTTCAGTAGGAGATATAGGATATGTCCATACAGGGCAGTCGGTAAATGTCCGCCTAAGCTCGGCAGACGGTGCAAGATTCGGGCATATCAACGGAGAGGTTATACACATAAGTCCAGACTCTACAATATTAGATAAAGGACCGCCATTTTATAAAATCAAAATCACCACAGAACAGGATTATTTCGGCAAGCCTGAAAAGCCGTATAATCTTTTTCCGGGAATGCTTATGCAGTGCAGCATTATAACCGATAAAAGAACTGTAATTGAGTATATTCTTTCACCATTTCTGCTATCATTTGAAACAGCCCTTCACGAGAGATAGACAAGGAGGACACCATGCCTGAGAACAATAATTTATCAGACAGCACGCATCTGATTTCTGATTCAAATACGCAACCGCCTGTTACAGACAGTGGTGGACTCTTCAATAATCTGCTTATAAAACTGATGGAGAGCACAAGCAGTGCTTCAGACTCTGAATCTGCACTGTCCGAAGTTAAAAAACTTGTCATGGATCATGTTGCTGCTCAAGGAGGCAATCCTAAAGAGATTGAAACAGCAGTCAACAACTTCATGGAAAAACTCTCAAATGACCTAAATCACGGAATTCCTCCAGAAGAGTCTCTTCGTAATGCTGTGCATGAAGCTGACCTATCGGTTGTTCAAGAGAAGATTGAACAGCAGATTGAATCTGAAGCACAAGAAGACAGTTTAGCATCAGCTCTTGCATCTGGTGAGAATGTTGATAGTGAAATAGATAAACATCTGCCAGAAGGCGTATCTAAAGAGAGTGATGCTGCTGGTGCATTGATGTCAGATTTACAGGAATCTCTTGATTCAGGACAAACCACATCAGATGCACTTTCAGAGGCACAAACTGCATTAGAACAGAATATTCAGGCAGAATCTTCAACTCAAGGTGAGATCAGTGATGCTGGCAAGTTGGTAATGTCGCTTGCTAATGGTGAAAATATTGATCAGGTTCTGGGCAGCTTTACAGAAGGAATGACTCCTGATCAAATAGCCTTGTTTATTGACGCTTTTATGAAATCTTTGGCATCAGGAGAATCTGCAGAACAGGCTGTTGAATCTGCTAATGCTAAAGTAGAAGCTATGGATAGTGCCCAAAGTGCGGTTCAAGGTGAGATGACTCCAGAGGCAGAGCTTGCTGCTGCTCTTGCATCTGGCGAAAACGTTGAGCAAACAGTATCAAGCCTTCAAAGCGGAGGAGATTCTGAAGTTTTTGCACAAGCTATGACACAGGCACTTGCAGAAGGCTCGTCTGCTGCTGATGCTTTAAATCAGGCTCAAAGTGAATCTTCTCAGATGGCAGCAGCGACTGGCTCTGTCCAATCAGAATCAGCCGCCGGCGGGCAGGAGCTTCTTGCTGCTCTTGCATCAGGAGAAAATGTCGCAGCAATAGTTAATTCTATTATTCCGTCTGGTGCTGATGTCTCTCCTGAAGCTGCTGCTGCAATGGCTCAAGCATTTCAGGAGAGTTTAATCAATGCCGTAGCAAACGGCGTTAGTATTGAAAATGCTGTAACTCAAGCTGTTGAGGCAGCTTCAACCGTTATGGAGACTTTGGCAAATGTAGATTCTGGCAGCACAGGCACAGAGGCTGCTCTTTTGTCTGCACTTGCGTCAGGGGAAAATGTATCGGAAGTTGTAAATAATCTTGCCCAATCACTGCAAGATGGCAGCGGAGCAGACGGGAGTGTTATCAATAGTGAAAGTTTTCAGCAGGCTTTGACGCAGTCTCTTCTTTCTGGAGAGAGCATTGAGAGTGCTGTCAGCAGTGCAATTCAATCTACTGCTTCAGAAATTGCTGCATCACAAAGCGTTCAGACAGAGAGCCAGAATGAGCTTTTAACAGCACTTGCATCAGGAGAAAACGTAGCTGAGGCAATATCATCAATAATATCAGAGTCTGGTCAAGAAAATGCTATTTCTGATCCAGCAGTTGTAAATACAGAGGCATTTCAGCAGGAGTTAGCAGAGTCTTTAGCCGCAGGAGAAAATATTGAGACAGCAATTGCTGATGCAGTTGCAGCAAGTCAGAATTCTGAAAATCAAAACACTCAGACTCAGCAAGCATCAACACAAGATAGTCAGCAGCAAGAGGCTTCTCAATCTCAAGAAAGCCAGACACAGCAGGAAAATCAGCAGGTATTAGCTGATTTGCAAACCCAACAAGATAGCAAGCAGACAGAAGATAATCAAATACAACAAACCGAACAAGCTCAGGAGAGTCAGACTCAGCAGGAAAATCAGCAGCAAGCAGCAGAAACTCAAACTCAACAAGAAAACCCGCAGACAGCAGAAAATAATATATCCAATGATAAAACTGAAACTGGAGTCGTGTCTGATGGTAGTGAAGCCGCTGATGTTAAAGATGGAACAGAGGCTGCCCAAGTTGCTGATGGAACCGAAGCTGCTGGAGATAATATATCAACAGATGAAAATGATCCTACTGAGCCAGATCAGACTTTACAAAAAACAGCAGATGAAAATATTACTAAAACCAATAGTAATCTTTTAGCTGCTTCAAATACTTCCGTACCAAAAGCATTATCTTCACAAGTTCAACAAAACCATATAGTTATCACGCCTCCTGAATCTGATCAGAATACATTTAGTTTTTTATCTGATCCAATCTCATTTGATCCTTTTTCTCAACCCTCTGAAGATGAAAAATATGAGAGTCCATTTATACAATCAGAATTATCAACAAACCCTTTTGAAGAAGAAATAGAGATTGAACGGCAAGTTTCAGAACAACAGACAAGGGAAACTGAAACAGCAGCTATAATAAATACAATAACATCACAACAGGAGGCTGAAACAACTCCAGATTATAGGACAGACTTAACTACCGAACCCGAACTTGAACCCGAGCCGACACCGACTCCCGAGCCGACTCCTACTCCAACGCCAGAGCCGACTCCTACTCCAACACCTGAGCCGACACCGACTCCGACACCTGAGCCGACACCCACTCCAACGCCTGAGCCGACTCCAACTCCAACTCCAGAGCCGACTCCGACTCCCGAGCCTACTCCGACTCCAACACCCGAGCCTACTCCGACTCCAACACCCGAGCCTACTCCGACTCCAACGCCTGAGCCGACACCAACTCCAACACCTGAGCCAACACCAGAACCGACTCCTGAACCAACACCAGAACCGACTCCTGAACCAACGCCAGAACCGACTCCGACTCCAACACCTGAGCCGACTCCTACTCCAACACCAGAGCCGACTCCGACTCCAACGCCTGAGCCGACTCCTACTCCAACACCCGAGCCGACTCCGACTCCAACACCTGAGCCGACTCCTACTCCAACACCCGAGCCGACTCCGACTCCCGAGCCTACTCCGACTCCAACGCCCGAGCCTACTCCGACTCCAACGCCCGAGCCGACT
>CAZIJN010000041.1:0-31345 GCA_964539635.1 uncultured Desulfobacterales bacterium | reverse complement strand
AGCGTCAATACACATATAATCAGTTTCGGGAGTTATTAAATTCTTATTCCTTAATAGAAGGTTTAAGTTCTGGCTCAATAAAATTAAATAAAGCAGTACTAAACCATAAGAATCCTGTAGAGAGTCCTTACTATTCAGGCGGTGCTGATTTAACGAACTCATCAGTAGAGAAGAAGCACTACTCAGAGAATACTCATTCATCAGGAGTAACTGATATAGTAGAAGAACAAGTAGTACCAGTTCAGGTAGATAACCAGTGCTACTCAGAAGTGGAGAGTCAGTACTTCTCAAGAGATGCTAACCTACAACACTCACCAGTAGAGAGTCAGTACCTCCCACAAGATAATCAAGTAATATCAGTATTTACAGATATACAAGGACTTATGATAACAAGTATCTCATATAAGAAATACAAGTATCCAACTATCCAGTTCAACTATATTGAAGAGTCTAAATCAATTCTTGATATAGACTCAATCTTATCCTGTATAACTAATAGCCTATACAGCCAGCAATGGCAGGCTTATCAGCCTGAAACTGCATTTTTTTTATATCTTTTGCTGATAAAAAAATTGTTTGGTTTAATCAAAATCAAAAGTAAAAATAAAAAAATCAGGGAAGAAAAAAGAAATGAACTGCTCAATACCAAACGTAAACTGATTGACTTTGGTATTAAAAATCTTGAGTTTGAAATTGAAAGGAAATCCCTTCACAGGGTCTTTAACAGAGGGTCATTAGAGTTTGATAAAGGCGGTAGGAACTATGGAGCATTGTATCAGGGATTACATGAGGATGTGAGGAGCTGTATCCATATTAATGGTAATGAGACCACAGAGGTTGATTTCAGCGGGATGCACATCAGGATGCTTTATCATCAACTGAATCTGGATTATAAGATTGACCCCTATGCCATAGGAACTAAAGAAGAGCGTACAAAATACAAGTTTGTTTCTCTCATAAGCATTAATGCGGCAAAGAAGGAAGCTGCCGCTGCTATTAAAGACATACTTAATAAAAATAATATAGATTACGGTTCAGGTAAAGGCTGTATCAACAAGTTGATTGAAAATTATAAAGAATTTCATGAGCCAATAAAGGAATATCTCTTCACAAGTGCTGGAATTGACTTGCAGAACACAGACAGCATCATCATGGAAGAAATTCTGATGGAGCTGCACCAGAGGGGTATTTTAGGACTGCCTATCCATGATTCAGTGATTGTAGAGGCTCAACATGAGGAGTTGTTAAAAGAACTTATGATGAATGCTTATAGGAAGTTCATGGATTTTGAACCTGTGCTGAAGGTGGCTTGATTGGTAGACGCAGATGAAACTTATCTCCAGCTCGCCGCCTCCCCGATGTTTCTGCTGTTTTTATTTTGTTTTGTAGGTGCAGCTTAATTTAGCTTTCACCTACAAAATTAATAATCAGATTTCAAATCCTAAAACTCCTAAGGAGATTGATAATGTATTTTTCACTTATTGAAACAAAACAACTCGGTCAAAAACTATATTCTAAAAGTTCAACACTTAAAAAACCATATATAAAAACTGATGTTTGGACAGCCAACATTAACGGAAAGATTATTAAAAGCAACATGAGGTCAATAGAAGGTGAAAAGATAATCAGAGACAGTAAAACTACTGCTTGGAAGTTATCACTCAATCACAGCTTCCGAGATGAGTCTGGTAAGGTGCATAAGCATCAGGCATATATCAAGACCATTCACTATTGGGAGATTGTAGAACGGTTCCTATGGGTAATCAAAGACAGTAAAGAATCAGATATACAAGATGGTGATTTAGCTTTTGGCTTTTGTGATGGTGAATGGTTTGATAAAAAAGTTTTAAAGATATTTCCAGATGCAAACCTTGATGAAGTTTGGAAGCTCTATCAAAATAAGGTTAAAGACCTTGAGCAATCCATCATCAAAGAATTTAAAGAAAGTAATGAGTTCAGATGGTGGAAGCTGAATCAGAAGTTGAGAGAAGAGATTGACAAACTCAAAAAGCAGGAAGATGCAGCAAAAGATAGAGCAAGGCAGCAAGAGCAATTTAAACAGCAGACTTATCAAGATACCTTTAGAGAATATGAAGATGCAGGGAAAGCTTTTATATCAACCTCATCATCAGCCGTTACTCTATCTCAAGAAGAGGCAAAACTCATTGATAAATGTTATAAGGCAATGGCGGTGCAAGTCCACCCTGATAAAGGCGGTACTAACGCAGATATGCAGCTTCTCAATAACCTAAGAGATAAAGTAAAAAAATGTGTAGGTACAACTTAATTTTACTTTCACCTACAATTACAGTTACTTTATAAGCAGCATCTTTATCAGCAAAAAATGGACATTTTAATTTATATTATAAAATTTTAATGTGTCCAATTTTGACCAGCCGCCAATAAAAAAATAGGCTGTCCAGTTTCCTCTCGGAGAGGAAATGTGGATGGTTGTATAAAACTATTTCAATTAAAAATACTATTAATACAATATGCTATATTAATTACTATAACATGACAAGGAAGGTGATACAAACAATTATCATGAAGCAGCAGCCCTATTTAACTATTTCACATTGTCTTGGAGAGCGGGAACTCACTAAACTAAATCAGGAAGCATTTTATAGAATACTTTCAGGAGAATTTCTCCACAACCCTGTGGACTGAGGCTTTGCACAGGATAACACAAGACAGGTGGAGGATAGAACTTCATGATAGAACAAGAATTGGGTAAAAAAATGATGCCAGAAGAGCTTGCAGTAATTCTTGGTATCAACGTTAAAACTGTTAGACAGTATTATCAAAAATTGGGTGGAATACGCTTGGGAAGCCGTTACATCTTTTTTGAAAGGAGAGTTATTGATGCCATATCAGAAAAATGGGACATGGAAAGCCCAAGTAAGGATGAATGGAAAGAGGAAGGAACGAACATTCAAGACGAAGAAGGATGCCATAGACTGGGAAAGCAAAATGCGAAACTCTCAGGAAGAGTGGGAAGAGCAGACCGCTACAACCTGCTTGATTGATTGGGCTGAGGCTTATCTTGACTACAGTCAGGAGCGGTATGTAGAGAAAACTTTTAAGGAGAAAAAATCAGCATTCAAGGTTTTTTTCAAATCTGTAAAGCCTGAATTGGATGTAGCAGATTTAACTCCGGGTATGGTTCAGTCTTTTTTGATTAAGCAAAAAAAGGAGCGGAGCGGATATGCTTCCAATAAAGATCGGAAAAATCTGTTGGCAGGATGGAACTGGGGGTCAATTTATATGACCCCAAACCTGCCGAAAGAAAATCCATTTGACATCCCAAAGATGCAGGAAGAACGTTCTCCCCGCTATGTGCCACCAGAAGAGGATTTCTGGAGGGTTTATGAATTTGCCGAAGGTCAGGACAAAGTGATGCTCCTGACCTTCATTCATCTTGCCTGTAGGCGTGGTGAAGCGTTTAGATTAAAATGGGGAGATGTTGATTTCAATCAGAACCGTATTCGATTATGGACACGAAAAAGAGAAAATGGTTCCTTTGAATATGAATGGCTTCCGATGACAGGTGAATTAAAAAAAGGTTTGCTCTGGTGGAGGCAGAGTTGTCCTATAGAAAGTGAGTTTGTTTTTATTTGCATTGAAAAGAAGAATTTTTGTGCAGAGTATTATGGCTGTCCATTTTCAACCCGGCAACATTTTATGAGTAAACTATGTGAAAAAGCTGGGGTTAAACATTTTGGCTTTCATGCCATAAGACATTTGTCTGCCTCAATACTCTATTCTTTAGGGTACTCTGTATCTGTGATACAAACAATCCTAAGACATAAAAGTCCATCGACCACAGAAAAATATTTAAAAAGTTTTGGTCTTGAAAGTGCAAGGGAGGCTCTTGAAAATCTTTCACATAAGAGCAAACTGAGTGATCAAGATTATGGAGAAAGTATATTCTAAAAAATAAGAAAGCCGTTCAAGCAGCCGTCAGCTCCTTGAATGGCTTCTATATTTTAGTTTAACTTATTGATTTTATTGGTGATCCCATCGGGAATCGAACCCGAGCTTCCGGCGTGAGAGGCCAGCGTCCTGACCGCTAGACGATGGGACCGTAAAAACTTGTCCTTTATAAATGACTCCTTATGTTGTGTCAATAAAAAATTTAATTTAGCTCTTTTTCAACTATCTCTTTTTCAACACTGCTGTTTTTTCTAACGCCTTTTTTAGCTCCAAAGATAAAATATATGATCCAGCCTATAAATGGAATAAGTGCAACTAAACCCCATATAGCCTTAGCCTGTATGGTTCCAAAATCCTTTATAATAACATTTACTATTGCTAAGACTGTAAATATCCAAAATATAAGCCCCAAACCAGCCACTACTGCAAATGTATCCATATTTAATATTATCCTTTATGGTAATAATACCAACTATTCTTAGCTATAAGAAATCGTTATATCCCTTATTAATAGATTGGACTTAATCAGATATTTTTCAACCGGTCAGATATCTTCAGGAGCGTTTCAACGTAAGGATCGCTGTGGTTGTATCTATAAAGAACCTTATGTGCCTGCTCTCTGGTTAGACCCGGCTTCCAACCATGCTGTTTAAGATAATTGGCAATGCTGTGTATTGCATCTGCATGGTCAAACAGATCAATTTTATCATCCATATTACCATCTTTAGCAAGGCTTAGAGCATTGCTCGGCATAAACTGTGCAATACCTAATGCACCTGCATAAGAGCCTTTAATATCAGCAGGATTCATACCCTCTCTTTTAGTATATTTAATAAAAGCCTTTAACTCCCTGTATGCCCACTCTGATTTAGAGGCAACTTTTTTATCAAATGTCTGTCTGGTTATCCGTTTTTTGTTATCTGATAAAAAATTCCAAAGACGCTCTTTGTTGGAACTCTCTGAAAGCTCACTCATTGTTGAAAGTATGTTTATTACAGAGCGATCTCCAAGATATGTTCCAAGTCTGGTCTCAACAAGCATTATCGCTGTAATAACAGTTTTATCAACTCCATATTTTGCCTCAGCATCTGCAAGCTCTGATTGATGATTCTGTATGTAAGCAGCAGCATTGTTGATAGCTTTTTGAGATAAAAATTGTTCATAGTTTAAGCGAGATTCTGAATGAACAAAAAATAGAGACACCCCTTTAAGTTCAAGTGAAACTTTTGGGTTGCTGTATATACTTTCAACTGACTCTGTGGAGAATCCATCTTTGATTAAACGCTGTTTTACACCATTAAATAGACTTTGTTTAACAGTTTCACTTCCTGCCTCAATAGAGTTATCAGCATTTGCATTAGCTATATTAATAATTAATGTCATTAATAGTAATGAAAAGATTGTAATTAAAACTATTGGAGATGATAAAAAAAACGTACTCTTCCCGTAAGTAGTTTGTCGTTTCATTATGTACTTTTATCCTCTTGTAATTGATATTTTATAGTTGATATTTGTTTAAACGCTAACCTTTAAAGGAGAGCATAAAGCACTATTTATATAATAATCAGGTTATCTAAAGATTAAGCAGGGAGATTTTTAAAAAAGCCTCCCCACCTGTTTAGTTGTTTTAGATTATAATATTTTTTCTAATAAAGCATATTAGGAAGAAATAGAACAATTTGGGGAAATACCATTATGGTAATAATACCAACTATTATAGCTATAAGAAATGGTAATATTCCTTTAAAAATAGACTCAAGGGTAATGTTATCCAGTACGCTCTGGCAGACTCCATACACAACATAAACATTGATTCCTACAGGCGGAGTTATAACGCCCATCTCTGTTACAAGCACTATAATAACACCAAACCAGATAGGATCGTATCCTAAATTTAATATTACAGGATAAAAAATAGGGATAGTGAGCATAATAAGCCCTAAAGAGTCCATAAAGCAGCCACCCACAAAGTAGATAGCGATAATTATACTCATAATCATGTAGTTAGGAAGATTAAATTCAGAAACCCATGTTGCCACTTCAAAAGGGATTCTTGTTACAGCAAGAAATTTCCCAAAGACAATTGCTCCTGCGATCAGAAATAGGATCATGCTGCTGGTACGCATAGTTTCATAAAGAGATTTCATAAAACCATGCCATGTCAGCTCTCTTCTAATTATAGAAACAGCAAGTATCCCAAAAACTCCTACAGCAGCAGATTGCGTGGGTGTAAAAAGTCCTATTATAAGACCGCCCATAACAATTATAAAAACTATAAGGGTATCAGATAACCCGCCAATTGATTTAAGCTTTTGGGCGAGAGTAAATTTTTCGCCTTTGGGTCCCGCCTCTGGATAGATTTTGCATGTTATATAAACCGCTAAAATAAAGAGAAAGGTGAGGAGAATTGCGGGAAATATTCCAGATACAAACAGTGCCCCAATAGATTGTTCTGTCAATATTCCATATACAATCAAAACCACGCTTGGCGGCATGATCATTCCAAGACTTCCACCAGATGCTACAGAACCTGCTGCCAATGAATCAGAATAGCCAAATCTTTTCATCTCCGGCATACCTACAGTCGTCATTGTAGCAGCAGTTGCAGGACTTGAACCGCACACAGCTCCAAAAGCGGTACATGAGGCAACCGTTGCCATTGCAAGTCCGCCTCTGGTGCTGCCTAAAAATGTGTAAGCTGTATTGTAGAGTTTGCGGCTGATTCCGCAGTTAAAAGCAAGCTGTCCCATAAGTACATACAAAGGGATTGTTGAGAGATCGTATGATATAAATGATTCGTAAAAATTTCTTGGTAGAAGATTGAGTGCAGCATCAGGTGAAACAAGAAGGCTGAACCCCGCAAACCCTACCATTGTCATTACATACGCTACCGGCATTCTGGTCATAAAAATCGCAACCATTATTAAAATACCGACAACACCAACTATAGTAGGGTTCATCTATTCTTTTCTTCTCCTGTAAAAAATATAATCGCATCTTTTAAGATAAAGATAGCAAAAATTAAAAAGCATACTCCGAGTATGTAAGTAAAATAGTGCATAGGAAGCTGCAGATTCATGGAGCGTTCTCCTGATTGTGCCATAGAGTTGGCAAAAAGAAACATACGCCATGATATGATACTCATCAGTATAGCAGAGAGTGTATCTGTTATAAATTTCACAACAGCTTGAGTCTTTTTTGAAAATAGTCGTATAAATATTTCAACACCAATATGGACATCTTTTTTGTGTGAATAGGGCAGTGAAAGAGACATAGCAAGAATAGCACATATTGAGACAAGCTCTTCTGAACCAAAAATTGGAGAGTTAAGCGTTGTTCTAAGTACAATATCGCTGCATGTGATCGCTGCCATTGCCACAATGGAAAAGGCAGCCGCTATTTTCATGTAATCTTGAAGTTTATCCATAAAAATCCAAAATGATTTCATACAATACCTTTAATCTTTAAATAAAAATGATGAAACCGGACCATAATTGATCCGGCTTCAAAAAAGCGTTAAAATCTGTTTATTTAGTACTTACGATCTACTTACTGCTTTCAATTGTTTTAGAAATAAAGTCAATAACTTCAGTTCCCTTAATACCTTTTTTGTTAAGCTCTTCTGCATAAGATGTAATTGCAGGACGTACAGCCTCTTTCCATTTTGCAGACTCTTTTGGATCAAGAGTGATTATCTCATTTCCTTTTTCAATAAAAAAGTTTTTTCCAACCACGTCAATTTCGTCCCATGCCTGACCATGTTTTAATGTCCACTCTGCATTAATTTCAGTGATTGTCTTTTGAACTTCAGGAGCAAGAGAATCCCATTTAGCTTTATTCATTGTAACTATCATGGCTGTTGTATAGCCAACAGAATCTTCTGCAACGCAATAATCAAGAACTTCTCCAAGTTTCCAGCCCTTGTTTGACTCTAAAGGGTGGGTGCTGCCGTCAACAATTCCTTTTTGCAAACTTGTATATGTCTCCTGCATACTTTGACCCACAGGCGTACCTCCAAGTGCATTCACAAGATAGGTGCTCATTCCGGTTGATCTGATCTTAAGCCCCTTCATATCTGCAAGTGTTTTTACAGGTTTTTTCATTGTGTGGATATAACCTGGTCCGTGGGCATGTAGAAACATAACTTGGGTATCTTTAAACTCTTCTGGTTTGAATTGAGCCATAACAGCATTGGCAACTTTTGTTGCAACTACACCATTTGGATAACCCATCGGCAGATCAACAGCACCCATAAGAGGAAAACGACCTCTTGTATAGGCAAGGCAGGTCATGCCTATATCTGCCATTCCAATTGCAACACCCTCATAAATCTGGGGGGCTTTTATTAATGTGCCACCCGGGTAGTAATCAATTTTAACCGCACCATTGGTTCTCTTTTCCACCTCCTTGCACCATGATTCAGCAAGTTGAGACTGAACATGAACAGGCGGGAAAAAATTGGCATAACGCAATTTTACAGCATCAGCAGCATCTACTCTCGCTGTTGTAACCACCCCCAAAAGAGCCGGCAGTATTGCTATGGACAAAATACAAATCAGTTGTTTGGCACGCATCTTTAAAACCTCCTTTAATGTTCGGAAAATTTTGGAATACCACAAAGAGGTATTGTTAAAATTTCCTAAGTTAATAAAAATGAAGCAGTACTACATAAAATATATATGAGTAGGTTTGCAATAGAAATATGATAATCTATTCATTAAGTGTGATTAAATCTTGCAGAGTTGTTCATTTTTTATCTGCTATCTTTGTAAAAGCCTCAACAAAATTTATGCTCTCTTCCACAATACAGATATCGGAAAAATTAAAGATTGCAGCATTTGGGTCTTTATTGATAGATACAATCAATTTTGAATCTTTCATGCCGGCAATGTGCTGTGATGAGCCTGAAATTCCAACTGCAATGTAAAGTTCTGGTGCAACAGCAGCACCGGTAATTCCGACCTGCTGGCTGTACGGCAGCCACCCCATATCTATAAGCGGTCTTGAGCCGGCAACAGCAGAACCAGTAAAGCAGAGAGCCATCTTTTCAATATATTCAAGATTTTCCTTATCTTTTATACCTCTTCCTGCTGAAACAATAATCTTTGCCTGATCAAGTTTTGATTTTGCTGCGTGAGTCTCAATTATACCCTTATATTCAATCTGATTTGAAGTGCTGACTGCTGGCTCTAAAGATATCTCTTTTATCTCGCACTCTTTTTTAAATTCCTCTTTTAAAGGAAAACTCCCCGGTTGGATAGTTAGAATAATTGCAGCGTCAGAATTTTTAAGCTGAACTATAGCGTTGAGTTTTCCCTTAAAAACAGAGCGTGAAAATAGTATATCTGATCTGCTTTCAATATTTTTCTCATAATTCTCTGCACCATTTTTTGTACAACTCTCTACATATTTTTCTTCATAATTTTCATCAGGCAGTATTATCCCATTAACCCCGGTAATGCACTCATAGCCAAGTCTTACAGAAAGCCCTGGTGCAACATCAACTCCTTGTGCTGTGTGTCCCATCAATACAAATGACGGATTGATCTTGTTTAGCAGATCAGCAAGGCAGGATTTGTAATTTTCGCTCTCAAGAGGATTAATGCCTTTAACATGAAGAACTTTTATCCGTTCTGAAACTTTACTTTCAACACCTTTGCACTCTCTATTTACAATAGCAGATATTTGAACGGCACAGCTAATAAGCTCATCTGTAATAGGAGCCGTTTTATTATCTAAATACTCTGCAATAACAACAATTTCTCTCATATCATTAATCCTTTCTGCTTTAATATACTCATAAGTTCTAAAGCCTTATCTTCAGTTGTTCCGTTAAGCACTCTGCCTTCACGTCTCTTTTCTGGATATTTCAATTTTACAATATTGAGAGGCTCATCTATATCTTCAAAAACCTTACTTGAGTTATCTGAAAAAAGCTCATTTACATCGCAGGATTTAATCTCTTTTTTATTTGCCCTTAATATGTTTGACAACGATGGATATCTCGGCTGATTGATTCCAGCCTGTATGGTAAGAAGTGCGGGCAGTTTTACATTTACGCTCTGCCGTATTCCCCCTTCAAGCTCACGCTCAACCGTAATTATATTTTTATGATCCAACCTAATTGCACTTTTAGAATTTTGGTTGTTACAACCATTATTTGAAAAACCAGAATTAGAATTGATACTTGCAAGTATATCATCAATATTAATGTTTACCACAGAGGTTACGCAAGGAATATTCAGGTGCTCTGCCAACATAGCTCCGACCTGCGACTGCATTAAATCTTCTGACATGATTCCAGTAAGTATTAAATCATAGCTGATATTTAACCGCCTTATCATAGCTGCAATTCTTAAGGCTGTAACTTTTCCGCTCACATAGCCTTTATCCTTTGTGATTAGATGGATTCCATTATCAGCACCCATTCCCATAGCACGTTTTATGCTCTCTGCTGCCGCAGCTTTTCCAACAGAAATAACATCTACATAAATTTCACAATCAGAAACAGCTTTATTAGATTTTTCAGGCTTAACGGAAGAGGGGAGGGATGTAAAAGAATTTTTTAATTTCTCTTTTAGAAGAATCGCCTCTTCAATCGCATTTTCATCAAACCTGCTGATTGCAACCGCTGACGAACCGCCTTGATTAATCCATCTGCCTGACCCATCAATACTAATATCTGATGTTGATATCTGTTTAATACAAACAAGAATTCTCATTTATTTTCACCTTTTTTTGTCTGTTTGAAACCTATTTAATTTTAAATAATCAAATTTATACCCAACATAAGATAAACAATCAAGATAAAAACGAACGTTCGTTCAAATAAATCTTGACATACGATTTTTTTACATGTAAGTATCCATTAAAAAGATTACAGAGATTGTGTAAATATAACCCCTTACAACTATGTAAATAAGGAGAAGATAAAAAAATGGATTTTGAGATATCAGATAGGATCAAAGTTATTGTTGATATGATTAATGAGTTTGTTGATAAAGAACTCATACCGCTTGAGCCAGATTTTCTTAACAGAGATTTTGGAGAACTTCTGCCTGTTATAAAAGAGAAACAGGAGATGGTAAAAAAGATGGAGCTTTGGGCACCAAATTTTCCTGTAGAGTGCGGCGGAATGGGATTAAGCCTTGTTGAGCATGGTTTGGTATCTGAAGCTCTCGGAAGAAGCCCTCTTGGACATTATGTTTTCTGGTGTCAGGCACCTGATGCAGGAAATGTTGAAATTCTCCATATGTACGGCAGCAAAGAGCAGAAAGAGAGATATCTCAATCCATTGGTTCAAGGCAAGATAAGAAGCTGTTTTTCTATGACTGAGGTTGATATGCCGGGATCAAATCCCGTTATGCTTGAAACCACTGCTGTGCGTGATGGAGATGAGTATGTTATAAATGGGCATAAGTGGTACACAACTGCTGCTGATGGTGCTGAATTTGCCATTGTAATGGCTGTAACTAACCCTGAAGCAGCAATTTATAAACAGGCAAGCATGATTATCGTTCCAACCAACACCCCGGGATTTAATCTTGTAAGAAATATTCCGATTATGGGTCATACTGGCAGCGACTATTTCAGCCATGGCGAAATTTTGTATCAATCATGCAGAGTTCCGGTAAGTAATCTCCTTGGGCAAGAAGGGCAGGGGTTTGTAATGGCACAAGATCGCTTGGGACCCGGCAGAATCCACCACTGCATGAGATGGCTTGGAATCTGCCGCAGAGCTTTTGATCTTATGTGCGCAAGGGCAAACAGCAGGGTTATAACTCCTGACGGAAAGACTCTTGCAACCCGCCAGACTGTCCAGAACTGGATAGCAGAATCTGCTGCTGAAATTGAAGCTGCAAAACTTCTTGTTCTCAACTCAGCATGGCAGATCGACAAAGTCGGAGCTGCAAAAGCAAGAGACAGCATATCAATGATTAAATTTGTAGTTGCAAACACCATGAACAATGTTGTTGATAGAGCACTTCAGGTACACGGCGGTCTTGGCATGACTGACGATACCATACTTGCATTTTTCTACAGACACGACAGGGCAGCCCGCATTTATGACGGAGCTGACGAGGTTCATAAAACATCATTGGCAAAACGAATTTTAAGGTCATATCAGGGCAAAATTGTTAAGTAGTATGGATATCCATAAATGAATTACATTGAATTTAAAGAGATACTGGAAAATTCTGATGCCCAGATATACAAAGAGGTTTTTCAGGAGAATCAGGAAAATATCCGCATCAAAAAAGAGAAGACAGCAGTAAAGAATTTTGAGAAAATTTTTGATGCAGTGTTTCAGATTACGTATGAAAAGGGATTTCAGGCAATGACCATGCGTGATTTGAGCAAGCGTACAAATATGAGTCTTGGTTCTCTCTACACCTACTTTGCAAGCAAAGAGGAGCTTCTTGCAATTATCCACAGACAGGGCAGCTCTATGATTAAAAATGTCTTTGAAAGATTTCATAATCCAGATGACCCGCTTTTAGAGCAGTTACGTTCTGTAATAAAGGTTCACCTTTTTTTGAGCGAAGCTGCCCGTTCATGGTTCTACTTTACCTTCATGGAGTCAAAAAACCTGAACACTGAGCGGCGGGAAGCTGTAATTGCAATGGAAGAGTCAACGGAAAATAGATTGGTAAAAATCCTTGAAGCTGGAGAAGAGCAGGGGATATTTTGCAAACGCAATCATAGACTCACTGCAAGCATTATAAAAGCTATGCAGCAAGATTGGTATCTGAAGCGTTGGAAATATAAAAAACGAGGGATATCTGTTGATGATTATACAGAATATGTTCTTGAATTCACTGAGTCTTTCTGTCTTCTATAAAATGATAGAAATCGTGCACGGCTAACTATTTTTAAGTGTCACTTTTTTCAACTACCTACACAAGGGTCTAACCCTTAAAGATAAGGAGAATAATATATAAAAATGGCTATAAAAGATGAAGCTGTAAAGGTGAGGCAGGGAGAAGAGCTGAATATCGAGTCAGTTGCCAAGTTTTTAAATGAGAATGTTGAAGAGTTCGCAGATATTAAAAACCTTTCAGACAATTTAGTTATTGAGCAGTATCCAGGCGGATTTTCCAATTTAACCTATCTTATAAAGGTTAAAAACTATCCAATAGGAGATGGGATTGTTGGTGATCGGGAGATGGTTCTAAGAAGACCGCCCGTTGGAGCAAAAATAAAATCTGCCCATGATATGGTAAGAGAGTATAAAATATTGAGTTCAATATATCCTGTTTTCCCATATTGCCCCAAACCTCTTGCATACTCTGAAGATGAGTCGATAATGGGCTGCTCTTTTTATGTAATGAACAAGATATCAGGCGTGATTTTGAGAAAAGAGATGCCCCCGGGCATTACTCTATCTAAGGAGCAGGTTCGATCTCTTTGCGAAAAACTTATTGATCTTCATTTAGAACTCCACTCTATTGATGTAAAGGCTGCTGGACTTGATTTTATCGGCAGACCAGAAGGGTATGTATCACGTCAGGTTGCCGGCTGGTCAGATAGATATCGTAAGGCAAAAACAGATGATGCACCAGATTTTGAGAATGTGATGCGGTGGCTTGAAGAGAAAAAACAGCCTGATACTGATCGTCCGGTGCTTATCCATAATGATTATAAATTTGATAATGTTGTGCTCAATCCTGAAACTTTGATGGAGATAATCGGAGTTCTTGACTGGGAGATGGCAACATATGGTGATCCATTGATGGATTTAGGCGGCTCTCTTGCCTATTGGATCGAAAAAGATGATCCGCCTGAGTGCAAGGTTCTCCAATCAATACCGACATTTATGGACGGTGCAATGACACGCCGTGAAATTGTCGATAGATATGGCGAAAAGAGCGGAAGAAATATGGATAAATTTGATTTCTATTACTGCTTTGGACTTTTCCGTTTAGCTGTAATTGCCCAGCAGATATACAAACGGTTTCATTTAGGATTTACAAAAGATAAACGGTTTGGACTCTTGATCCACGCTGTCAGGCTATTAGAAAATATGTCATTAAAAGTTATAGAACAGTCAAAATTATAAAAACTATTACATAAAACCAGTAAAGGTGATTGATTTGAAAGCAGAAGATATTAAAAAGGTATTGATTTTAGGCAGCGGCACAATGGGGCAGCAGACCGCACTTATTTGTGCTTTGCATGGTTACAATGTTGTGATGTACGATATCTCAATGGAGATTTTGGAACGAGGATTTTCAAGAATTAGAAAAAACTGCCTAAGACTTGTAAACTTAGGGCAGTTCCCGCAAGCGGCAGCAGAAAAAGCACTTACAATAATATCTATTACAGATAAACCAGAAACAGCAGCAGATAATGTTGATTTTGTTATAGAATCTGTACCAGAAGACCCTGTGATAAAAGGGCAGGTTTTTGCAATGTTTCATAAACTTTGTAAGCCAGAAGCAATATTTACAACCAACACCTCAACTCTCTTACCCTCAATGTTTGCAGATGCTGTTGGAAGACCAGAAAAATTCTGCGCATTTCATTTCCACGATATCTCAATGACAAAGATTGTCGATGTAATGCCACACCCCGGCACATCTGCTGAAACGGTTGAGACGGTTAAAGATTTTGCAGGTAAAATCGGGCAGATTCCAATTTTGCTGCATACTGAAAATAATGGATATGTTTTTAACAATATGCTCATGGCATACTTAGAAGCTGCATTAAATCTTGCATCAAGAAAAATAGCTTCAATTGAGGATATTGACAGAGCATGGATGGGCATTTTAAACACGCCGCTCGGACCTTTTGGTACTATGGACAGTATTGGTATTGATACGGTTTATAAAGTTACAGATTTTTGGGCACAAAAGAGGCAGGAGAAAAAGGCACTTGCAAATGCTGCGTTTTTAAAAGAGTATGTTGCTCAAGGAAGGCTTGGAATTAAAACTGGAAAGGGTTTTTATGACTATCCAAATCCTAAATACAAAGAAAAAGATTTTCTTGAACCAAAGAATTAAAATTTCATAAATTAAAATTCAAGGGAGAGCATAAGTATGGAACTATTTTCACTTAAAGGTAAAACAGCACTGATTACAGGAGCAAGTCGTGGTATTGGAGAGGCAATAGCCCACCTTTTGGCACAGCAGGGAGCTTTTTGTATTCTTGTGAGCAGAAAGTTAGACTCTCTTAGCGTTGTAGAGAGTGCTATAAAAGGGAAGGGCGGCAGTGCAGTATCAGTTGCCTGTAATATGGGGGATATAGAGCAGATTAAAGAGTTGATGGCTCATGTTGAGGAAAAATATGGCAGACTTGATATTTTAATCAACAACGCAGCAGCAAATCCCTATTTTGGCGAAATGATCAATGCTGAAGAGCGTGCTTGGGATAAAACTAATGAGGTCAACCTTAAAGGACCGTTTTTTATGATTCAGTACGCAGCAAAGCTGATGATGAAAAGCGGCGGCGGCTCGATTGTCAATGTTTCGTCTGTAAATGGAGTCCAGCCCGCACTTTTTCAGGGGATATACTCTATAACTAAAGCTGGGCTTATCACAATGACTCGTGCCTATGCAAGAGAACTTGGTCCTCACAATATAAGGGTGAATGCACTTTTGCCCGGTCTTACTGACACCAAATTTGCAAGTGCAATCACTAAGAATGAGGATATTAAGAATAGAATACTGCCTGAAATTCCAATGGGACGCATTGCACAACCAGAAGAGATGGCACCAGCAGTGCTCTATTTAGTCTCAGACGCTGCCTCATACACTACCGGTATGTGCCTTACCTGTGATGGTGGTATGTTGTCATAATAAAAAATTTTACACTGTAATATAGTATAAAACTTTTTATATAAGAGTAGAGACGCACGGTTTTGCGTCTCTACAGTAAATCTTACGGCTACAGCAGTGCAGTTTATATCTTAAATCTTCCCATCATCTTATTTAGTGTTTCCGCAAATTCCGCTAAGGATAAAGCACTTCTTTTAACATCGCTGCTGTTTTGGTTCATCTCGTCAGTTGAGCTGTGAACCTCTGCAATTGAGAGAGTTATCTCATTTGCCACAGTAGAACTCTGCCCTACATTCTGATTAACTTCTGCTATTTTAGTCGATACAGTTGCGATATTTTGTGCAATTTCTTTAGTTGCTATGGACTGCTCTTCAATAGCAGATGCAATAGTGGTAATAATGCTGCTTATATCAAGTATAATAGAGGAGACATCTTTAATCTCTTCGACAGAGCTGGCTGCAGAAGATTGAATTTGATCGATCTGGTTTTTAATATCTGATGTAGATAGAGATGTCTGTTTAGCAAGCTCTTTTATCTCATTGGCAACAACTGCAAATCCCTTACCAGCTTCACCAGCTCTTGCTGCCTCTATTGTGGCATTTAATGAGAGAAGATTTGTCTGTTCTGATATCTCTGTAATTGCTTCAGTAACCTTACCGATCGACTGAGCAACCATGCCCAATTTAGATATCTGTTCGCTTGCTGTTTTTGATCTATCAACTGCCTTTTCAGTAATGGTTTTGGCAAATGCTGTATTTTTTGCAATCTCGCTTATTGTTGTTGTCATCTCTTCAACTGCTGTAACTACAGAGTTTACATTATCAGCAGAACTCTCCATGTTGTGAGCAACTAAGCTCATATTAGAACTCATCTCTTCTGCAGCGGCAGATACCAAATTCGACCTATCTGAGTTTAAAACTGCTGTTTCAGATAAATGGTTGGAAAGCCCTGTCAACTCTGAGGCTGATTTGTTAAGACTCTCTACGCCTGTTTTGATCTCTTTTACCATATCTCTTAAACTGCTGCTCATGGTATTCATACTTGCAACCATTGTGCCCAGTTCATCACGATTTTTTACATCTAATCTATTTTTAAAGTTTCCGTTAGAGACCAGCTCTACATATTTAACTGTCTTTTTTAAAGAAGATGTGATTGATCTGATCACAAAAAATGCCAATACGCTGATAAGGATAATCGCAGCTAAACAGATTAAGAAAAAGATAGTTTTTATCTTTGATAATAGATGTTCTACAATTTTATCCATAGATTCATGAAAGTATTTTAGATTTTCAGGAAACTGCTGCTCTACAGCTTTAAACTGGGCTGTAAGCTCTCGTATCACCTCTGGATTTTTCTCTTCGCGTAACTTTGTTATTGTGTCGTACCAGCTACCTGAAAAAGAGTGTGCTAAATTTGTAATTTTAACTGTATTTTCAATCAGCTCGTTTCCCATCAATGAGTTTATAAGGACAACTGTTTTATTTAAGCTCTCTTTAGTTGTAAATGGATCGTTAATCTCTTTTGCATATATATCATAAACCTCATCTACAGAGTGCCCGTCTTTAAGAATGCTGTGAATCTTGCCTATTCTGCCGTCAAATAAGGATAGAAGATTTATAATATCAATAAGGGTTTTGTAGTTGTTATCTGATGAATCTGAGAGATACTTTTCAAACTCTATTGAGGCGTTTTTGGTTAGTATCTCATATTGAAAGGCAATTTTATTAATTTTTCCAATATTGTTGATCTTTCCAAAAAAACTTAGGCTTATAAATGCTATAAATACAATACTTATCAACGCAAAAATAATGATAGTAGAGAATTTTTTTTCCAATTGAATTAAACATTACATTCATATTTTATTTTCATCTCCTAAATTTAAATTTATCTTGACTTGTTTTAAACAGATAAGTAATGTTTACTCATCTGATAAGTAAACATTACTCACCAATATAATTAATTACGAATATATACCTACTGCACTTTAAAATCAACTGGAGAAAAAGGATATGGAGTCAGAACAGAGGAAAAGTTATCCGCCGGGGCGTACTAAAATAATGAATTCCCTTTCCGAGCTGATGAAGAATAAAGATTTCCACTCGATCACAACTGCTGATATAGCAGCCACTGCTGGAGTTACAGAAGGGTTGATATACAAGTATTTTAAAGACAAAAAAGACCTCCTATATCAGGTATTGAACGGTCATTTTCAGACATTTCAAGAGTATATTGTGGAAAAAATTTCAGTCCAGAGATCAAGTATTGATAAACTTGAAATTATCATCAAAGCCTCTTTAAAAAGCTATAGTGCAAATAGGGTATTTGCCCGGATTCTTCTTCTTGAAGTGAGAAACTCTCCCAACTATTTTCAAAGCGAAGCATACGATATGGTCAGAATATACTCGCGAACTATTTTAGATATTATCAAAACAGGTATAGAAGCTGGAGAGATAAGAGATGATATTGACCCATACGCCCTGCGTCAGGTGATACTCGGCTCAATTGAACACGCCTGTTTAGGAGAGGTTATTTTTGGTAAAGAATTAGATACTAATAAGGTATCACAACATATCTGCAACATTATATTCAGAGGAGTGCAAAGATGAACCAAATGCCAAATAATAGTGTAGTTGGACAGAGCCAGAACTTTTGCGAACAGAGTTTATGCGAAGATGAGGCAAAAGAGATCTTAAAACAGTACGGGATTCCGGTTGTAACAGAAATAAGGGTGGCAGACGAAGATGAAGCACTTGCATCTATCTCAAGCGGTAGGTTTACATTTCCTGTTGTGCTTAAAGGGGTTGGTAGCAAATTTGCCCATAAAAGCGAAATTGGTCTTGTGCATGTTGGAATTTCTGACAACGACTCACTTAAAAAAGCAGCATGCTCAATCATTGCAACTGGAGGAAAAGAGCTTGAGGGTCTTTTAATCCAACCCATGATTAAGGGAAAAAGAGAGCTTGTTGCTGGAATGTTTCGCGATCCTCAATATGGTGCTGTTATTATGTTTGGTATTGGCGGAATATTTACAGAAGCTCTTCACGATGTCTCTTTCAGGCTTGCTCCTCTTACTGACTGGGATATTGATCAGATGATTGATGAAATTTCAGCCAAAGCAATGCTTGGCAATTTCAGAGGAGAGCGGGCTGTTGACAAAAATCAGATAAAGGCTGTTCTGTTGGGTCTATCAAATCTTTCATTCCAATCTCCTGAAATCAAAGAGGTTGATATAAATCCTCTGATTGCAACCTCTGACGGCGATCTTGTAGCTGTAGATGCCCTTATAGTAAAGCGTTCGCTGATTCAAGATGATAATTTATCAACAAGCGGTTCATCTGAGTGTAAAAATGGTGTTGTTTTTGAATCTAAGGCAATCAACACAAGACCTTATGTTGATAAATTGCAGCTTGCATCTCTTTTCTATCCAAAAACAGTTGCCTTTGTTGGAGCTTCAGGAACCTATGGAAAATGGGGGCATATGCTTCTGACAAACGCCCTTAATGGAACATTCAGAGGTGCTATCTATCTTGTCAATCCTAAAGGTGGAACAATAGTCGGCAGACCTGTTCATAAATCTATCGGCGAGATTGAATCAGATATTGATCTTGCAGTTGTAACCCTGCCTGCAAATAAGGTTTTAGATGTCATTCCCCAGCTTAAAGCAAAAAATGCCAAAGGTATTCTGCTGATAACATCTGGGTTTGCTGAAACAGGCGAAGAGGGGGCAAAACTTGAGCAGCAGGTTGTGGAAAAAGCTGCTCAGGCAGGAATCATCATTCTTGGTCCAAACACGATGGGCATATGCAATCCACATATTGATTTTGCATGCAGCGGTGCTCATGTTCATGCTCTGCCCGGATCAACTGCTTTAGTCTGCCAATCTGGTAATATGGGAACCCAGCTTTTGGCATTTGCAGAACAGCAGGATATCGGTATCAGAGCTTTTTCTGGCTCTGGCAATGAGGCTATGGTTACGATTGAAGATTATATGGAACTTTTTGAGATTGATCATAAGACAAAATCTGTGGTTCTCTATATTGAGAGTGTAAAAGAGGGCAGACGCTTCTTTGAAAGTGCAAAAAGAGTATCAGAGAAAAAACCTGTGATAGTGTTAAGCGGCGGGCGGACAGATGTAGGAGGCAAAGCTGCGGCAAGCCATACAGGTGCTCTTGCATCTAACGCCAAAGTTACAGCAGCAGCATTTAAACAGGCTGGTATTATTGAGGTTGGGCAGCCGATGGAGCTTCTTGATATGTCAGCACTATTTTCTTCAATGCCTCTGCCAAAGGGAAATAGAGTTGCAATCATGACTCTTGGCGGAGGATGGGGAGTTATTACAGCAGATTTATGTGCAGAACACAATCTTGAGCTGCCTACTTTGTCTGATGATATAATCCAGAAACTCAATCCTCTTCTGCCAGACTACTGGAGTCATGCAAATCCTGTAGATATTGTTGGTGAAAACGACCCTAATATTCCAAAAGTAGCTCTTGAAGAGCTGCTAAAATGGGACGGGTGTGATGCTGTTATCCATCTTGGTATTCATGGCAAAAGAATATTTATCGAAAAGATGGTTGATTCAATGGCAAAGGTCGATACTTCACACTCTCGGGAGAGTCTTGAACCTATGAAGAAAATGCTGATTGATTTTGAAAATGAGTATGTCTCGTATGTTATCAAGTTGACAGAGAAATATGAAAAGCCTGTCGTAGGTGTGAGCCTTTTAACTGATAGTAAAAGCAGAACGCTTTACCGTGAAGATGGCTGCAAATATAGTGGTCTTTTTTTTCCATCACCTGAAAGGGCAGTAAAAGCACTATCAGGCATGTGCAAATATAGCAGATGGTTAAAACTTCATAAGTAATCTGCAACCGTCACCTTGTAATAATTTGCTGTATATTTAATCCAAAACTGCAATTTCTATCTTTTAATATGCCTTGTATAACCAGTTTTTGGGGAGAGGGGGGGGTATAGATTTGGGGTAGAAGTCGCAGTTTGTTTGTTTTTAAAATGTTTCTAATAGTATATGGTTTCAAAGATAACCTAAAGCAGCTTAGATTATCGTATTATATTTTATCGTATGATACGATATTAAATTATACGATATCAGATAAGATAAAATCCCAACTGTTTTGAGAAGTTTTCATCATCAAATTGAGCACCAATATGGTTTTCACGCTTACTGCGGACAATGCACCTTTTTCTAATCTGATCTTCTTTTTTATTATCAAGTTTAAAATCGACCTCAATAATATCACCAACTTCGATATCTGCTATATGTTTTTTATAAATATGCAGCAGTTCTAAGCCTATTCCGCTAAATGATATATCTCTTACAATCATTTCACAACGTTTTTGAGTTTTTTTGATGATGCAGGTACCAAATAGTTCAATTTTTTTTCTGAACTGTTTTCTAAATTCAATCTCCATTTCTGTGGATATGCCGCATTTGCATTTAACATTAAGAGTTTTCTTTTTATCTTTAAATGGCGATGCATCGAACTTTTTTTGAAACCCGCAGTTAGGGCAGAGAAATACTGTCTGATTCTGCTCATCAACATATGCTTTAACCATAGTAACACCTGATGCATCTCTTTTGCTTTTATCATCGCTTGCATGCTCTCAATTAATTAAAAAATGGCATATTATTCTCCTACTGATAAAATTTGTTCACCATGTTAGTTGAATATTCACCACATTCTTAAATATATAAGGACTTTTAGCTCTTTATCAACTGATAATATGAAACTTAACCCTCAATATCTAAATTTTCTAAACAAAATAAAAAAGCTTCTCACACGATTTAGAGTGCGAGAAGCTTTTAGATTTTTTTGGTAAACATCATTCTGACAAAATAGGTAAGTATGCGTAAGAAAAACAGAACAGAGTTATCTTACATTATGACTCCAAAACAGCCTTGTGGCTGAGTCGGATTTTACCATCACGAGTAATTTCAAGCACCTTTACTTTGAGTTTATCACCCTCTTTTACCACATCAGTTACTTTTTTAACTCTATGGGAAGATAATTCTGAAATATGTACAAGCCCGTCAGTACCTGTTTTGATTCTTACAAAAGCACCAAAATCAGTGGTTTTTACAACCTCTCCATCGTAAATCCCGCCAACTTCAGGATCAAGGCAGATATCGTTTACAACCTTAAGAGCTGCCTCTCCATCTTTTTCATTTTCAGCCGCAATTTTCACAAGACCTGTATCATCAACCTCAATTGTTGTATTCGTGTCTGCTTGTATGGCACGTATCATTTTGCCGCCAGGTCCGATTAAATCTCGTATTTTATCAGGATTTATCTTAAGAGTGTAAATTTTTGGTGCATGAGGAGACATGTTGCTGCGGCTTTTATTTAGAGTTTCAAGCATCTTTTTGAGAATATGAATTCTTCCTTCACGAGCTTGAGTCAGTGCCTTTACCATAATATCGCGTGAAAGCTCTCTGATCTTTATATCCATCTGAAGTGCGGTAATACCGGTTTCTGTTCCAGCAACTTTAAAATCCATATCTCCAAAGTGATCTTCATCACCAAGAATATCGCTTAAAATGATAGTCTTATCACTATCTGTAATAAGACCCATTGCAATACCTGATACAGGTGCTTTTATCGGAACGCCGCCGTCCATCATGGCAAGAGTTCCTGCACATACTGTTCCCATTGATGAGCTTCCGTTAGACTCCATAACCTCGCCGACCACACGGATAGTATATTCAAAATCTGCCTTATCAGGAACAATTCTTTCAAGAGCACGGGTAGCAAGATTTCCATGCCCTATATCTCTTCTGCTCGGACCACCCGGGCGTTTACACTCACCCACTGAAAACGGAGGGAAATTATAGTGGAGCATAAAAGGACGTGATTCATCACCGCTTAATGTCTCGACTCTCTGCTCGTCTCTTCCTGAACCTAAGGTAAGAACTCCTAACACCTGAGTTTCGCCTCTTGTAAATAGGGAACTTCCATGAGGTCTTGGAAGATTACCAACTTCGCATGAGATTGGACGGATTTCATCAAATGCTCTTCCATCAATTCTTCGATTCTCTTTAAGAACGATCTCCCGGCTTATCTCTTTTACAAGCTCGCTAAAAATAGATTTAGCTGTTTTTATATCATCTTTTGACATTGCCTCTGATTCAGGTGCATCTACTGTGAGAGAAGCTATTAACTGATCTTTTACTTTATCTATTGCTGCATGACGCTCCATTTTGCCTTTAGTCTGGACTGCCGCACGAATTTTGTCTGAGACAAGGCTTTTTATCTTTTCAACCAGTTCACAATTGGTTTCAGGTTTAGCAAACTGCCGCTTCTCTTTTCCTAAAGCCTTTTTTAGTTCATGCTGAATCTCAATAAGAGGCTGCATTGCATCGTGTCCAAAAAAGATGGCATCAAGCATATCAGCTTCAGAGACAATATTTGCTCCGCCTTCAACCATGATTACACCAGTTTTTGAGCCAGCCACTACAAGTTCTATATCGCTTTTTGCCATCTGTTCAATAGTGGGGTTTGCAATAAGCTGACCATCAACTCTTCCAACCCTTACTCCGGCAATTGGTCCTGCAAAAGGAATATCTGAAATCTCAAGAGCAGCAGATGCTCCAACAATTGCCATTACATCAGCTTCGTTCTCTTTATCCATAGAGAGAACTGTTGCAATAATCTGAGTCTCAAAATTATAACCTTTTTCAAACAGAGGACGGATAGGTCTGTCAATAATACGGCATGTCAGAGTCTCTTTCTCACTTGGTCTGCCGATCTCCCGTCTAAAATAATTCCCCGGGATTCTTCCAGCAGCATATATTTTCTCCTGATATTCTACAGAAAGAGGAAGAAAATCACCAGCCTCTTCTCTCGGCTCTTTGGCAGCAACCGCAGTAACCAAAACCATTGTTTCGCCATATCTAACAATAACTGCACCAGAAGCCTGTTTGGCTATCTTACCAGAAGTTATGCTGAACTCTTTGCCGTTCATAACTGTTCTAACTGTTGTTTCCATAATCTCTCCATAAGCAAAAAGGCGGCTTCCAAGGTATTGTAACAGGGAATAAAGACGCATATCCAATATCAAATAGAGGTATTAATACCATACTTGATGCTGCATATACGAATTTATTCCATAAAGTGTTGGATACCAGAGAGTTGCCGCCTATAAATAAAAATTAAAAGAGTCAGCAAAGAACACAAAAAATAATTTGTGCTGCCGACTCTTTTATTTAGTTTTTTATAAGAAATATAGTTAATACAAATTTATATAAACTATTTTCTTAAACCTAATTTTTCAATCAGTGTACGATACCGATTGATATCTTTTTTCTTTAGATACTCTAAAAGACTTCTGCGTCTTCCAACAAGTACCAGCAACCCTCTTCTTGAGTGATGATCTTTCTGATGAACCTTAACATGCTCTGTCAGATAGTTAATTCTGTGGGTCAAAATGGAAATCTGAACTTCAGGTGAACCTGTGTCAGAATCATGCTGGCGAAATTTTTCAATCATTTCAAGTTTGTTTTCAGCTAATAAAACCACGTTAATACTCCTTAGTTTGGAATAGATAGATATTTGATATTCTGTTAATTTCCGTTTTTCTGATATTAAAGTTATCCAATATTCCATTCAGATAACTGATCACACAGTACAGGTACAGAATATCCACACAACACAAATAACAGTTAAACTACCAATTAATTTATAAAAACACAACAATAATTATATTTATCAACAAGCCTGTTATATTCAATTATAGCAATAACTTCTCCAGTGCTGTCAATAATTTTAAAATAGGAGATAATATCCGGCTCTTGTAAAATCAGCAACTTTTTGAAATGAGATGGATCAAGTTCAAGAGGACGACCAAAACGAATCTTTTCAATAAGTTCATCATCAGCATTTATAACAGGCATAAAATCAAGTGCCTTTGACATAGGAATTATCCTATTAAGAGCATCTTCTTGGGATATATTCTCTAATGTGCTAAGTTTTATAGCGTCATCAATTGAAAATCTGCCTATTTTAGTTCTTCTTAAATATGTAAGGGAGCCGCCGCACCCAAGTTCTCTGCCAATATCGTGGGCAAGGCTTCTTATGTATGTGCCAGAAGAGCAATGGACAGAGATATTCAAAAACAGTGCTTCTGAAAAATATTGCAGTTTTGATGTGGAGTTCAATTTCACTCTGTTTTCAATATTTACAACTTCAATAGAGTGGATTTCAATCTTGCGAGGCGGTTTTTTAATAGGATTACCCTCTCTTGCCAACTTGTAGAGAGGTTTTCCGTTATGTTTCAGGGCAGAATAAATAGGGGGATTCTGCATTTGAACCCCCTTAAATTTTTCAACTGTACGTGCAATTTTTTCATTAGTAAGGGAGTCGAGAATAAATTTATCACAGATATTTACAATCTCACCTGTATAATCTTGAGTATCAGTCTCTATTCCAAGAGCAACCTCTGCTTGATAGTGTTTAGAGCTATCAAGAAAAAATCGGGATAATTTTGTCCCTTTATTGACTCCGCACAACATCAGACCAGTTGCAAATGGATCAAGAGTTCCTGTGTGCCCGACTTTTTTTACGCTGAGTTTTCTTTTTACTACAGAAACTACTGCTGCTGAAGATAACCCTTCTGGTTTGTCAATTGCAATGATTCCGTTTTGTAATATATGTTCTAAATTCAGCATTTACTCGCTTTTAATTACTGAATTGAGAAGAGCATCAATCTTTGAACCATGATCAAAGGATTTGTCGTATATAAATTTCAGATCAGGCATGTATCTAAGACCAAGTTTAGGGGCAATCTGTTTTTTTATATAACCGCGGGAGCTGTCAAATCCTGCCATTGCCTCAGATACTTTATCTTCACCGCCGAAAATAGTAAAATATACATACGCTACTCTTAAATCAGATGTCAACTCCACACTGCTGATAGTCGCCATTGATATTCTGGGGTCTTCTATTTTTCTGCTCAACAGCTCAGAAAGAGCGGTCTGAATGGCAACTCCAACCCGGTCTGCTCTTGGATATGGTTTCATAAGTACTCTCCAAACTACCTTATATGCTTTATTCGTTCTCAGCAGGTGGGGTAGTTGACTCCTTTAAGCTCTCTATACTGGCTTTACGCTCTTCAACTTCATAACATTCAATAATATCTCCAACTTTGATATCGTTGAATCTTTCAATACCAATACCGCATTCATATCCTTGATTAACCTCTTTGGCATCATCTTTGAATCTGCGTAAAGATGAGAGGGTGCTGTCACATTTGATTACGCCGTCTCGCAAAATACGTATTTTCTCTCCTCTGGAAACTTTACCATCTTGTACAAAAGAGCCAGCAATAGTTCCTTTACCCGGTATTACAAATATATCCCGCACCTCTGCTCTACCGATAATAATTTCATGGAAAGTTGAAGGCATAAGTCCAGTTAGAGCGGTCTTGATGTCGTTAATAACATTGTAGATAATATCATAAAATCGCATATCGACATTTTCATCTTTAGCCATTTCACGAACTTTAGGAGTCGGACGGACATTAAATCCAATAATAATAGCGTCAGATACTGCTGCAAGTGATACGTCAGATTCGTTAATTGCACCAGTTCCAGAGTGGACAATCTTGATATCTACCTCTTCTTGAGAGAGTTTTATCAAAGACTCATTAAGAGCCTCAAGTGACCCATGAACATCAGCTTTAATTATAAGTTTAAGCTGCTTTGTCTCTCCTGAACCCATATTTGCAAAAAGTTTTTCCAGGTTGGCTCTGCTCTTTTTAGCAAGCTCTTTAGCACGCTCTTTTTGCATTCTGCTTTCGCTGATATTTTTTGCATCTTTTTCTGATTCAAGGGCAATAAACTCGTCGCCTGCTTCAGGAACTCCGCTTAATCCCACAATTTCTACAGGAGTGCTCGGACCGGCAGCATCTATATTTTTACCCATGTCATCACTCATGATGCGTATTTTACCGGAATGGAGTCCGCACACCACAGGCTGACCGATTTTTAGAGTACCCTGCTGGACAAGAACAGTTGCCACAGGACCTCTGCCTGCATCAAGACGAGCTTCAACAACATGCCCTTTTGCCAATCTGTTCGGGTTAGCTTTTAGTTCCAAAATCTCAGCCTGAAGAAGAATAAGATCAAGAAGCTCATCAATACCCTGCCTCTTTTTTGCAGATACTTTTGCAAAAATTACATCTCCTCCCCAATCCTCAGCAAGAAGACCATGATCTGAAAGCTCACGCATTACACGATCAGGATCAGCATCAGGCTTATCTATTTTATTAACAGCTACAACAACTGGTACTCCAGCAGCCTTAGAATGGTTAATAGCCTCAACAGTCTGCGGCATAACACCATCGTCAGCAGCAACAACAAGAACAACAATATCTGTTATCTTTGCACCCCTTGATCTCATGGAGGTAAAGGCAGCATGTCCTGGTGTATCAAGGAATGTAACGATACCGCCGTTAGGGGTCTGTACGCTGTATGCACCAATATGCTGGGTAATTCCGCCAGCCTCTCCTGTAACTATCTTAGATTTTCTTATTACATCTAAAAGCGAGGTTTTACCGTGATCAACATGTCCCATAATAGTAACAACTGGAGAGCGTGGAATCAGCTTATCAGGATCATCAGCTTCATTTGCATAAGAGAGGATATCTTCTGCAACAGCAGCCTTTTCAACTTCATAATCAAATTCAGCAGCAACCAGAGCAGCAGTATCAAAATCTATGGTTTGATTAACAGTTACCATGATCCCCATACCCATGAGCTTTTGAATCATCTCATTTGCCTTGATACTCATCCTCTTTGCAAGTTCTGAAAGATCAATAGTATCCTCTATCTTGATTCTACGCTTTATAGCTTTTGGAACTGTAATCTGCGTTTTTTGCTGAGGTTTAGGACGCTGTTTGTTTTTAGAATCTTTCTTACGACCTTTTCTGGCTAAAAAAGTCTGATCATAGAGGTCTTTGCCTTCAACCACAGATTTACGTTTTTTCTGTCCTGAAGAGGCATCGTTGCTTAAAGCATCATCTTCTTCACCCCACTTTTTCTTTTTTACCTTGCTCTTTTTTCTCTTTGATTTTGCATCATCTTTTTCTGAAGGTTCTACCGGTATAAATGGAATATCAATAACCGGCTCTTTTTTATTACGTATTTTTGAAAAGGGTACTTCAGATCTTCCCTCAATCTTTGCAATTGGAGCGTTTGCAGATTTGTCTCTCTCAGATGAAAATTTATCTCTATTAGATGATACCTTATCTTTGTCAAAAGATGGCTTTCCTCTGTAATTAGTATTTGGTGTTTCTGAACCTGTACGCTCTGTACGTTCACCTCGGTTGTATGATGAAGTTTTATCTTTCTCAAATGACGGTCTTTCCTTATCATAAACCGGCTTCTCTTTCTGGTGTGATATCTTATCCTTTTCAGAAGAGGGAGTTTTCTCAAAATATTCTCTTTTCTTAGGCTCAGAAGCTGCAACAATAGCTGGTCGGACAGGCGGTGCAAGTTTAATAATTTTTGCTGGTTCGGATTTTTTCTGTTTTTTCTTTCGTCTCTTTTTTTTATCATTATTATTAAACGAACCATCACTATCTTGTATTAGATCAGATGTCTCTTCATTAACAGTTTTAGCTTGAGTTTGCTCTTCTTCAGAGTGTTCTACTTTTTTTGTTAATATAGTCTCATCAGAACTATTTTTAGAACTCTCTTGAGTATTGGTCTCTTCTTTAGATATTACCTGCTTTTCTGGTTTTCTGGGCATATCAGATTCTTTTATATTAAAACCCTCTATTTTTTTATTGTTATCTAATTCAATTGACTTTCCAGTATTTTGTGATCCATCATTTTGCGATACAGCTAAACTCTCGTTGTTCTCGTTTGTACTATTTTCAACTGGACGAACTATTTTTTGTTTGGAATCCTCTATAGCGTTTGCAGCATTCTCATCTTTATCAGGTACAATATCTCTCTTAACTACTTTCTCTTTTTCAACAGATAAGGGCTGTTCAAGAGAACTATTTTCCTTTAAGCTGTTTTCTTGCTTAGTGGTTTCCCTATTATCAGCAGATAGTCTAAGAGTGTTTGAATCTATAGTGTCGGGCTTTGCAATACGCTCGTTCGCTGGCTTTTTAGCGATAGTTTTTTCTTGCTCTCTATCTACTCGCTCAGGTGAAGGCTGAGATAAAGGTTGTTCCGTCCGCCGCGTTTCGGGATGTGGAGAAGGTGTATTCGTTTTTTTACGGCGGCGAATAACAGATGTAGCAGTTTTAGACTCCTGATCTTTTTGTTTGTTACCAAAAATGTTTAGTTTTATATGTTCTACTGTTTCATCTTCCAGAGAGCTCATATGGCTTTTAACTTCTATATTCATAGCCTTAAGCTTTGTCAAAATAGCCTTGTTTGTAAGATTAAGCTCTTTGGCGAGTTCGTGTACTCTGATTTTTGCCATCTGTTCCCCCACAATTTTCTTCCCTATGTTTTATTTTGATTTCTTAAATTTTACAACTTATAGCTATTCAGTTTCAGATGAATCCTGCAAAAATCTTTCAGTTGCCGCATCTTCAGCATCCTCAAAGCTGTTATCAGTATTGTCGCTATATGTGTCAGCAGAGGCTTCATATTGATTGTCTTCTGCTTGATTGTTGTCTTCTTCTCTTTCTAAATGCTCAGTGTGCCCATCTTCATTTTTGTGCAAAGCTGTTTTATCTGAGAAATATTTTGAAGAGTAGCGTGCTTCACCTGCTCTCTGCTTTAAAAGAATAGCATCTTGTTCAGAAAGCTCAGACGTTGAAATAAGATTTGCAATATCAGCCGATGCCACATCTTTAGGATTAGAAAATCCATTTTTGTACAGTGCATCTGCAAGAGCATCAGTCATTCCCGGAATTTTCATCAATGCATCATGTTTTTGCTTCTCTTTACGGCTATATTCATCTTTACTCATAACATCAAGATGCCAGCCTGTTAGCTTAGAAGCAAGACGGACATTCTGTCCATTTTTTCCAATGGCAATTGATAAGAACTCGTCAGGAACAATAATCTCCATTGTTCTGTTCTCTTCATCAATAACCACTTTTGATATTTCAGCCGGTGCAAGGGCATTGCATACAAATTTTGCAATATCAGGATTCCATTGAATAATATCAATCTTTTCGCCTTTAAGCTCCTGTACAATACTTTGCACTCTATTTCCCTTTATACCAACACAGGCACCAACAGGATCAACATCTGAGTCAGACGAAGTTACAGCAACTTTTGAACGGACTCCAGGCTCTCTGGAAGCACTCTGAATAGTTACAATAGACTCGGCAACTTCAGGTACTTCAGCGGCAAATAATTTAACAAGAAACTCTGGATGCGTTCTTGAAAGGACAATCTGAGAAGATCGGGACTCTTCAAGAACATCAAGAACATATGCACGAATACGGTCTCCTCGCTTATAATTCTCTTTTGGCATCTGCTCCTTAGATGGTAAAACCGCCTCTGCCTGCCCGAGATTGACAATAAGATTCCCTCTATCTATACGCTGGACAATACCATTTATGATCTCACCCTTTTTATTGATATAGTTATCATAAACAGCATTTCTCTCTGCCTCTTTCATCTTTTGGATAATCACCTGCTTTGCAGATTGAGCAGCAATTCTGCCAAATAGCGATGTATCAACTTTTATCCCAAGACTGTCTCCCTCTTCGCATTCAGGATCATATTTCAACCCATCTTCTATTGTGAGTTCAACTTCTGGGTCTTCGACAACAGAGACAACCTCTTTAAACTGAAAAACCTCGACTTCACCGCTTTTTTCATCATAGTGAACTTCAATATCAGCCCTGGCACCAAGTTTTTTTCTGGCAGCAGATTCAATAGCCTCTTTAAGGGTAGATATTAGAACATCTTTATTAATACCCTTTTCGCGGCTGACCTGTTCAATAACCCGTTTTATATCTGTAATAAGCATTTCTATTCCCCATGGGTGGCTGCAAGTCTGGCTTTAGCTACGTTGTCAAACTCAATTGTTACTCTCTGCTGATCTATATTCAGGATAATATCTCCGTTCTCAATACCTTCAAGTAAGCCTTTAAATCTCTTTCTGCCGTTAACAGGCTCAGCAATCTCTAAACTTATCATATTTCCTTTGAACCGTTCAAAATCTGACACTTTTGTAAGGGGACGATTGGGTCCTGGAGAAGAGACTTCAAGATTATAGTGGTTAATATCATCAAGGTGTATATCCAAAATATTCCCAATCTGTCTGTTCATGCTTACACAGTCATCAATTTTAATTCCACCCTCTTTATCAAGATAGATTCTTACAATAGTCCTACCTCTATCAGAGAGCCTTTCTGCATATACAAACTCAATTTGTTCAGCATTGCATAAAGGTTCTACAAGCTGTTTAACAGTTTCATTAAAAGAATAGAAATTTTTTTTTACTTCGGACATTCATCCTCCAGACAAAGAGAGAAAATCACCCCAATAAACAGAAAAACGGGCAAAATGCCCGCTCCCTGATGTGCAACAAGATAATTTAATCTTAAACAAGATACTGATCGTTTTGAAATTACCCCTGAAGGTCAATGGAGCGGGCAACGAGATTCGAACTCGCGACACCAAGCTTGGGAAGCTTGTACTC
>CAZIJN010000040.1:0-31966 GCA_964539635.1 uncultured Desulfobacterales bacterium | reverse complement strand
GGTTCGAGGAGTAATAGCAGATTCCAATAATTTGGGATCCATGTTGAATGTATCAGGCAGAATATCTACAAACACAGGTTTTGCCCGCAGCAGTGATACGACTTCTGCTGTGGATATCCATGTATATGGAACTGTAATAACTTCATCATCTGGGGCAATATCAAGAGCCATCAAAGCCATGAGAAGGGCATCTGTTCCGCTGGCACAGGTTATGCAGTGCTTTACATCTGTATATTCTTCGAGCTGGCTTTCCAACTCTATTATCTCTGGACCCATGATATACTGCCCATGACGCAGTACCGTGAATATGCTTTTTTCAATCTGTGGAAGAATAGCGTGCTGCTGTGCTGATAAGTCTATAAAAGAGATTACTGAGGAGTTGCTGTCATGATTTTCGTCTCTAATCCATAATAGAGCTTCAGCAGGTGTAAATGCTCGAACTTCTTTAAGAGTATCAAATTGTTTATCTTCGGTAACAATACAGACTGGAGAGCTGGCAAGGCTTCGAGCTGCTGCTGCAATCTGAGCATCTTCAAAGTCATCAGCAGCATCATAGACATCTTTTTGGTTAAAACCGTAATTAGTTAAAACTGAGGTAAAGCTTAACAGATTTTGTATTAGAGAATTAACAAGAGATTTAACTTTATTTGCGGGTAGTCCTTTCTGTTTAAAAACTCTTTGAGCGACATAATCTAAAGTAGGCAGCATAGATGCTGCAACCCAAATTTTAACACCAGCAGCAACAGATTCATCTATAAGTTTTTCTGTAATTTCAGCAGAGTTATTACCAATCCAAAGATCAATGATAACATTAACATCAAGGATAATATGTTTATTTAGGTTCAAGATATTTCTCCTCTAAATGTTTGTGCCATATATGTTTATAATCTTGAGCTGTATAATGTTGAGAGGCGTTTCCATCTCTTTTGCAGCCTAAAATTTCATCAAGCTGCTGTCGGATACTAAATTTATAAGAATTGGTATTAACTCCTTTGGAAGTCTCTTGAGGCTTATATATAACCTCCTCTGGAATCTCTACACGAATTTTAAAAACTTCGCTGCACAGATAAAAATCAGCAGGCAGTATAAGTTGACCTTTATTGTAAATGGCTTCTATTTGCATGATTTCACCTTTTTAATATTCTAAAGGCAGAGAGACAGTTTTACCATCTCTGGCAGAAAGATAGGCAGCAATCAGAACCTCTAAGCTCTTTAACCCCTCTCTTCCGTCTGTTTCAGGTTCTGCTTCACCGCGAAGAACGTCTATCACATTTTTGTAATAGAGCGGGTGTCCAAAGCCGTAAACAGATGTGGTTTGATAGTTGGCAGCTTTTACATCAGCATCATAATCTTTTTCTTCATCAAAATCCCAAGTCTGGATATCATTAACAGCTACGCCGCCGATTCTGACAGTTCCTTTTTCACCTAAAATAGTGATTGAGCCTTCGTAGTTTTTTGGATATGCGAGCATAGTTACAGCCATTGAGCCGAGAGCACCTGTACGCCAGCGGACATTTAAAACGCCTGTGTCTTCAACCTCAATATCTCTTGCAAGAGTTCCGGTCATAGCCTGAACATCTGCAATTGGTCCTATCAGCCACTCTAAGAGATCAACATAATGAGAAGATTGATTCATCAATGCCCCTCCGTCAAGCTCCCATGTTCCACGCCAGCCGCCTTGGTCGTAGTAAGATTGGGGGCGGGTCCAGAAAACATTAATATGCACCATATATATGCGTCCAAACCGCTTTTCTGTTACAGCACGTTTTAGAAGCTGCAATGTAGCGTTACGCCGGTTCTGTTTAATCACAAAAAGCCTTACCCGTGCTTCATCGCACGCCCTAACCATATCCATGCCGTCTTTCCATCTGGTAGCCATTGGTTTTTCTGTCATAACATGCCTGCCGGCTTTAGCAGCAGCAATTGTCTGGGCAGGATGTATTCCGCTTGGAGTGCAAAGAATAATAAGATCAGCGTCAGAGTTTGTAAGAAGCTCGTCATAATTATGGTATGCTGGTACATTATATGTTTTTTCCATCTCTGCGAGCACAGCTCTATTTGTGTCGCACACTGCAGCAAGCTCTATATTGTCTGCGTGTTTTTCAATCGAGCCAAAATGGTTTTTGGAGATGCGGCCGCAGCCGATAAGTGCTGCTTTTATTTTTCTATCTCTTATTGTTTTAAACATATTCATTCTCATTTAACAGCCTACATACACTATTTTCAAGCTGGTACCGCTCTCCTGTATGCTGGCAGATTGCCACGCCGTCCCCTTTAATCGGCAGGTCAAGACGCTCTCCAAACTTGCTCATCCAGCCTATCTGTTTAGCCGGAACGCCAGCCATAAGAGCAAAATCTGGTACATCACGATTCACCACTGCACCAGCAGCTACAAAAGCATGTTTTCCTATTATTACTCCACAGACAATTGTGCAGTTTGCTCCAAGAGTGGCTCCCTGTTTTACAATGGTGCTGCGGTATTCATCTTTGCGGGAAATAGCAGAGCGGGGATTATAGACATTTGTAAATACCATGCTTGGACCGCAGAATACATCATCTTCTAAGGTAACATTGTCGTAAACTGAGACATTGTTCTGAATCTTGACATTGCTGCCGATAACAACTCTGTTTCCGACAAAAACATTCTGCCCTAAAGAGCAGTTTCTGCCAATTGATGCACCTGAACAGATATGTACCCAATGCCAGATACGTGTTCCATCTCCAATTTGTGCACCATCGTCAACAATAGCGGTTGAATGAGTTTGGTAGTTCATTTTTAATACTCCAAAAACAACTTTTTAGTTTTACAATATACAGCAACAAAAATAGAGATGAGCCTAAGCCTAATCAGCAACTTAGGCGTTCTGTCTTATTATTATAGCTGTAAGCACTATAAAAAGGATAATATTTGCAGGAATGTGAAGGTTAAAATCACTAAAGCTGTGTATTGTTATTGCAAGAACCCCTGCCATTGCACCAAGAGCAAACCCTCTTGTCTGTCTGCTTTTGCTTTTAAGTTTTGTAAAGCCTGCTTTAAACAGAAAAAAGAGAGCCGCAAGTATCACTGGAACAATAAATATGCCTGTGTCTGCAATAAACTGAAGGTAGTCGTTATGGGCATAAACACTTAAATGTGCGTATCCGGGCATATCATACAGCGGATGGGCTTCTGCATAAGTTCCAGCACCTGTACCAGATAAAGGATTCTTTTTTATAAGATTTACTGTTCCAGTCCAGATACTTACTCTGCTCTCCATGTTATCTTCATTGTCATGCTGTATTAGAGTAACAACTCTATTTATAGCAGGTGTGCTTGCAATAACAAAAATTCCGACAATAACCACAGAAACTACAATAGTAATAAGAAGCCCTTTTTTGTGAAAGTTCTTTTGCAAAAGAAGAGTTACAAGCATAAAAATTAAAGCAGAGATAGTTGCAATCCATCCGCTTCGAGAAAGTGTCAATGCCTGAATTACAATAAGAAATATAGCTGATGTTATCATTAAAAGACGTATCTCAATACCTCTTTCACGGATCAAAAATAGTCCCATCATAACAGGAATTGCCATATCAAGAAATCCAGCCATGTGGTTGCGGTTTCCATACGGTCCTGTAATAGAGTTATAACCAGATTGTGATAAGTCTAAATAGTCCCAGAAAGGAAAAGGATTTAACTCAAAACGCTTTAACAGTCCGATAATAGAGATAACAATAGCAGTGGAAATAATAACATACACTATAGTCCGCTCTTTTTTTCTCGTATTCACAGACTCTGATGCCATATAATATATTGATATGTAAGTCAGCAGCATAAGTAAACCTTCTGCTGCAAGAGTTTTATAATTTGAAAAAAAGAGACTGGCTATTCCAATAATAACAGTTAATGTTATTATGTATAAATCAGGCTTAAAATTTAATTTAAACGATTTTTCTTTAATCTTTGCCAATTTGGACTGTTCTGGTTTTAGAAGTATTTTCTCTATAAGCAAAACAGCAATACCGATAACTGCAAATATCTGTATAAGAGTTTCTGCCCACAAATTTACAGAACCTCTTGCCATTGGTGTAAAAGCTATAAGAAAACATATAATAACAAAAACAGCGTCTTTAAATAATGAGTTTTGTCTATCCATTCAGGGCATCTCCTTTATATTGAAAAAAATATACTATTACACCATTAAAGGTTTTAGGTAAATAATTTTTAACATACATAACTTTGGAATAGAAATTGAAATGGAAATTATAAAACGTATTTTTTCTACTAAAAGCAGATTGATTTTTGTATTTATTATCGGATTTACATATTTTATTAGCTGCAGCACCGATCCTGAAACTAAAAAGACTCAAAATATCAATTTATCTGCTGTAAAAGATAAAGAGCATAATTTACCAAAAAATAGAAGAGATATCCATGTTATCACGTGCAATACTGGAGATTTAAGCGGTCACAAAAGAATGAAGCTGCCCGAGCTTATAACATTTCTTCAGTCATTAGGAGATATTGATATTATGTTTCTTCAAGAGATTAGAGGAGAAAAGGAGGCAGCTATGCTTGCTCAAACTCTACGAATGAGACACCACCGATTTTTAAATGATCGTAATAAAAAGGTTGGGATTGCCATTTTATCAAAATTTCCTCTTTTTGATATAGATCATCTCTACTTTAAAGAGAGCAGATTTGGCTATGGTGCGTTATCTGCCAATATAATTGTAAATGGCGTTAAGATATTACTGGTAAATGTGCATCTGGATAGAGGAGATATGCTTAAAGTAAAAGATGGGAATGTTCAATTTGATTTTATTGCAGGATTGAGGTTTTTATTAGATGAGATATTTATGGATACTGTCCGCAGCAAATCCGCTCAATCTCTTGTTCAATGGATAGAGCAGAAAAACGCAGAAAATATAATTGCAGGCGGAGATTTTAATACTATTCCAATCTCCAAAGCTATCAGGATTGTCAAAACTATACTCAATGATGTGCTTTATAACTCACTCAGCTCTTTTAGCGGCACTTACCACCGTACTAACTCACCTGTTCCGATAAGGATTGATTTTCTGTTTCATACTCCAAGTTTGAAGGTTATAGACGCTGATATTATTCGTAAAAGTGCAGGTGATCACTATCCTGTAAAGGCTCGTTTTAATATTGATTAATCTGTGTTAAAAAGATGTTATTATCTCTTTAAAACAGAAGCATTATAAACAAAAAAAGTTTTGGAGCTGCTTTTTTTATCTCCAAAACTTTTTAGCCATTTTTTTATGAAATATTTACAGTTTAAGACTCTCCATAATATGATGAGTAGTATTTCTGATAATAACGGTAGTAATAACCCTCTTTTTTCATATTTACGCGGTTTAATAGAATCCCAAGTAAGTTTAAATTTGCATTATGGTATCTATCTACTACATCTTTGACTATCTTTTTGTTTGCATGTCCAGAGTGTACAACAAGCATTGTGCCGTCAGTGTGAGGTGCTATAAGCATTGAATCTGTAGCTGGAAGTACCGGCGGAGTATCAATAATTATGAAGTCAAACTTTTGCTTTAAACTCTCTATTATAAAAGGAGTTCGCTCAGATGCAATCAGCTCTGCTAGATTTGACGGGGGTTTGCCAGAGGCTATAACAAAGACATTCTCCTTATCTGTCGGATGTACAAAAGCATCAATCGAACGGCTGATATAACTCTGCTGATCTCCATGACCAAAAAACTCTTTAAATATCTCTTCAAATTCTAACTGGGGAGATATTGATGATCTGATATCTCTCTCTGGGGTTTGAACGAACTCAAACTCTCCCTCGTTTATAGTTGATGCGAGGCGGATAGCATCAAGCACCTGTAATGAGAGAACCTTCTGGATATCCTCTTTTGAGACAAGACCCATAGAGTGGAAGATTGCACCAAGTCTGCGTCCAGTCTTCTTTTTTGTCTCAATACCAAGCTGCACATCCTCTTGCGAGGTAATTAACTTTTTTTCCAATAAAATACTAACAATCTTTTTGTTATCTGGACGGTTATGCCAGAGGAGATCATAAACATTTCCATGAATAAAATGTAATGAAATTCTATCTTTTTCTAATGATACAGGGTCTTCTGTAGATATTATATTTAGAACTCCTGTCCGTTTCTGATATTTGATAATCTGAATCAAATCTGAAATGGTATATTCAGATAGGTCGCCTTTATCTATGTTAGTATCTAAAACATCAGTGAGCAGGTTGACCATGCCGCCCTCTTTCTTTAACTCAAAAATATCAGTCAGCATTGGTTTTCTCAAATCGCAATCAACAAGCAGAACCTTTTTGCCTGTTTCTGCTATTGAATAGCCAAGATTGACGACAGTATTGGTTTTCCCCTCTGACTGAACTGAGCTTGTTATAACAAGGCATGTAAGCTCTTTGTCCTTCATGGCAAAATGGAGGTTTGTTCTTAGGGTACGGTAGGCTTCAGCGTATCTTGTTGCAGGAGAGAAGTTAGATAAAAGTGCTTTAAGGGCTATCTCTTTTTTCTTTCTGCTCTTTCTTATATTTTGTCTTTTTTTACTGAAAAACATCTTTATCGTTTGCCTCCATATCCATATCCCTTACTCTCATTAGCTTCTGGTACTACAGCAAGAACTGGAACATCTAAATAGTCAAGAACATCATCTTCTGTTCTTAAAGATTGATCAAGATACTCAAAAAAGAATGCTAACCCAACACCTCCAAATAGACCAAGTATCATGCTGAGCAGGATATTCATCGTTTTTTTAGGAGACACAGGATTAATTGGAACCAACGCCTTTTCTACTATACGGATATTTGATGTGTCGCTGGTCTTCATAACATCAGACTCTTTAACCCTTGATAGAAGAGCATCATATAGATTCTGGCTGGTGTTAAGATTTCTCTGTAAGATCGAGTATTGAAGTTCTTGACCGCTGGTCTGAAGAGCGTCCTGCTCAAACTCACTAATAGTTTTTTGCAGAACCTGCTCTCTGGCACGCAGCACCTTGCGTTCAGATTTGAGATTGGCAACCTCTTTACTTATCTCTGAAGAGAGCTTTCTTCTGTTTTTTTCAAGATCGCTCTGTACAAGAATAATTTTTGGGTGTTTTTCCTTAAAAACTTTTAATAGTCCGCTATACTCAATCTCAAGCTGTATAACTTTGTTGTAAAGCTCATCAATTACAGTATTGCTTATAAGAGATCTAACATGAGCAGCCCCGCCGGTCTTCATATTTCTCTCTATCTCTTCAATCTTTGAGTCAAGTTCCAACCCCTTGTTTCTGGCTGCAAGGTATTGATTATTAGCCTCTGCAATCTTCTGATCCATTACCTTCTGCTTGCCTTCCATGGAAAAGACCTTGCTTTGCTGCTTATAATCAAAAAATTTGCGTTCATCTTCTTCTAATTTCTGCTTAAGGTTATACAGCTCTTTGTTCATCCATTCGAGATTATCTTTAGAAGACTCCATTCTGTTTGAGATATTGAACTCAATATATTTTTTACCAAGTGTATTTGCAATATCAGCAGCCGTTGATGGATTTTTATCTTTAGCAGATATATTGATAAGAAGTGAATCTCGCACAGGCTCAATAGATATTTTCTCTTTAACCATATTTAAGAGACGATTTTTCTCTTGAATTTCAGGGTCTTCTAAACTAAACAGATCATCACCATCTTTAATTTGAGCAGGCGTGAGAAGAGTTTTTATATTCTCCTTAACCCTGCTCAAAACTCCACTCAGCATACTTGTCTGAAGACTCTCTTCATCTAACTCATCTAACTTTAGTGTATCTATAACATTCTGAACTACAGGGTTAGATGTGATAAGTTTTGAATGAGTCTTAAATGTAAGATTTTGAGATATAAAGCCTCCTGCAGAATCCATAGGGTCTCCAGTAACTGGAGATACAGATTGCTCCTTATCAATAATAAGCGTAGCAGTAGATTGGAATACAGGAACTGTTCGGAATGTTATAAATGTCGTTGTTGCAACTACTATAAGAAAAAAGATAATAATCGTTCCTTTTCTCTTGTACAGTATATCAAAGTATTCAGAGAGATGAATCTCTTTTCCTTCAAACTCGATATCGTTTGACATATTGTGTAAGATACTCCTTGATTAAAGCCATGTTTCAGGAACATGAATACGGTCGCCTGGTTGAAGTGGAACGTCTGATATCTTTCCCACCTTTACCTTTTCAAGATCGATTTTTATGATCTCTTCTTCTTTACCATTTTCACTTTTCCTGATAATTCTTGTCCTGTTGGGAGCTGCATATTTGGCAAAACCACCTGCCATTATACAGGCTCTTAAAGCAGTCAATCCAGGTTGATAATCAAAACCTCCTGGACTTTTTACCTCGCCTTCGACATAAATCTTAGTTTGGGTTAAATCAAGCTCTTTATCAAGAGGTATATAAACTGTATCTCCTGCTTCAAGTCTAAAATTTTGAGACATATCACCTTTATCGAGTAGTCTCATCAAGTCAACTCGAATAGGCTCTCCACCCACACTTTCATTTTTAACAGCAGCCTCTAACTCTGTATCATCCATTTTTCTGGTAGTTTTTTTAAGAATATATGCAATCTTTCCTCTACCTTGAGTAACACCGCCTGCTTGGGCTATCATATCCATAACAGATGGGTAGAAATTTAGTTCATACATTCCAGGTTTAGATACAGCACCAGATATAAAAAACTTTAAGTTGTGAAACTCTTTCATCTGGATGTTTACCTGCGGATCCATAAAGTATCCTGCTTCAAGAGGACGTGCTATAATAGACTCAAGCTCGCTTGTAGTATATCCCACAGCTTTGGTATTGCCTATAAAAGGGACATTAATATCTCCTTTAGATGATACAGTAAGTTCTGCACGAGCCTGTTCTTCACCACCAGCAGTTATAGTAAGAGACAGTATATCCCCAGGACCTATTTTATAGGCAGCTCCCATTGACATATCATCGCACAGGGCTGGTTTAGCTGTTGTAATAAGCATAATCAGCAATAGAACACCGCAGAAAAATATAGGGCGAAGATTCAATAATTTTTTAGTCATAATCACACTCTTATCTTTTTCATGAATGATTTTCACAAAAAAGGTGCAAAAATAAAACATATCTATTTTGCACCTTTTTAAAACATCTAAACTGTTATACATTTAAAAACTCTTTATACCCGATTAATATATAACATACAAAACGTCAACGTCAAAATTTTCTTTAATTAAATAGACAATACAGTTATTGTTTTTCTTATTTATCTTGAGCCGAGATTATAAATAAATTGGACGTTGAACATCGCATAATTAGCATCATAATCTTCTCCATAATAGTTGGAATCACGAGTCTCATATCCTGATTCTAAGCTAAATATCAACCACTCTTTCATTAGATACTTAATCTCGGCAGCTATATTCCATGTATCATCTTCACGGGTGATTAACTCATAATCGCTATTTTGGAAAAAACCTTTAATGCTTGTATCTAATTTTGTCATAAAAAGCCTTGATACCTTAGCATCTACTCGTGTGGCTGTATAATACTCTTCGTCTGTTCCAACATCATTGAGATTTTGGCTTAAAGACAGCATCATACGACTCCTTGCACTCTCTCCAGTCAACTCGATCTCTTCAGAACTGCTGCTTTGACCAGTTAATGAAAACTGCCATGCTAAAGCATCAATATCTTCTTTTCCACCAACATCAAAACTTCTCTCTTGATATCCAATACCGCCGCTTATAGAGAAATATTTATACTGCTTATTCATATTAATCATAAGCTGTTGGGAGGTGTAGTCAGATGTTGTAGTCATATCATAATCTCTGGACCAGACTTGATAGTCTAAATCAAAAGATGTATTGGTGTTAAGATTATAAAAAAGATCAAACTTTCCACGATTCTGTGTTGAATCTGATGCGTTTGATCGATCATAATCTATAGAGCTATTGGCATAAGAGGAGAGTAACCCAAATTTTTCTCCAAAACGATACGTTACTTTAGGAGCTACTCTGCTTATAGTAAACTCTTCTCTTTTAGTAGAGTTACTGTAAATATCAGATTCTGCAGCTTCTCGAGTGTTCATATATCCTGCATCAATTCCGAAAGAGAGGCGATCAAATAGTTGAGACTCAGCAGTAACTCCTAACAGCTCTTCTGTGTAATCATCTTCATCTGCACTAAGCAGCCCTGCTGGTACATCATCTTCATCATTATACCGTTGGAAATCTAAAAAACCATCTAACGCAAAAGTAGTTTTAGGCGTCTTGTATCCCATATTAATACCCGGCTTAATCGAATAAGTCGATACGGCACGTTCAAGCTCCTCACTTTTATAATAATTTGAATCATAACGCCACTCTGGAGTTATAGATGGTATTACCACCATTTTTCCGTCTTCAGCAATACTATAGGATGGAAGAAATACAAATATGAAAAACATTATAGCCAAAAGACAATAAGTTAGCCCATTTAATTTAGATAATAAATGGAATCGCATTAAATTTTCCTTAAGATATAAAATGAGAAATATAAAAAATTAAAAATTTCTTTAATAATATCTCAAAAGTATTTTACATAAGTTTAAGTAAAATACTTTTGAGATATTGTTCTAAATAATTATATTAGTTTGAATAATTAGAGACACTTTAAAATATTCAAATCATACAGGACTTGCGGGTTTAGCATCCTGTGGTAGTTGTGGATCAACTGGTGGTCCTGGAGGAGCTGGAGGAGCTGGAGCTGGAGGTACAGCCTCTTGAGTACCTTGTGCAGCACCAGATGATGCGGCTTGAGATGCTTCATTTTCTGATGCCCCTGCAGCTATAGCTTCTGTTTTAGCACCAGATGACGCTGCTGCTCCTGCTTGAGCTGGAGTTGCGCCTCTTTCTATAGCACCTTTAGTTGCACCTGATGATGCAGCAGTTGCGGCTTGAGTTGGGGTTGCACCTGCTGCAACTCCACCTTTAGTTGCACCTGATGATGCAGCAGTTGCAGCTTCAGTAGGAGTTGCACCTGATGTCACTCCACCTTGAGTAGAACCTTCAGCAGCGGCAGCTATTGCCTGAGCTGGAGTTGCGCCTGATGCTACTCCACCTTTTGTAGCACCTTCAGCAGCAGCAGCTATTGCTTGAGCTGGAGTTGCGCCTTTTGCTACTCCACCCTGTGTAGCACCTGATGCTGCTGATTTTACAGAATCTTCTGCTGAGAGACCTGCTTTTACACCACCTTGGGCAGAACCATCAGCAGCAGCAGCTATTGCTTGAGCAGGGGTAACACCTGATGCTATACCACCTTCAGCAGCACCCGCTGCTGAACCTGACGTAGCCTGTTTTTTTGTAGCACCAGCTTCAATAGCTTTTGGTACAACTATTGCTGCTACTCCTCCAATTGCATCTACGCCATCTACACCCGCAGCTATAGCAGCCTTGACTCCAGCTTCTGAAGCATCTTTTGTAGCTTCAGTAGCTGATTTGCCTTTTTTAATTGCATCCTGAAATGCTTTGTCTATGGAGCTTTCTATCTTTTTGATTTGCTCTGCTGTTAGTTCAGCTGAAGTAGCCTGTTGAGCAGATAATGTAAGACAGAATACAAACATACACGCAACAATTAAACCTTTTACCAATTTGCTTCTCATCTTTAGCTCCTTTTTTAAAAAAAGTAAATGTTAAATTCGACATTTTATGCCGAAATTTTTTATTATGATGATATAATTACAAAAAATATACACTAAATTTTTTATTTCTTAATATATCATCATATGATGTAATAATACACAAACTACATACTTCTAACTTGTTTAGCTGAAAAAGAAAATAGCTTTTCTACTTTGTCATTAATTATAGAATCGGCTGCTTTTTTTCCAGCTATTTTTTCCAATTTTTTTATTGCATCTGCTATTCTATATCTTCTTCCAGGGTGGACATCAGAAGCTATAAAAGAGACAATATCCATCTTAATAAGATTCTCAGACATCTTCATTACAGGTTTTCCAAAATCACCCATTAAGCTTGATGAAGTTATCTGCAAAAGCGCACCTTCAGCTACCAAACGTTCAGCGATATTTATCTTATTTAAGATAAACCTGTTTCGCTCTGGATGTGCTATAATAGGTATAACACCACGCTGAATAAATTGGCGTATTAACATAAGTACACCATCTAAAAGAAATGTCTCAGGAAGTTCTATAAGTATATAGTGGTCAGAGTTGTTTAGGGTCATCAACAACCCTTGATCATATTTTTTAACAGTGTCATGATTAAGCCTTATCTCTGCACCAGGACGAATATCAACTGGTATATCATAATATTCAAGAGCTTCCTTGAATTTACGACACGCCTTTAAAATATCATCAGTAGATACGTTATAAACCCCATTATAACAGTGAGGCGTTGCAATGATTGTATTTACACCCTCTTCTAAAGCATTATCAGCAATGATAAGTGCCTGCTCAAGATTAGTAGGACCATCATCTACAAAAGGTAAAATATGAGCATGAATATCAACTGTTCTTTTTTCCATAATACATTTAAATTCTAATATATTTTTAGGTGTAAAATTATAGGATTACTTTTTTGAAAGTAAATATTATTTGTAATATTATGAAATAATATGTTCATATATTTAAAATCAAAATAAAATTATTATTAATTATTGTAAATAGCTTGTCAATAATTTTTATGACATTCTTCAATATAATTGGGCATATTAAATTCTATTTTGTATCTCTAATCAGCGTATATCTTAGAGCATATTTATATTACAAAATATAATTTTCTACAAACGAGTTTACTTTATGCTGAAAAGCAAATTATTGTAATACTCAGCCTCTTCAATTTTTCCTCTTTTAAGGCAGCCTTGACTGTAAATCGTGCACTTTTCTCGCAATACCTTTATAGCAGCCTCAGTTTGAACATCACTGAGTCTTATATTTATCGTATTATTTGTCTGTTTTTTAGTTTTATCTAAAACAGTGTTATTTAATACGCCGCTACTGTTAAGCAGGTTTAAAATTGAGCGGATTCTATATTTATCTAAAGAGTGGTTTGATGAAAGCTGGTCATCATGCCCCCCTTTTTTGATAATACAAGGTCTGTCCACAAGCCATATCGGCATATCTATCGAAGTTCTAAGCCATAAATCATAATCCTCACAAGCTGGGAGAGTCTCGTCAAAAAGCCCTTTGATATCAAAGAACTCTCTTCTTACCATCACCGCTGACGGGCTTACAAGACAAAGGTGAAGTGAAGGCTCAAAGATCATTCCTGAAAGTTTTTTATGCTTATATTTAGGATTTACCCTTTTGCCATTCCTAATCCATATCTCTTCAGTTTGGCATATCATAGCATCAGGATTTCTGTTAAAAAAATCTATCTGACATGAAAGTTTGTCTTTAAGCCATAAATCATCAGAGTCAAGGAACGCTATAAAATCGCCATGACTGTGAGATATACCGAGATTTCTTGCAGCACTCACGCCCTTATTTTCCTGTCTGAGCAAAGTGATAACGCCTTTGTCTGCCAAAGGTTTAAGCAGATTGTTAGTATTATCGGTTGAACCATCATCTACTACAATAATTTCAAAATTTTTATCTATATTTTTTTTATCTATGGAACTTGCTAAAGAGTCAGGCTCACGAGTAGAAGATAGGTGTTTTCTATCTGATAAGTAATAATCTTGAACAATAACTGAGCCTACAGCTTCAAGAATAGACCAGCCTCTGTTGAATGTTGGAATTATTACACTAATTTTTTTAGCATTACTATTTATCATTTAAGTTAATTTCTTAGAGAGTCTATTATAAATAGGGTATTTTTAATACAAAAAATATACCAAATACAAATATTTTTCAAAGAATATTATACTTATATTGGTTTTATTATATAACTATCTTAAATCATTGCATTTAGTGTTTTTAGTCAAAAATAACTACTCTATAGCAAAATAGATAAATTATGTCGTATAATGCTCAATGTTGGCTGTAATGTTAATTTCATAGTTAAGGCTTAAATCAGAAATAAGAGTTTGGAGAATAGAAGTTAAGTATGAATCGAGTTGCCGGATCATTATATATAAATCGTGAATCATGTATAAACCATGAATTGCAGTTTAAAGAAGCACTGTTTAAAATCAACTCCCCATTTGAACCAGCAGGTGACCAGCCGCAGGCAATTGACTATCTTGTAAAAGGGGTAAACTCTGGAGCAAAGCATCAGGCACTACTCGGAGTTACTGGCTCGGGCAAAACATTTACCATGGCAAATATAATTGCAAAAATTGGAAAGCCGACTTTAGTTATTGCCCCGAATAAAACCCTTGCAGCACAGTTGTACAACGAATTTGCATCTCTTTTTCCTCATAACGCTGTAGAGTATTTTGTCAGCTATTACGACTATTACCAGCCAGAAGCCTATATCCCTTCAAGTGATACCTATATTCAGAAAGATTCTGCCATAAATGAGATGATCGATAAGATGCGCCACTCTGCCACACGCTCTGTGCTTGCAAGAAGAGATGTGATTGTTGTGGCAAGTGTCTCTTGTATTTATGGTCTTGGTGCACCCGAAGATTATCTTGCCTTGCGGGTTGAAGTTGCCGTTGATATGGAGATGCCGAGAGAGGCTTTATTGGCTCAATTGGTTGATATACAGTATGAGAGAAATGATATTGATTTCCACCGCGGCACATTCAGAGTAAGAGGGGACAGAGTTGAAATATTTCCAGCTTATGAGGAGGATAAGGCTCTTAGAATTGATTTTTTTGGAGATACTATTGAAAGTATATCTGAAATAAACCCCCTAAAAGGAGACATAATCAACTCAATTAGAGAGACAGCCGTTTTTCCAGCATCTCATTATGTTACAATGAAACAGACGCGGGAGCGTGCAATCAAGGCAATAAATGAAGAGCTGCAATTGCGGCTTGAATATTTTTATAGGGAGAACAAACTTCTTGAAGCCCAGCGTCTTGAGGAGAGAACCCGCTATGACCTTGAAATGTTAAATGAGATAGGCTACTGCACAGGCATTGAAAATTACTCAAGACACCTTACAGGAAGAAATCAGGGTGAAGCTCCTCCAACTCTTCTTGACTACTTTCCTGATGATTTTCTGCTCTTCTTTGATGAGAGCCATATCTCTGTGCCTCAGATTGGTGCTATGTATAAAGGAGACCTCTCCAGAAAAACTACGCTTGTAGAGTATGGTTTCCGCCTTCCTTCTGCTGTTGATAACCGCCCTCTGAAATTTGAAGAGTTTAGAAAAAAAATTTCTCAAGTTATCTATGTCTCTGCAACTCCGGCAGATTATGAGTTTCAAAAAGCAGATGGAATGGTTGCAGAACAGATTGTAAGACCTACAGGGCTTCTTGATCCTGAAGTTGAAATAAGAGATGCAAAACATCAGGTTGATGATCTTTATGAGGAGATACTAAAACGTATAGAGCCTGAAAACCAACGGGAAAAAGAGCGTATTTTGGTTACGACTCTTACAAAACGTATGGCAGAAGATTTAACCGATTATTTTTCAGAGCTTGGCATAAAGGTAAAATATCTCCATTCTGATATAGGAACAGTTGAACGGATTGATATTATTCAAGATTTACGCAAAGGTGTTTTTGATGTTCTAATCGGCATCAACCTTTTACGAGAAGGGCTTGATATTCCAGAAGTATCGCTTGTTGCTATTTTAGATGCAGATAAGGAGGGTTTTTTGCGATCTTACCGCTCACTTATCCAGACTTTTGGCAGGGCAGCCAGAAACGCAGCAGGCAGGGTTATAATGTATGCAGAGAGACTAACTCCCTCTATGAAAAAGGCAGTTGAAGAGACAGATAGGAGGCGGATAATTCAAAAAGAGTATAATATTAAACACGGCATAGTTCCATCAACCATTAAAAAAGAGCTAAAATCGTTTGATTATACAATGGAGAAAAAAATCTCTTTCTCTGATGAGGCAGAACGGCTTTTTGAAGAGAGTCCAGCCGACTATCTAATGGCAGCAGAAGCCTTAGAATCATATAATTCGGTCAATACCTCCTTTATTAAGGATATACAAAACAGCTCTAAAACTTCAAATCCAAAAGAAGCTGACAAAATAAAAATGGACAAGCTAATTAAAGCTCTTGAAAAAGAGATGAAGCAGGCAGCATCATCTCTTAAGTTTGAAAAAGCAGCAGAAATCAGAGATAAGATCAAGAACCTTAAAAAGAGTAATTAAATCACCGATGGATTAAATATTTTACAGGCACAACAAAACATATAAGCCTCTGTCTGCTCCGTTTAACATAAGGTTGATTTTTTTAAGTGGAGAGTATAGTTTTAAGCGTGTAAAAAATTCGACTTTTATAAAGCAAAATTAAGCATATTATACAAATAATATTGGGAGAAAAATAATGAACATTTTAGTAGTAGGAAGTGGCGGCAGAGAACATGCTCTTGTATGGAAAATATCTAAAAGTCCTTTGGTAAAAAAAATATATTGTGCACCAGGCAATGCAGGAACAGCAAATCTTGCTGAAAATGTTGCGATTAGTTCTGATGATATTGAGGCGTTAGCAGATTTTGCACGGACAAATAGTATTGATCTTACTGTTGTAGGTCCGGAAGCTCCGCTTGCTGCTGGAATTGTAGATATATTTGAATCAAAGGGGTTAAAAGCATTTGGTCCTTCAAAAAAGGCTGCACAATTGGAGGCAAGTAAGATTTTTGCAAAAAATATCATGGAAAAATATAATATTCCAACAGCTCGCGGCAAATCTTTTACTGATATTGAAAGGGCAAAGAGTTATGTAAAGCAGATAGGAGCACCGCTTGTAGTAAAGGCTGACGGTCTTGCTGCTGGAAAAGGGGTCTTTGTCTGCTCAACTGAGAATGAAGCTCTAAAAGCACTTGATGAGATGATGAATGGTGCAATCTTTGGAGAGGCTGGCTCTCTTGTCGTTGTAGAAGAGTGCCTTGTTGGAGAAGAGGCATCGTTTATAGCTCTAACTGATGGAAAAACTGTTCTTCCTCTTCCTACATCTCAGGATCATAAAAGGGTTTTTGACAACGATCAAGGACCAAACACCGGCGGTATGGGAGCATATTCACCAGCACCTGTTCTTGATTTTATGCTCAGACGCAGGGCAATGAATGAGGTTATGATTCCGGCTGTACGGGCAATGGCAGCAGAGGGGATTCCATTCAAAGGGGTTCTTTATGCTGGTCTTATGATCGATAAAGAGCAGATAAATGTTCTTGAGTTTAATGTAAGGCTTGGAGACCCTGAAACACAGCCCATTATGATGAGGCTTAAAAGTGATCTTGTTCCGCTTATGGAGGCTTGTGTTGATGGAACTCTTCATAAATTCAACACTGAAATTGACCCAAGAAGCACAATGTGCGTAGTAATGGCTTCAGAAGGATATCCCGGTTCATACAAAAAAGGTGATGTGATTAACGGGCTTGATAGAGCTGCGGCAATCTCAGACACAATTGTGTTTCATGCAGGCACTACATTTAAAACTGATTCTTCTGATGGTGCTGCAAATAACCAGATAGTAAGCAACGGCGGCAGAGTATTAGGAGTTACTGCCCTTGGTGATGGCATTAAAGATGCTATGGATAAAGCCTATGATGCTTGCGATAAAATTTCATGGGCGGGCAGCTTTTACCGAAAAGATATTGGAGCAAGAGCAATTGCCAGGCTCTCTATTCCTCCCAGAGTAGGGGTTATTATGGGCAGCGATTCAGATTTGCCGGTTATGGAAGAGACCCTGAAAATATTGAAAAAATTTGATATCCCCTATGAAGTTACAATTGCCTCTGCTCATCGTACCCCTGTTGCTGCAGAATCATTTGCAAAAAATGCCCGTAAAAAGGGAATGGGTGTTATTATTGCCGGAGCTGGGCACGCCGCCCACCTTGCAGGAGTTCTTGCAGCCCATACAACGCTTCCTGTTCTTGGTGTTCCTATTGACTCTTCTGCTCTTCAAGGGTTGGACTCATTGCTCTCAACAGTCCAGATGCCTCCTGGAGTTCCAGTAGCAACTCTTGCAATTGGAAAGCCCGGTGCTGTTAATGCAGGTGTTTTAGCAGCCCAGATACTTGCAGTCTCAGATTGTGAGCTTGCAGCAAAACTTGATAAATACAAAAAAGAGATGGCTGATAAAGTGACTAAAAAGGCTGACTCTATTGGGTGGTAATGTTTTTTATCCCTTAAGAGTATATGGTAATTTTTTATGATTTATAATATCGCCTCTGAAATAGCTGCGGCAGGAAAAATAATAAGAAACGGCGGAGTTGTAGTTTTTCCTGCAAAATGCCTTTACGGTCTTGCTGTTGATGCTTTAAATCCAAAGGCTGTGGAGCGGGTATTTGATATAAAACAGAGACCAGTAACAAATCCTCTTCTTGTTTTGATCGATAATATGAATCAGCTTGATCTGCTTGTTCAAAAGATACCCCCGATTGCAATCTGTTTGATCAAAAGATTTTGGCCCGGTAATATCACGCTTGTTTTTAATGCTCTGCCAAACCTTTCTCCAGCATTGACAGCAGGAACAGGAAAAATCGGCGTTAGAATTCCCGGGCATCCAGTTGCAAGAGAGCTTGTCAAGCAGGTGGAAATACCTATTACTGGTACAAGTGCCAATATTTCAGGACGAGCCGGTTGCAGCGATATTGCCCTGCTTGATCCTGAAATATCAAAAAGAGTTGATATGATTCTTGATGCTGGAATCCTCAAAGGTGGTGCAGGTTCAACAGTAGTTGATGTTACCTGCGATCCTGTAAAGGTTCTAAGAGAAGGGGTAGTTCCACGTGTTAAAATATTAGAACTGTTAGATAAACAAAATGGTTTTTTTTAGGAATTTTTGTGAATTTTTATACAATAATTTTTTATAATATGAATGATAAGGGATATCTGATTAATCAAGAGATATATCCATCTCTTTAGCTATTTCTTGTAATGAACAGAGGGCAGGAACAAAATCAAAGTTATCAATATGTTTTTCCATCTGTTTGACAGCGTCCCTGAATATCGAATTTTCTGTTATATTTTTAAGTGCCTCAAAAACTGTCAGCGAATTGGCATCATTAGTTTTAAGATACTTTGTAAGCTGTATCATTATGGGAGCTGCCTGTTTAGGGTCAACCGGTATATTTTGCTGTTCGTCTTTCTGTTCAGCCATATTTACAACCGATTCAAGCCCATCAACTACCACTTTAACTGCTTTATTTAGATTAGAGATTAATACGTCACAATTATTATCATTGTCTTTTGATTTTGAGCCGCTATTTTTTATATTAGATATTTTCTGCTCTAACTTTCTTGCTGCCTCAAGTATCTCTTCAGCAGAAAGGTTGCCTGCAACACCCTTTAGTGTGTGTGCAATACGTTCAGCAGTATCAATCTCTTCTCTATCCAGCAACTCCTTAATCGTTTCTGCGACAGACGAGTAATTTTGCACAAAACTAACAAGCAGATTTCTATATAACTTTTTGTTTTTGTTGAGCCTCTTTAGTGCTGAATTGGTATCAAGCCCTGGAAGATTTTCAGGAAGATAAATATCTGACTCCCCCTTTTTTTCAATTTTTACAACAAGCTCGCTTTTATCAACCATTTGAGGAGATATCCACTTTGCAAGGACAGAAAAGAGCCGTTCAGAATCTATAGGTTTTGTAACATAATCGTCCATTCCCGATTCAAGGCATAACTCTTTAGCACCCTCCATAGCATGTGCGGTCATTGCAATAATTGGAATATCTTTTAACAGAGGATTTCCTTTTATAATAGCTGTTGCCTCGTATCCTCCCATTACAGGCATCTGAATATCCATCAATACAATTTCATAACTGCCATTTAGAACTTTATCAACAGCCTCTTTTCCATTTCCTGCAATATCAACAATTAATCCAGCCTCTTCTAAAATCTCTTTTGCAACCTGCTGATTTATTGAGTTATCTTCAACAACAAGAATTTTTGCACCTTTTATGTCTGTTTTTATCTCCTCTTTTAACTCATTATCTGGTGTATAGAGTTTTTTTGTTGCAACCTGCGAACTTTTATTGAACATATGCATTACTGCATCAAGAATAAGAGAAGGGTTGACAGGTTTTATAAGAAAGGCGTTTATTCCAGCTTTATCAGCAAGTTTCATAAGCTCTTCCCGCCCAAATGCAGTCACCATAATAATAAGCGGGGTTTTACCTATATCCTTACGCTGCTTAATCCTTTTTGAAAGCTCAATTCCGTCCATCTCCGGCATCTTCCAATCGACAAATACAAGATCATAAGGCTTTGTCTTTACAGATTTAGTCAGCTCATCAAGTGCAGCTTTACCAGAATTAACAGCAACTGTTTGAAAGCCAAAAGAGTTAAGATAACCGACAATAATTTCAAGTGACATTTTATTATCATCTACAACAAGTACTTTAAGATTATGTAAAGCCTCTGGAATGGTTGATTTATAGCTCTGCTGCTCGATCTTGTTGTTGGTGGTAAAAATAGCAGTAAAAGAGAAGGTGCTGCCGACACCTGCTTTACTCTCAACAGTGATCTCTCCGCCCATCATCTCGACAATATTTTTTGATATGCTCAAACCAAGCCCTGTACCTCCGAATCTTCTGGTTATAGAGCTGTCTGCCTGTGTAAACGGCTGAAACAGTCTATCAGACTGCTCGGGAGTCATTCCTATTCCAGTGTCAGAAATTGAAAATTTTACAATACATTGATTTTCACTGCTAAGAAGAGGCGGCTCTATTGTCTGAATAACTTCTGTTCTCATAAAAATATAACCGGTCTGGGTAAATTTAACAGCATTATTGGTAAGATTGAGCAAGACCTGTCCAAGACGTACTGGATCGCCGATAATAGATTGAGGTACATTATCAGCTATTGAATTTATAAGCTCAACCCCCTTTTCAGAAGCCTTAAGTGCAACCATTGTGGCAGTGTTATTAATAATATCATGGGGATTAAAAGGGATTGACTCCATTTTAAGCCTGCCAGCCTCTATTTTTGAAAAATCGAGTATATCATTGATTATTTGCAGAAGAGATAATGATGAGGATTGAATTTTAGAGATATAGTCATGTTGTCTGGCGGTCAGCTCAGTTTTTAGTGCAAGTTTGGTAAAACCAATAATTGCATTCATAGGAGTTCTGATTTCATGGCTCATGTTTGCCAAAAAATCACTTTTGGAACGGTTTGCAGATTCAGCAATTTTTTTTGCAATTATAGTTTCGGTTATTGCATTTTCAGCAGACTCAATCAGATAGTTTATGCTTCTGGACAAAAGCCCTATCTCATCTCTGTCGTGTATTGGATTGATAGTTAGATTTTGGTTGCTCCCTGGTTTTATAGCTACTACGGACTGTGCTAAATCTTCAACTGGTTTGCTTATAATCCGTTTTGATGCCCAGATTATAAGCAGGGTGGCAGCAAAAAGATGGGAAATCATCAAAATTGTAAATGTAATAGAGACCTTTGTAGCCTCTTGACGAATATGGCTGTTATTTTTAACAACTATAATTGAGCCTATCTGCTCGTTCTTATCAACAGGAGAGTAGAGAGGATAGATAACTCCTTGCTTAAAATCGATATCATGCTTTTTCCCCTCCTCCATTTGAAAGACAGCAGTTGATTCAATTTTTACTCCGTTTATAAGAGGACTGGTAAGAAGACCATTTATTATCTCTGATCCAATCTCTTCATTAACTGCAAATGCAGCAACTTCAGCCTGCGATTGAATAGCTCTTATAAGCTGATTTTGGATATCACTGCTTATTTCAATCTGATTTTGATAGGCATAGTAATATGTTAATACTCCCGCAAATGTTGAAAAAACAAACAGCCCTATAACAACATAAAATACTAATCTATGCTGAAGAGTATTGATTGAATATTTCATTAAGAGATCGGATTTCCTGTAATATGTAAGTTACATGATGATAGTTAAGAGATAATCTTTTCAATAGGCTCAATAATGTCGGGTAAGCTGCCTGAATAAAATGTTTTGCAAAGCTCATCACCTAAGATTTCAGAATGTTTAATTGCAATTTTCCAGCGTTGGATTCTCTCCCTGTTTTTTCCTTTAAAATCGGCAAAATCCTGCCTGTCAGGTATTTTCCCCCCTGGCAGCATCTTTGTAAATTGTTTAGTTGGAGTAATTATTAGAACATTTCTGAAATTTTCATGGTTTGGTTTTCTCCAGCCGACCTTTTTATCAAACCAGCCCGGAATAATTCGGTCTGTGTAGTGGGGAAAAAGTACTATTTTATCTTTACTATCATAATTATCACTGCTGCCTAAAAAAGGGATATCTAAGTGGTAATCAATTGTTCCGCCGTCTCTGTAAACTCCCGATGGTGCTTGAGCAATACTAGTTACCCCCGGCATGACAAGTGGAATTGAGCCTGATGAGGTAAGAGCTTTTTTTAAATTTTCAGGAGTAAGGGAAACTTTGAGCATTGGAAAATGATCTTTACCACCAACACTATCAATATCATAAAAAGGAGGCTTGGCTGATGGGTGGTGAAAAAGTGTTCTTGTAAAAAAATGTCTTATATTTTTTCGATCAATAAGATTCGCAGCAGCGGCTGCTGCAATATAAGATGCTAAAATCAGAGGATTATCGTTTTGAGCAAACCCTTTTGATAGAACTGAAAAAAAGTTAAGCCGGCAGTAAGGGCTGCTTAAAACTTCATTAACAGAGTTGTCATCAATAAAATTATTCAGAACTTTTTGGCACTCACTATCGATCTCTTCAAGGTCTGGCTTGATTGAGTACCACTGATTGATATAGGCATCAGCAAATTTTTCTAAAGCCTTACTTGGGTTTTTGTGTGAAGCTGCTGCAAATCTCCATGCACCAGCAGAAGAGCCTAACAGAAAAAGAGGGTCTGGCGTTTTTTTGTCTGATTTTTCGCCAACTGTTGATTCTGACAAAGTTTTATCAGGTAGAGCAGATATCCTCTTTGCAAACCACTCTGAAAACAAAAAACGATCCATTGCACCTAAAATAAGCCATTTAGGACCGCCGGCAGCACCAGCTACCACCTTTACAATATCTTGGGTTAAGCCATGTTCTTTTATAATGGAGACAGCTCGATCTCCGCCGTAAAATGATAAATATTTGGACATTGTTCTTTTAAATATTCCCTAAGGCGTTTAATCTTTCAAATTACTATGATTAGGATAAATTGGATAAATAAGCCTAACCATCTTTTATTATTAACTATTGTGAATAAAATTGTGCTTCTGATTTTTTTATATTGGTAAAATGTGCATCTCATTTTCAGTTGCATGAAGCCCGTGAAATACCCTCCCATTTCTGCCGTCAATCGATACAGGATCGCCAAATTCAATACGCCTGCCTGCTATTTCACAATACTGCCGTGATTCATACACCTTCATCTGACGGCATCCTACAACACAGGTCTTTTCTAATCGAACAGCAACAACAGAAGCGTGGGAAGTCTGTCCGCCGCGTGATGTGAGAAGTCCGTCTGTCATACTGATAACCTTGATATCTTCAGGTACTGTATCCTGCCTTATCAATATCAATGGTATCTCTTTCTTATAATTTCCTGCCTTGTCATATCCTAAGTTACGTTCTCTTGCAAACTTTTCACGCAAGGCAAGGATATTTTCCTCAGAAAAGACAGCAACGCCTGCGAGTGCAGAGCCAGATACTCCTATTCCTTTGGCAAGAAATGAGTCCTTAAGCGTCTCTGTATCAGTAAAAACATCAAACTGCTCTTTTTTCTTAATGGTTATCATGTCGCGTGTTTGAAGCAGATACAAATCTTCAGGCTCTTCACTCTCAAAGGTAAATTCCACCTCTTGAGGATTCCACCGTTTTTGATAGACCAACTCTCTTGCAATGGCAAGAAGCCGCTCATAAATTTTTGGAAACCGCACCTCAAGGCTTTTTTTCACATTTCTGCCGTCTAACTCTGCCTGTTCAACAGATATTGGATAGCTGGTTACAAGCCCTGATACAATATCCTCTCCCTGATCTCCATAAGCGTAATCGCCCCATAATGCAACCCTCTGCACTTTTCGGTATGGGTGTGATGTGAAAAATACGCCGGAACCTGAGCTTGTGCTTTTGTTTCCAAACACCATAGTCTGGACAATAACTGCTGTTCCCCACTCGTCAGATAAATCCATAACTCTTCTGTAATCAACAGCTTTTACATTTTCCCACGAATCAAGCACCATTGATACAGCACCCACGAGCTGAAGCCACGGATCATCAGGAATACCAAGCCCCTTTTGGCGGACAAGACGCTGATAGCTCAATGCAAGCTCTCTCATCTGTTCAGGTGTAAATTTCCACTTAAGATTTACATCATACCGTAATTTTGCATCGTCCATAAGTTTTTGAAAATCATCTCGATCAAGTGAACCTGATATCATTGCCCACGACTGGATAAATCTTCTGTAGTTGTCCCATGCCAAATATGCAAAGCTGCTGTTAAGATTTACATACTCTTCAATCAGCTCTTCATTAAGCCCGACATTGTGGATTGTTGCCATCATTCCCGGCATTGAGAGTGCAGAGCCGCTTCTAACTGAAAGCAGAAGAGGGTTTTCAGGATTTCCAAACACCTTTCCAGTCATACCTTCAATACGGGTTAATGCCTCCCGTATCTGCTTCATAAACTCCTCTTTTGCCTTGGAAAACTTATACACAACCTCTCTGCACCTGAATATCTCGGTTGTGATGATAAATGCAGGAGGAACAGGCAGTTTGTCTTGAGTCATTGTAACAAGGTTAAAGCCCTTGTTGCTCAAATGGATAAGATCGTGTGTGTATGGGTTAAAATCGTGCAGCATTGATACGGTTGTTTCTGGGTTGTAGGTCATAAGAAGATCAAGAAGATTCTCATCAAGAATGTTTCTTTGACGCTCTAAGGTCTGGATTATCTTTGTGATAAAATTATCAAGATGCTGCAATCCAAAGGTTGAAGAGATTAGATCTCGGAAAAATGCCTCTGAGAGACTGTGGGTGGTATTTACTATTTCACTCTCACTCCACGCAGACTCTCCATTCAGACCAGATGATGATCGGTATCTTGATGCAAGATTATTATAGCCTATCTGGGGGATTATTATAGAGAGGTTATTTTGATGTATATTGGTGTAGTAGGCGTAAATAACATCTTTTACCCCTTCAGAGAGTCCTCTGAAAATATCCATATATTGTGTGTAGGAAAATCTTCTTATTTTAAGAGAGCTGTCCAAAAGAGACATATATGTGTTCAGCCTCCGTGATGTGATTCCGTCAATTGCAAGGGCACGAAGATAAAATTTCAAGCAGCTTGATATACGGAAAAATGTAGCCTGAGTAATAAAAGAGAGATTTACAGTTTCAGGCAGCCGTTCAATATAGATGTTTGCAAGAGTTTCAAGACGGAACGTAAGGCTTAAGCTGTCAAATTTTCTCTCCTGATATGAGCCGTACATTGATGGAATATCAACTGCAATGTGACGTTTATGGTGGATTGCCTCTCTTGCCTGAAATTTCTCTTCTGACAAGATAATCTCTTTTAGCCTCTCAAGCTGGCAGAGCAGGGCATCAAGGCACTTTTCAGTATCTGAAGATTCCAAAATTTCAAGAAGGGCGGTCATACCTGTAAAACCCTCCTGCTCTGCCTGTATAAATTCGCTCTTCATCTCCTGAAAAGTCAGATGGTATTTCTGGTGTATTAGACGATACATCTGAACAAGGTTATCAAAACGCTTTCGTTCTGTAAGAGAGATATCTTTTTGATTGTTTAAAAACTGTTTTCTCTCCTTTTTGCCCCATGTCAAAATATCATCTATTGAGGAGAATTTTTGCTCGTTCTTTATTCTCATTATAAGGGTATTAAGTTCGTCAATAAACTCTCCTGAAGTCTCAATCTGATCAAACACTTCAGAAGGCAGAAATGCGGAAAGAGGCTGTTTATCTTTGGTCAGCCAAAATAGAAATATCTCCTGAATAAACTGGACAATCAGGTTGGAACTCTCAACATGAGCCTGTTTTCTCAAAAAATGGATAAGAACATCTTTTCTTTTATGAGCTTCGTCAAGTGCAGTTGAGACATAGCGAAGCTCTCCTTCTGCCCCGATCTGATTGAAAAATACCGGCATCAATTTGGCAAACTGCTTGGCAAGGTTGTAGATAGGTTCAATCGGGTGGTTTAGAAGGTTTGTAATATCTCTTTGAAAAAGATCAGTATCTTTTACGCAGGTGCCGGCAAGTTTTATGTTTATAATCAGGGCAGAAAAGAGGGTAGAGCACCATTTAGGCTCTTGGGTTATAAGATGCAGCCAAACCCTTATGTTTGTAAGATGTGCAGGGTTGGTTATCGGCTGCCAATCTTCATCGATTCCGGCAACTGCTGCATGTTGGAATCCAAATCTTACCACCTCCCACAAAAAGGTCTCAACCATTCTGCTGTTGCCCCGTTTAAAAACCTCATCACCAAGAACCTCTATGCACTTTAATGATGTGTAGGGATATTTTTTGACATTTGCCTTGAGCAGCTTAAAAGTGGTTAGAAGAAAATTTTCTATCTCCTCAAATGTCTGCTGCTTTACAAGCTGCAATAGACTGTGGTTAATCTCACGCAGCGTCTCTTCATGGATAAGAGAAAGCCCTTTTGTATCCATGATTTTAAATAAAAATCTAAGTTTGAGATTCTGACCAAATTTTTCTGAAGTATCGGTTTTACCCAACTGTTCTGGAATTGCCTTGTACATTCTAACAATATCAAGATGAGAAGGGATAGCCATCATCTCTTTTAAGGCACAAGCAATTAATTGTTGTTTTGCACAATCCATACTCTGCTCAATCTCAGCCAATCTTCTCAGACTCTCATTTATTGTTTTATGAGATATTGGTTCAAGCAGAAGATGAGTCTCTTGACAGATATCAACATCAGATTGATTTGAGAGCCACACTTTAGGGTCTTCCTCGTCAAGCCATGATCCATAGTTTTTTTTCAGCACAGTTGCCATAAGCGTGGCAAGAGGTTTGTAGTCAAAATTAGAATCACCGGCAAAATCAAGCAGACGTGATGCAAGCCGTCTCATTGAGTGCTGCCCCTGAACAATCTGCATTATGGCTTTTCCTGTTCCATGCCCGCTTTCACCAATCTCATTTAAACGAATAAACAGGCTGTTTAGAACAGATTCGTAAGCAGATAGGTCATTACTATCAAATAGTGATATCAGTTTATCAAGCCATGCAAATAGAGCTTCAACAGCCTGAGATTGTACAGTATCGTTCTTCTCTGAATCAACAATAGCTTGAAGAAAAAAATCGGCAAAAATAGCAAACGCCTTTGTACCATCATTATGTTTTTTATAAATATGGCAGTTTTTAAGAGTATGGCTTCTTAATTGCGGAATGATTAAAGACCAGTTTCGGAACGAGTGGCAGAGTTCGTACAGAAGAGTCTCAAGGTTGTTGTGGATTCCCCTGAAGTTTGACACCATATCAAGTAAAATGGTGTATTCAGGCTTTATGACAACATCTTGGGCAGTCTCTTTAAGGTTTGCTGTTAAGGCATCAGATTCAATTTTCATTGTTTTAAATCCGCAATTTGAGTTTTTGATTTCATTTATCGCCCTAAGCCAAAGCAAGCCATGGGCTGACTTTTATTCAAGCCTTCTTAATTGGGCTTTTCTATCTCAGCCGAGGGGCTTGCTTACCCCCACGGCGATTCTTTTTCAATAGACTCGCACAGGATTTTAAGTTCATTCATTTCCATTGCTATTAGCTCCTCTTTTGAAGAGATGGGTTTCTTTAAAATTTGCTGGAGCAGGCGTATTCTTCCTATTAATTCTCCTTTGCTTATTCCTTCAGCCTTCCCTTTTGCTATTCCTTTTGCTATTCCTTCAGCTATTCCTTCTGCTTTCCATTGTTCTGTCCATTCTGTAATAGTTTCTGCTAACATAGAATCTACCTCCTTTAGTTCTTGAAATTCTGGAATATTGTCATTTTTCAACCGAGACCGTAAAAGACGGCTTAACCATATTGAAAAAGTTCTCCTTAGTTCTTGATTTTTAGGCTCTTTAATATTTTCATGCAGCCTTGCGATATGCTCTCTTATCTCTTCTGTGGTTTTGCACAGCTCAAAGGCTATTAACTCTGCTGTAAGATTAAATTTATTACCTTTAAACTCCTCTAAATCCACAGCATCAACTCTGCCTTCATCAAGCAGCCAGTATGAGATACGCGGGGTAAATTTCTCTAAACTTTGATGCACAGGATTAATTAACTCCCTTATTTCACAAGGGCTTTTCCATGCTGGTTTGCCGTTGTAAATCACCATTGGAACAACTGGCGGAAGAGTATCCCCTTTTTTAAGACCTTGAGTGCGGATAATATCTTGATACAAAAGTCCAGTATATGTCATTATCCGCACTGTCATAAAGTAGTCATCTGATGATTGAAACTCAAGCAGAAGATAGAGATAGAGCCATTTGCCCTTAAATCTGACACGCCAGATTTTGTCATCAAAACGTTCCCGCAAGTCGTCCGTAATAAAGGAGGTATTGACCGATTCAAGGGTGTCAAACTCTATCTCTCTAACCCACTCTTCTTTTACAAATCCAATAAGCAAATCTTTGACCAAAGCTGGGTGGGAAAACAGGAGCTTGTAGCCTGAGTCATGCTGGTTGTTATCTTGTTTTTGTGTCATTGGGTTTTCCGTCTGTTTTTAATGCTGCTGCGGGAGGTATCTCACACGCCGGCAGCTACAACTGTCTGCATGACTCCATATAGAGCATCAGATCAAGCATACGGTTGGAGTAACCCCATTCGTTATCATACCAGCTCATAACCTTGACCATGTTTCCAATTACTTTAGTTGATGGAGCGTCAACAACAGACGAATGGGCATCTCCCTGAAAATCAATTGAGACCAAAGGCAGATCAGAATAACCAAGATAACGATTTGCTGCTGCTTGAAGTGCCTGATTTACCTCAGTTACGCTCGTCTCTTTTTCCACCTCCATCACCACATCAACAAGAGAGACATTTGGAGTTGGAACACGCACTGCAAGCCCGTCAAATTTACCTTTAAGCTCTGGAATTACAAGAGCTACCGCTGCTGCTGCACCTGTTTTTGTAGGAATCATAGACAGACCCGCTGCCCTTGCACGTCTTAAATCGTTGTGGGGAAAATCTAAAAGCCTCTGATCTCCTGTGTAAGCATGAACAGTTGTCATCAATCCCCGTTTGATACCAAAATTATCTAAAATTACGCGGGCAACTGGTGCAAGGCAGTTGGTTGTGCAGGAGGCATTTGAGACTATGTGGTGGACGGTTGGATCATACTCCTCCTCATTTACGCCCATAACAAATGTTTTGACATTGCCTTTTGCAGGGGCGGAGATAACCACCTTTTTTGCACCAGCATCTAAATGAGCCTGTGCAGCAGCAGCATCAACAAAAAGACCGGTACACTCTGCAACATAATCAACGCCAAGCGAACCCCAAGGAATCTCGGCAGGCGAGCGGTGGGCTGATACAACAATGTGCCTTCCATCAACTGTTATGCCTGTATCATCTCCTTTTACATCTTTGTCAAACACGCCCATTACAGAGTCATATTTCAACAGATGGGCAAGAGTTGCGTTGTTGGTAAGATCATTAATCGCAACAACTTCAATATCAGCAAAAGCACTGTCTTTGCTGATGGCACGAAATATGTTTCTTCCAATGCGTCCAAAACCGTTTATTCCAATTCTTATTGTCATTTTTTCATCTCCTTATTTATTGCTCAAATTTATATTTATATAGGTGTAACTCTTTGGTTATATTAAAAACTTTTGCATCCACGCTGTAAAACGGTCATAATGGTATGTACTGCTGCTGCCAAATAATCGGTCAAATTTTTTCATATTCTCGATTACTTGCTCTATACTCTTTTCTTTATCTGCTGATTTTGATTTTTTGGAATAAAACTTATCTGCAAAACAGATAATCTCCTCTTCAATAGTTATAGGCAGCATATCACGACACGGGAGGGGCAGGTTATTTATTCTTATATTTTCAGCAGTTATTCCAGTACCAGTGTGCCTCTCAGATACAAGTCCATGACGAGGAAAGCCTAAGCTGTCAAGAAGTTCTCTGCCTAAATAGCCGTGACAGACATAATGGTGTCTGCCCATGCAGTGGATAGATGGAGAGTCAGTCATAAATATCCCGATATCATGGAGCATTGCAGCCTCTTGAATAAACTCTGTATCAGGCTTACTATCTGAATTTAAATGAGCTATCCTAAAAGCAATGTCAATGCTTTTCTTTGTCACACACTCGGCATGCCGCATGAAAATATCATACAGCTTTGTGCCATGTGTATAAAATTGTCTGATAATGTATTGAGTATCCATTATGCCTCTTTTATCTTTTTATAAAAAAAGATTATTTTAATAATAATGAAAAGTTGTTTCAAAATTTCTTTCATGTAAAAATATATTCTGATAGATTAACTCTTTTTGAGTAGCATATCTAATTGGGCATTTGAATATTTAAATTAAAAAAACACTATTTTCCAGGAAGTTAAAATTAAAAAAATGGATAAAATTGAAATAAACGGTGGAATACCTTTACAAGGAAAAGTTAGGATAAGCGGGGCTAAAAATGCAGCTCTGCCATTACTTGCAGCATCTATTTTGGTTCAAGGAGCGGTTGATTACACAAATATTCCTGATCTTATGGATATTAAAAGCATAAAACTTCTGCTTGAAGACCTTGGGGCAAATATAGAGAGCAGCGGCTCAAGAGTAAGAATTGATGCTTCAGCAATCCATAAAGCTGAAGCTGAATATGATCTTGTACGAAAGATGAGAGCATCTATTCTTGTTTTGGGTCCTTTGGTTGCAAGGTTTGGACATGCAAGAGTATCCCTTCCCGGAGGTTGTGCGATTGGAGCAAGACCGGTTGATCTGCATCTTAAAGGACTTGAGGCTCTTGGTGCAAAAATATCTATTGAACATGGATACATTGAGGCAGCCACAGATGGTCGTCTTAAAGGTAATGAGTTTTATTTTGATATACCAACTGTAACCGGAACAGAAAATTTAATGATGGCTGCAACACTTGCAAAAGGCACGACAGTTCTTAGAAACTGTGCAAGAGAGCCTGAAATAACAGCTCTTGCAGATGCTTTAAACAAAATGGGAGCTGATATTACAGGTGCTGGAACTGCTGCCATTAGAATAAACGGGGTTGAAGATGCGCTCAACCAAAATCAGGTTAACTCAAATTCATCAAATCTTTCCCTTAAATCTGCTGTTATAAATGTTATTCCTGATAGAATTGAGGCTGGAACTTTTATGGTAGCTGCTGCTGCTACAAAGGGTGACGTGCTTATACAAGATGCCGAACCTGAACATATGGGCGGAATTATAAATAAGTTAAGGCAGAGCGGGGCAGAGGTTGATATCACAAAAGAGGGGATAAGGGTAAAAGGGGCTGAAAAAATAAAGAGTACTGATATCAAAACCCTTCCATATCCGGGCTTTCCAACTGATATGCAGGCACAGTTTATGGTTTTAATGTCAATTGCTGAAGGAAACAGCATTATTCACGAAACCATATTTGAAAACAGATTTATCCATGTAAATGAACTCCAGAGAATGGGTGCTGATATCTCCATCTCAGGGGGTAATTACGCTATGGTCAGAGGCGTAAAATCACTCTCTGGTGCTCAGGTAATGGCATCAGATTTGCGAGCAAGTGCATCTCTTGTTATTGCAGGACTTGTTGCAAAAGGTGTTACAACAATTAATAGAGTTTACCATATTGATCGAGGCTATGAATCAATTGAAAAGAAATTTTCAAACCTCGGGGCACAGATAAGAAGGCTGTAATTTTTTAGAGTTAGATATTACGGGGGAGTTGCTGTCAGTTAGTGAAAATTTTTCTTAAATACGGAATTCCCCCTCTTATCCCGCTGTTTTTATCTCTTTGCACAGCTATCATAATTGCGACTTA
>CAZIJN010000039.1:0-33700 GCA_964539635.1 uncultured Desulfobacterales bacterium | reverse complement strand
GCTCAACTTATATTCTTTTTTTCACAAAATTCAACTGCTCAATGTCGGATTTAAATATCAGAATAACAATTAATGCTGTTCTGTTTTAGGCTTCTTTTCTTCTTGCAACACCTGCTAAACCAAGTAAACCAAATCCAAGCAGTAACATTGTTGTCGGTTCTGGAACTGTTGTAAAACTTGTATTTGCATCAGCTTGGAATTGAAAATCATATTTAGTCGGATCATTTGGAGCTGGTGCATACCCATTTATAACATCAAATTGAGCAAAACTATTATTCCAATCTGGTGTAAAGCTTGGCGTAATATAGTTACTACCATTCCAGAATCGAGCAGAAGGATTTGTTTGGTTAAACGGAACAATTTGTTGTGTATTGGTCATCATTGATATTACAAGATTTGCTAAAGGATCGCTATTTTGTATAATTGTTTCATCATAATCTATAACTGAAACCACTATATTAGTGAATCCACCACCAGCAACCGCACCAACAGTTGTGTAGTTATTGGATCCGAAATTATCAAGAGGTACAATGTTGTCGATCGTCATAGGAATATTACTGGGAGCACCAGGGTACCATACAGGATTCGGAATTTGTGTACTTGAAAAATTACCAGAACTACTAGTTATAAGTCCAGTGAGTAACAGCGACCCATCATTATATCCTGTTCCGGCTAAAGCATTTGAATCTATTGAAGTATCATAATAGAGTTGAAAAAAGTTCACAGTGCTTGTTGGATCATTAAAAAATAGTGCTGCTCCTCCAAAAAGAGTACCAATTTCACCAAACCCGGTGACCATAGTTACTTCATAATCTATGCCAAGTTTTGTTCCAAAAATGGTGTTACCATCGGCATCATCAAAACCGGCAAGAGCTGCATGCATGTAAACATCAAAAGAATTGAAAGTAGGTTGAGTAGGTACAGGAACCGCTCCTACTGCCAAAGCATTGCCGACATTCCAATCAAATGACATGACTTCAATAATATCACCTGAATCATTCCAATAAATAGGAGTTGCATGAGCCTCTACTAATAAAAAGAAACTCAAAAAAATTGCTGTTAAGAATATTTTTTTCATAATAATTTTCCTTTTCAATAATAAAATTGTTTTTAATAATGTAATTTACATAATTACATTATCTTGCTACGAAAATACAATCTAATCGTGATTAATCAGATTGGTACCTAAAATTTATTTTTTATACTCTAAGCTCTTTTAATCACCCCCTTAAATACTTATTATAAATTAGATTATGCATTTAGTATGCCAATCTAAAAACAAACTGACGTACGGTCGTTCGTCTCTACTATCAAGTTTATAGTGTTATTTTATTCACATTTTTAATGAGTTTAGCAGGATTGCCCCCCCAAATCTCATTATCTCCGATTACTGTATTTTTTAGAACAACAGAACCAGCCGCTACAATAGCGTTATCACCCACTACCACTCCAGACATCAAAATACTTTTTGCCCCTATAGTAACATTATTCCCTATTTTAATAAACTTATGTGAAAGATGGTCTCCCTCAATAGCATGGGAAAAGAGAAGCGAATCTTCTCCAATTATTGTATTTGAACCAGCAATAGTTAAAACAGGGTCAAGTATTGTACCGCTACAGTATGTATTTTCTCCAAGTTTTGCACCTAAGGCAATATATATCATTCTTTGAAAAGGAACAGGGATTATCTTTGTTCTGATTAAAGAATAGAGCAAAACAAGATAGAAAAGGATATAAACATGATATGCAAACTCTAATCGTGATCCTGACTCCACATATCCCTCTTTTAGAGGATAAAATTTAAGAAAAATCCTGTGTATAATAATTACAAAGCAGTAAAATAATGGCAGCCATACAATAAAAACAGCAAACAAATCAGTATTATCAATAAAGCTGAACATAATATATACAGTAAAAGATGCTAAAATAGCTGATAAAAAAATCAGCATCGAAAAAACAATTATTGGAAAAGCAGTTATTTTTCTCATAAAATCCCTTCCATTAAATCAATATGCAGTCCAGGTATACAGCAACTGCAAATATACTCTATCATTATCATCAAAAAAACCAAAATCTCCGTATGGTTCGCCAGAAAATATATCAGCTCCGAGTGCAAGGCTTATGCTGCTGTTCACACTAAATTCAATCTTGGGTCTAAACAACATATCTTTTTGATTAAAACTTGAGACAAAAAACAGCTCTGGTTCAATTTTGTTATTATAAAAACCTGTTTTGAGCCATATAGAGAATGAAGTTCTCCATTTATCTTGAATAATAGGTTCATCGTATCCAAAAATTCTACTTTGCATTAACTGAAAGTTGGAGTCGATTTTTTCTAAAAAAGTATAATCAATTCCAAACAGCCAATCAAGAGAGTCATTCTTAATTATACCATCATAATCTTCTATGTCAGATACTTGAAAAAAATTATCGTGGTTAAAAACAAACTCTCCTTTAAATATTATATCCTTATGCTCTTTAGAGAATGTTAATCCGAATTTGTTAATTCTTTCATATTCAGGGCAGTATGTAATAGATAATGGATTTTGTGATGTATTATCAGAATTCTGTATATCTATATATCTATAATTTACAGGAAAACTATCAAAAGCATACAGATAGAAGAGTGAAATATCCCAGCCCGCAATCAGCTTTGATGCTCTAAAACCTATCTCACTGTTTTTAATACTATCAGAAGGTTTTTCTGGTTCCAAACGACTTACATCAATGCTGGTTAAAGATGAATCTCCTTTAGTAAAGTCAAATTCAGTACCTTTTTTTCCAAATTCATTAAATTCAGGAAAAGGGATAAAAACAAACTGGAAATATGCATCGTTGTGGTAATATTCCATATTTGCAGCAAATACTGGAATCCTAATATCATCAAGTTCTGGAAGAATATACTCTCTTAAATCTTTAGGATTAACAATATCGGCAAAAAAGAGTCCTCCTACTGCCTCTCCCCAGACAATCTGCTGCCTTCCCAATCGCCATTCAAGATTGCCTGTTCCTATGTCTATATAAGCATCTTTCAGCTGTGTTGTTATTTTTTGGTCATCTTCAACACTCTTATTATAATAATCGGTAGTATCGTAAATTGCATCGTAAGAGAGAAGTGTGCTTACTGAATAGGATAAATTTGTTGAAAAAATGCAAGAAGAAGTTAATTTTAAATCATTTTTTATTTTTGAGAAAGCATGAGGTTTAGCTGTTCTATATGCAGTAGAGTTTTTTAAACTTCCTGTTAAGGTATGCTTTGCAGAGTTTTGTTCAGGAGTTTTAGATAATTTTGTTATGGAATTTTCAGGATTTGTACATGGAGTTCTATCTGGGGCAGTAAAAAGGTCATTAAAAGCAATTTCAGAACGTTTTATAGCTTCTTTTTGTTTATAATCACTTTTGTCAGATAAATCTAATATATCTGCTGGCAGGTCAAGTCCTTTTTTAAATTTTGCAGAAATTGTTTTTTCATTAATTCTAAGCTCAAGTACAAACAGTTTTTGCTTTGCCTGCTCGCTCTCATATATTAAAAGGTTAAATTTTTTTCTTTGATCAATAACAAAACGGGCTATGTTGGAATTGAATTGAGAGATTCTAATACGCTTAATATTGTCAGAGATGACATTAAAAACTTTATGACCAGTAACGAAAAGACAATTATCAAAATCGAGCACAAGGCGATTTGGTTTTTCAAGATAAAAAAAATGGTAATTGGGCTGGCGGTTAAAAAAAAGTTCAATTCTCTCGTGCGTATCTAAAGTTATAACTTTGACATCAATGAGTCTCAACTCTGGAAGTGCAAAGCAAATATTCAGTGGATTGTTAAAAATTACTATTATTAATAATGGAAAAATTTTAATATATTTATTATTGAAATATCTGCACATTGATTTACCTCTTGGAGAATCATTTTTTTGACATTAATATTTCAATTTCTGCATATACTGTTTTGTAAATATTTTATCAGAGAAATTTTCCAGTGCCATATCTGAATATTCTATAATTGATCTTTGACCTTCTATCAGAGGATTATCAAGCAGAAGTTGTGTTGGTCGAATTACTCCAAGAACCTCTTTGTAATTTGTATAATAGCATTTTTTCAACAATTTTCCTGAAAAAGCATAAAATTCAGCCTGTAATGGGTAATAAGTATCCTTCATTACCCAGATCAGAATCTTATTATAAGTTACCTGTTCGTTCTTAGCTGTCAACTCAAGCAGGTAAAACTGTTTATCTTTTATTATAACAGTATCTTTTAATTGAGGTATATAGTCTCCTGACATGTTGACTCTTGCAATATCTCCATTTGCAGCTTCTCCAAAGAGTCTTTGCTGCAAGGATATTCTAAGGGGTTTTGAAATTGTCTGCATAAAAACCCATAAATCATATTTTAACATCAGAAGTGATGTCCCTTTCTCTTGCTCAGGAGCAAGTGTTTTTACTACTGTTTTGTCATTACCTTTTATCATCACTTCATAAATGGCAACGCTGTCTTGTTTGCCTGGACGCTGGCTTGTTATTTTTGCAATTACTTTGTAATCACTTTGAGGACTTCTGATCTCATCTGCTTTTTTTAAAATTAAATCCGCACTAATCGTTTCCGAGAATGCTGTACTAACAAACATAATTGTCAGCGATATTGTCATTGATATAATCATTATACGCTGTAAACTAAAAAAAAATTTCATTTAACTACCTCATATTTCAGGAGTTTAAGTTGGCTGATTATGCAATAATATAACCACAACATGTAAACATTACCTACCTAAAAAAGATAATTTAATAGTGCCTTAAAGCATCAGTAATTACAAGATTAGATGCTTTTAAAGAAGGATAAAAAGATGAAATTAATGAGGCTGAAACTGATATTAAAAAAGAGTTCACTAATAGTTCAGGTACTATTTTTATAAATGCTGTCCAACCAACAGTAGCACCAGGTGGTGGAGGCATAGGAATGCCAACTAACGAAATACTCCAAGCCAAAAACACGCCCATTGCAATCCCTAACAATCCACCAAGACAGCCTAATATCATTCCTTCTGCCAAAAACATTTTGAGTACATCAAATTTTCTATATCCCATTGCCAGAATAGTCCCTATTTCACGGGTTCTTTCCCAAATAGCCATGTTAATTGTATTAAAAATACTTAGTACTACTATCACGGTAATAATAAGTTGAAGAACAAAAAACTGTCGTCCATACAGCTCAACGGTTTTATTGTAAAAATCTGCCATTTTCTCCCAAGTTTTTATCTCAAGAGCAAGCTCTTTTTGCTCCACAAGAGATTCAATCTCTCTTTTCATCATTTGAGTATTTTCAGTTTTGTCGAGCAATACTACTAATGTCTGAACAGTATCTGTTCTCAGCAGTTTTTGAGCTGTTTCCAGAGGAAGCCTAAGTGCTCTGTCATCAAACTCTTTTGAAGCTGTATAAAAAATACCTTTTACAGTCATATCAAAGGCATTCAGTGCCCCCTCAACTGTATTAGTCAACAGGACAAGAGAATCCCCTGTTTTAGAGCCAAGGCTTTTAGCAAGTCCTCTGCCTAAAATTACATCAAATTGGTCATTGTCAGTTAAGTCTTTCCCCTCTTGAATTGCTAATCCTGTATCAGCATTTTTGATATTATCGATCTTGTATAATTGAGACTCACCGTCAGGAACTACTCCTTGACAAAAAACAGAAATAGTATTCTCTCCTGTACTTATCATGGCGGAAAATGAGATTCTTGGGGTAATCAGCTTTACATGTTCCAATAGACTAAATGTTTTTATCTTATCAACAGGATTTTCAATCATATATTCAAAAGGAGCTATTATGCTGTGTTCTTCAAATCCTTTTGCATGCAATTGTATATGTCCGAGATGACTGTGTATAAAAGATTCTCTCATCTGCATGAATGTATCTTCAAAAAAACCACCGGCGATAATGATAGATACCGAGCCAAATGCAATTGCAGATAGAGTAATTAAAGTCCGTATTCGATTTCTAAAAACATTTTTAAATGCAAGTGAGATACTAAGAGGTAGTTCCATAGTAAATATCCTTAAAATTATTGAGTAATCAATTTAATTTATTATAATATTTATTCAGTTTCAGGAACAATATTTCCATCTCTAATATTAATAATTCGTGTTGCCATCTGCATTACTTTGGGATCATGAGTTGAAAATATAAACAGAGTCTTTTCTCTCTCATTAATTTGTTTCATTATTTCTAAAATTTTTCCACCTGTTCTCTGGTCAAGATTAGCTGTTGGTTCGTCAGCAAGAATAATCTTGGGTTTTGTGACAAGTGCTCTTGCAATAGCAACACGCTGACGCTGTCCTCCACTCAGCTCGTCTGGTTTATGAAGCATGAAGTCAGCAAGCCCCACACTATCAATAGCGTTTTTAACAAGTTCAATCCTCTCTTCTCTATTTTTTATTTTCTTAAGTAATGGGTATTCAACATTTTCGAATGCTGACAGTACAGGTATTAAATTAAAAGTTTGAAAAACAAAAGATAGCTTACTGAGCCTAATATCAGCAAGTTGATTTGACGATAATCCATCTATGTTTTGTCCATCAATAATGATAGAACCTGAGGTCGGAAGGTCAATGCAGCCTATTAAATTCAAAAGGGTTGTTTTGCCACTGCCAGACGGTCCTGCGATCGCAAGAAACTCTCCCTCATTAGCCTCCATACTGATACCATTTAGAGCAGCTACCTCTGTTTTTCCTAACGAAAAGAATCTGGTAACATTTTTTGTAATTACAACACTCATAGTTATTCACCCTTTAATTAGTCTATAATAGAACAATAGGTTAGGCAATTAGGCAAGTGTTCATTAAATATTCCTATAATTAAAGCTCTTCCTTAAAGTTCCATATAAAATATTGTCAGCCTTCCCAAACCTAAAAAGCATAACCATACCTTTATTGTCTAAATCTGCATTTAAAAATAGATTTTTGTAATCTTTCCATATTTTATCAAGCATTTGCACCTGACTATTAGAAAAATTCACATAGCCTTCGAACTGTTTTCTTAGAAAAAATAGTGTAATAGCTGTCATAGGCTGTATTTTATATCCCGCCTGAGTCATAGTTAACCATATACGTTCAAGCGCACGACCGCCATTTATAAAATCCTCCTCTGTTCTTCCCTTTGTAGTAATAAGAGCAACACCGGAAGAGTTTATGATTCCTTTTTGTGCAGCCTGAGCAACTATTTTCCCTAAACCTAATTTATTTGCAATCTTCATTGCAGTCCATGATTTTGTTGATTTTAGAAATAATTCGCCGGCAACACCTGCCTCAAGGTTTTTTATATAAAAACCATCTCTCTTTTCCATAGCCTCTTTTAAACTGAAGCGTATCATGCTGAACAGATGTTCATGTAGATATCTATTTTCTGTTCTTATTTTGTCTGCTTTACTTACAATCTGTGCAGTCTGTTCAAGCATTGCTCTTTCTGTAATAAAATGAATCTCAGTACCAGCAATATTTTGAATAGATGTTCTCAATTTAAAAATCAGTGAAGAGGAAACGGTCTCTTTTTTATATAACTTTCTGTTTGTCTCACGCTTCCATATATAATCAGCCAGTGAATCTTTGGATAAATTACTATTTTCTGAAAAGTTTATAGTTGCAATTTTATTATAGCGTTTATCCTCAGAATTAAAACAGTAATCTATAGCTGCTTCCAGTCCAAATAAGGTTCCTGCGATTGTAATATTCTCAATTACAGCTCCGCAAGATATGACAGATGCAATCTGATTAAGATTAAAAAAAGATTGGTCAGCATTTTTATCTAAATAAAGAGTAATCTGGTTATCCCGGTAAGAGAAACTCCATGGTTGAGCATTGTCTCCTGAAGGAGCCTGAATACCAGCCTTGATAATGTAATCAATAATCTCTTTAGAAATTACAATATTTCCATCTGCCTCACGTTTAATATTTGGAATCTCAGGTTGTATACGTCCCAAATTTATCAGTTTTTCATTTTTTTTCAGCATATATTTTACAATATGAGCTTTAAGTCTTTGCAAAGGATTCCTATTTCCCATCAAAAGTTTTCCTTTGCAATATTTCTGCATATAAGGGTCAAACTGAAAATAATAAGGCACTGGTTTTATAACTCCTCGTTTAAGTATAATTCTTACCGCCTCTGTTCCTGCCATTGCTGAACAGAGCTGGCATCCTATATTTAATGACGGTCCTTTACGTGATTTAAGATTTACTTTAGACGTATCCATATATTTAAACTGAAGGGCGCGAGGGGCAAGACCGATGGCAAAAGCAAGATATTGCTCTTCAGGTTTCATACCTTTTACAATATTAAAATATTCATCAAAACTCATACCTTTGTCAGGTGCAAAAATCAGCATTGCAGAGCTAAACCCGAGAGGTCCCGCTGTTATCACATAAATGCCTTTTTCCCTTGAGCGGTTAAATAACATACGTCTTGTATCAAAGGCAAAAAAGTCAAGAGAGTCAAGAACAACATCTACTCCATCAAGGAAAGAGTCAATATTGTTTTCATTGATGCCTTCTGGAAATTCATTTATTTCAATAAAAGGATTAACGCTAAGTGCCTGTTCTTTCATTACCGCCATTTTAGAGCGTCCGAAATCTGGAATTCTTGCACCAAATTGACGATTGATGTTTACTGGCTCATAAATATCAAAATCTGAAATATTGAATCTACTAACACCAGTTCTAACCATAGTCATAAAATGAGCTCCCCCAACTCCCCCCATACCAGGAATAGCCACCTTAGACTTAAAAAGAGTTTTCTGCTCATCTTCTGTAAAAATACCTATATTTCTTGAAAAAGCCTCTTTTGTGTACTCTTTTTCAGAAAAAATATTGTACTGTTGTAACTTTTCAATTAGAAATTTTGTATTCATTTAAAATTCCTCATTTATAAATATAATTCAACATTTCATTTCCCTTGACTTATAGTAATGATTGAATATAAAAACTGATATCTTAATTTTTTCACTAAATCTGACTTTAAATAACTGCCATACCACGATTGATTTCATTTCTAAACTAATTTATATATTTCCGTAATAAATACTAATACTATTAGGTGCATAACATGCTAAAATACGATAGATTCACGTTTGGAGAAGCCAAACCAGAAGCTTTGGACAAAATATATCGTTTAAGGTATGAAGTATATGCTTTGGAGTTCGGTTTTGAAAATCCTGATGATTTTCCTAATAAACTTGAAAAAGACATATACGATCCACATTCAATACATTTTGTTTCAATGAATGAAGACGATGAAGTTATCGGCACAGTTAGAATGATCATGAATTCTGACAAAGGTTTTCCCATAGAACATGCTTCTGAAATAACTAATTTTCCTGATAAACCAGCTCCTGAAAAAATTACAGAGATATCTCGCCTTGCAGTTGCAAAAATTTTAAGACGCAGACCTGAAGATGGGATATACGGTGTTGAATCGTATTTGCCACAATCACAAGGCGGGGTTGCTGACAAGGAACATCATGCAAATGAAAAAAGAAAGCGTCCTGCTATTATATTAGGTCTATATCGTGCCGTATATCATAAATGTAAAGAGCTTGGTATTACCCACATGTACATGATTACAGAAGATAAGCTGTTTCATGCTCTTTATAAATTTGGTTTCGTTTTTTCTCAGATAGGTGAACCTGTTGAATATCATGGTAAAAGGACTCCATATGCTACATCTTGGCGGACCATTGAAGAATATATGTACAAATACCATAAAGAGCTTTTACAATTCTTAATGATTGATCTTGATAAAAAATATCACCCACGATTTTGAATAGTTAGATAATAGAAAGCCAGATTATTAAACAGCTCTCGTGCATCAGCACTCTCTTTAGATGGAAGATATGTTGATTCAGACCGACCGACAAAAAAGAAGTGGTGGAGATTTTTTTCTATCGGCTTTTTACCGTAAAGTCTAAGATATTTCTCTTGAAATGTACGTAAGTTCAACCGCATTGCTACTGCAGGATTGTTTTTAACATAAGCATACTCTTTAATCTGCCCTATCTTCTCAAAAAGTAAAATATCTTCATAAAGCCACTGAAATTTAGGATGTACAGTTATCACAAGATCGTCAGCGTCTAAATGTTCTCTGGCATAGAGTTGAAGAATACGATTTCCTAACATAGGAATATTCATATCATTTTTACGAAAAAAAGGTTCAGACGCAAGACATCCTACTTCTGCAAGGGTTCTCCCTTGTTCTCTTAACTTATCCAGTTCATCTTTAAAAGCAAGATCCATAGGCAGCCCATACTCTTTTGAATCTGGAAATATGCTGATACTATAGATAGGTATCTGCTGCTCTCCATTCCAATACATACCAAGGAAAACTTTAGAATCTGCATGAGAGTGGTGGGGAATAATCCTTAATGCTGAAGGAGATGGTTCAATATATCCAGAGTCAACATAGACATCATGAACAAGCCTAAAGGATTTAATATAGTCATCAAATGTCTCTGCTGGTTTGAAAATAATGTTATCAAGAGTAAGGCTTAGAGGGGGAAAGAGGTGCCTCATAACCTTTGCTCTAATAAATTTGGGCAATCTTTTAATAAATTGTCTTTTAAACTGTTTTAGGCTCATCTATTATTACTCTGCTATTTCTGATTTCCATTAGGGATAAAATAATGTTTAAATTTTAAATTAACGATTACCACTATTTTTAATATAAAACAATTAAACAGTTAAGTTGATTGTTTATTAACTCTTCTGACTTAAATTGATACCAAATTTCGTATCTCCTCAAGCCTCTCTCTTGCAGCATCAACTCCTCGCTGCATCAAGATTTCTCCTTTATGAAAATCGTCCCAAGCAAACCCTTGAACATCAGGATATATAACAATATCTGACTGTTCGGCAAATCTTCCTATTGCTCTGCCATGCACAATGCCGATTGTTTTTGAAATAACGCTCATAATACTCGGGGGCTTATCTGATGAACCACCCATCTGATTTGATTTTTCCACACATACAGCAATTACTTTGTCAGCACCTTTTTGAATAAGGCAATCTACAGGCACTGGATTTAAAAGCCCTCCATCAACTATCCAGCGTCCATTATATCGAAACGGCTGGAAAATACCAGGTATTGAGATGCTCGCCCTTATAGCGTGGCTGATATCTCCTCTATCCATAAGCACCTCTTCACCACTTAGAATATCAACCCCTACAAAAAAAGCTGGTATCTGAAGATCCAAAAAATCTGCATTATCAGCAGCATCAGCAACTAACTGCATAGCCTTTTGACCTTTTAGAACTCCTTGAAAAGGCAGAACATAATCAAATATCTTTTTTCGAGCTGCTTTCTTAGATGGAAACAGATCAATAGTGTATTGCTTTAAATGGGACACACAAGGTTTTGCAGCATATATTCCTCCTACTAAAGCTCCCATGCTTGCACCAGAGATCATATCAATAGGAATTTTCTCATCTTCTAAAACTTTTAAAACACCGATATGCGCCCAGCCTCTTGCAGCACCAGCACCAAGCGCCAACCCGACTCTGATGCCTGCAATCTCTCTTGCTACTGCCCGCGAACCTTTGATGGGAAATCTTTTTTCTGTATCAATAGAGTCTTGATATGCGGTATCTGAACGATCTACCCACACAGGGGGTATTTCAGATAGATTTAAAAGCTGTTTGAGTTCTTGACGGGCAACTCCTTTCTCTCCTCTTAAATGGCTCACCCCTACCCTCACCCGATCAAGTCCGGGTCCTGTAATCATCTCAATCCGATCAAGCCTCTTTCTCACCAAAGGTAGAGCTTCTCGTGTGTTATTAATTAAAACTAAGTTTTTGTCGCAAAGCCTTACTAAAAGCCTCTCAAGAGCATTAAATTGATGAGAAAGTGCAAAAAAGATAAGATCAAAATGATCTCTTAACCCCTCCATTAAATTGGATAAACTCTCTGATAGACACTCAGAAAAACCCTTGTTGACCTGAAGCACTCTAAAGCCTGAAGAGTGGTAAAACCAATGAAAATCGCCTGGTTTATAGACACCTGCTGGAAGAAGATCAAATAGAGTGTTATCTGGGCATGATATATCAATCAAACCCAATTTATTCATTATATTTCTAAGCTCATGCTGAGGCTCTACAATCAAAACCTTTTTTGCCGATTCTGTTGAGATGTGAAATGATACTGAATAGAGAAAATGGTTCAGACCTAAACCAGAATCTGTTGCAGATACAGCATAAAAAAGAGGTCTTGGAGGAGAGATTTCTCCTTTGCAGAACATTCCTCCTTTTTTCGACTCATCACCAGACGATGTAATGAGTCTTGCATAATATCTGCTCAGGTAAAGACCTATGCTCTTATTTTGCATAAGCAGATATTCAAAATCCTCTCTGCAGATATAGTAGATCATGGCATCAATAAGCACCCGTGCTGTCGCATTTCTGGGGCTGTCAGATAATAGTGCCATCTCTCCAAAAAAATCTCCTCTTCTCAACTCTGCAAGATAAATCTCTCTATTATCAACCGTTGCATGTATAGTGATAACTCCGCTTCTGATAATATACATTGCGTCTCCTGGTTCACCTTCATAACATATAACATCTCCTTTTTTATAAGATGTATATTGAAATTTATCTGCTATTTCATGAATATGAGATATGGGAATAGAGGAGAAGAGCGGTATTTTTAAGAGAAAATTTTCAAGGTCTTGAGTTTGATCCAAATTAAGTAAAGGCATTGCAAATAAAACTCCTTACGGTTACAGGCAAAATTTATTATTTACAGAATACACGCTGATGCGTATTTTATTTATTTATATGATTTATATGATGTATTGATTTTTCACACAAAATCTTTAACTTAATCTATAAAATCTACTAAAAATATAACTCTTTTAAAGGCATAACATTGTTAAATTTTAATATAAAATCAACTACATTTAAAATATTTCTTGTTATTGGATTTCTAATTGCTTATGGGCATCTCTATCCTTTTGAGTTTAAGGATTTGCAGACATCCATGACAGAATTTAGAACTCTGCTGCTTGAAATTGTTCTGACCAACATACCAGATATGGCATCAAACATCTTTATGTTTATCCCTTTTGGTTTTGTAGGTGCAAGATCATTTCATACTCCGCTCCGTTTTTTCCTGCACTCTATTCAGATTATCATTTTGGGTTTTATATTTGCCTATCTATTGCAGATATCTCAGCTTTTTGTTGAAAGTCGTGTCCCAAGTCTTTTAGATGCACTATTAAATACTGCTGGATGCGCATTTGGTGCTTTTGCAGGTACAGCAACAAGTCTTCGTTTTTTTGGCGGGCAGCGAGGAAAGGAGTTATGGACATCTGCCCCTATGCTGCTTGCCGGCTGTCTTGCTCTCTATATGACACTTCCTATGACACCAGCACTTGATATTGCTACTTTAAAAAAATCCTTTAACCCGCTATTTGTAGAACCAAGTTATTCGTACGTCTCCATCTTTAAATATACAACCTTCTGGCTTGTATTTGTCCAGCTTGTAAGTGCTGCACGCCGTGAAAACGTCTCTATGCTTCAAATGCTGGTATTTGTAGGCGTATTGCTCTTATCACAGATTATTATTGCCTCAAAACAGATAGGGTACTCTCTTCTAATTGGAACTGCTATTGCATTTATAGCATGGTTTTTTCTTAAAAGGCTGCCTTCCAAAATAATAATAGCTGTATTGGTTGTGCTTCTGTTTATCTATCAGAGCCACTATGCACTATATCCATTTAGATTTGGATCTCATAACAGCGATTTTAACTGGCTGCCGTTTCATGGTTTGATGAACAACGATATTCTAACTAATACTATTGTCTTTTTTAGAAAAATCTTTGTGTTTGGTAGTTTTATGCTGTTTCTTGAAGGTTTAGGATTAAATTGGTTGCTATATACTGCAATCGGGGTGTTATGGATAGGTTCAATGGAGGTCCTTCAGATAAATTTAGATGGAGAGGGGCATGTACCTGAAATTACTGATCCTCTGTTTATGCTCTTAATTGCATTTTGGATTAGAACTTTCAGGGATATAAAATATAGACCAGAACGACGAGATTACTCTTTACGGGGCAGAGCAGAGGCTGATGGCTCTGAACAAAAGATTGTAAAAGAGAAGAAGGAATCTAAATCTTATATTAAATCTTCTACATATAAAAGAGACGAAAAAGAGCCTAAAGAAAACAGAGAGAATAAAAATAAACAAAATTTTGCACACGAATCAATGCCAAGTGCAAAAATATCTTTTATGCCTGAAACAAAGAGTGAAAAAGAGCCTTTTAGACCAAAAGATATCTCTGAAATAGATATTCAAACTAATTTTAATGAACATATTGACGAACCTATTCCCGAAGAGCGTGAAAAAACCGTTCAAGAGGGAATAACAGAGATTAAAGATGTTGAAGAAGCTTTTATTAATACTCAAGTTCTTCAGAATCAAACTCTTCAAACTCAAGCTCTCCAGACTCAAGCCCCAATAGACGCTGCTGAAAATATTATGCTTGCGCAGCAAGACAGAAAGCCTGAAATAGTAATAGCATCTCTGTTTATCTTATACCTTATTTTTATTATTTATGGCAGCTTAGTCCCTTTTACTCTTGAGCATATCCCTTTTAAAGATGCTTGGATTCAATTTTCAGAGCTTAAATTCATTTCAATCAGCGATATCTCAAAAATAGATTGGCTAACTAATATCTTGCTTGGAGTTCCAGCATCTTTTATGGGAATGGCGATTTTTTATCGAAATACTAAAATTGCACTAACTCTCTTTACAGCCTGCACCATTTTTACAATATGCCTTGCAACAAGCTGGACAGCAGAGTTTCTTCAAATTTTTTTCGCATCAAGAACACCCTCAATTAATGATATTGCTGCCCAGACAATAGGAGCAGGAATAGGATTTGGCTGCTGGTTTATATTTGGAAAAGAGCTGACTTATGCTGCAATAAGTTTTTTCAAAAAACACTCTCTTTCATCTAAATATCAATATCTCTTTTGGTCGTATATTATTGTTGTCCTTATTTATAATATCATGCCGCTTGATCTCTCACTAAACCCCATAGATATCTACCATAAATGGAAAGACGGTCTTATTAATTTTGTCCCATTTGGTTTAGGTTCAGAAACAAGACTGCCTCAGCTCTATTCAACTATGATAAATGCTTTAATTTGGATTCCCCCTGCTTTTTTTCTTGTAAGGTATGAAAAATTTTCAAGTTTTATCTCAACCGCTACGATATTTTTTACAGCCTTAATTATCAAAGCTCTCCAGCTTATTGTAATCAGCAGATTAAGCGATATTACTGACCTTATAACAGCTTTAATCGGAGCATCTTTAGGCTCTCTTATCGGCAGAATAGGCATGGCTGACAATAGTGCCGAAGGAGATACTGCTTCCCGCCCCTGCCCTGCCAACACTCAGTCCCCTTCCCAAACAGATATGGCAGATAACGCTCAATTGTCTATCCAATTGATATTTACAGCTATCTTCTACTTTTCTATCTGGGCAATTATTGTATTATTACTCTATTGGTTTCCTTACGACTTTGTGTCAGACAAATCTATAATCAATGAACATCTAAGTAATTTTAGTCTGATACCATTTTATACCTATTATAAAAATGGCGTATATTACGCATTTATGCAGATTTTGGGGATACTCTTCTTTTTTGTTCCAAATGGTTTTTTACTATCATATCTTATTAAAGGAGGAACACTTTTTACCTCTTACACAAATAAAATTTTTATATGCTTATGGCTTGTCTCAGTATGCAGCGTTGCAGGGTTGATGGTGCTTGGACAGTTTCTGTTACCAGAGAGAGTTCCTGATATCACAGATGTTTTGACTGGGTGTTTAGGGTGTTGGGTAGGGTTTACTTTTTTTAGCAAGCTATATATCTATAACGAATCTTAAAAAACAAAAAAAAATAGACACAATCATAAATTGTGAATACGAAAGGTAATTTTTTTGGAAATATAAAATAAAAAAATACCGCAAATCGCACCAGCAATATTAAGATAGATATCTAATAAGCCTCCATATCTGCCGGGAACAAAAGTCTGATGAAGTTCATCAAAACAGCCATATAAAACAGTGATAAAAAAGCTGGTTAAAACCATTTTTTTTATCCCGAAACTGCTCTTTTCAAATGACCTGCACCATAAAAAAGCAAGTGTCCCATAAAGAGGAATGTGCAGAAGATTTTGCAGGGCAGGATCAAGAGAGGTTAAAAATTTTATGTTATCAAGGCTGTCGTCCATAGGAATGGAAGATTCTATAAATATCAGCAGCATAAAACATATCGGCATTAAAAAATGTTTAGTTTTTATCATTTAATCTAATCATATTTAGAAACTGCCGGCATCAACCTTCACAAATTCTCTTTACCAACTTTTGAGACCACATACCGATACTTGCCTGAAGCATCTCTTGGAATATCATCAACCATCTTGACAGCAACATTTACGCTGCTGCCCATACGTTTTTGAAACCCTTTTATAATACGCTCTCTGCCTGTATCTGCTGGATATATCTCTTCATGCACCTTTAATAGAACTTCAACATCATCTGCCTGATTCTGAATAATCTTAAACTCATCTACGCCTTCAATATCTCTAACCACATAAATCAGAGATAATGCGTGCTGCCACCTGCCGTCAGGAGTTACAATAAAATCGGTAGTTCTGCCCTGTATATCTTCAATTGTGCTCCAAGTTCTACCGCACGAACATTTCACGTCAGAAGGACGAGCCATGTCCCCTGTGCGGTATCTAATAAAAGGCATTCCCCATGCATCTAAATGGGTCAGCACAATTTCGCCGCTCTGCTCAATATCTGCCGGCTTTCCATCTTTAATATACTCAACAATATAGTTTGAATCTATTACATGATATCGTCTCTCTCTGCACTCATGGCATACAAATCCTCCTTCTCTGCTTCCATAGGCATCTACAACAGGTATGCCCCCAAAAAAAGAGGATATAACGCTGCACTGATGGTCATAAAGCACTTCAGCAGTTGAAAACATAACCTTAATGCCCTCTTTATCTAATCTGTATCCAAGCTCAGAAGCCATTTTACAAAATAGAGATACAGTGCTTGGATAGCCGAACAGACATTTAGGCTTGAATTTTTTAATCCTTTTTACAATATAAGGTATCTTTTCCAAAGATATCTCAAAAGCACTTATCAAAAGATCATTGGTGATCATATCTCTAAAATCCTTCAGCCTGTCCTGCTTTGTGATTTCAAGAGGAGACCCCCAAAGATATAACTCCTTATCTCCAATATCAATATCCCACCACTGATGAGTTAAAGCACGTGCAGCAGCATCATAAGACTGGCGTCTTCTGTCAAAGTAAAAAACTAAAGGGCTGCCAGAAGAGCCTCCTGTATTATAACGATACAGCCCCCCTGGTGAATCTTTCCACTTCATGCTGTCAAGATTTTTGCGGATATCTGCTTTAGAGAGCAACGGCAGTACCTTAAAATCATCAATTGAGTGCATCTTTTGAGGAGAAAAACCAGCATCTGCAAATCGCTTTGTGTAAAAGGGCAGGTTCTGCTCTGCATGTATAAGAAGAGCTTTTAGTTTTAAAAATTGAAGCTCTTTAAGTCTCTCTTTTGGCATATACTGCTCTTTTTGCAGTCTTTTAAGAGATTTAAATGTATCTCTTCCTAAAATCTTTTCATGAAGCGGCAATATTATATGTTTTACAATTTTCTGGTGCATTTTTAACCTCTATATTTTCATTTAACCTTATATCAATTCTTCAGCAATCTTATCACTCTAAACAGATATCACAAAAAATTTTTTCTCCACAACTCAAACATCATTAAATTCCATATTTTAGATGAATTGTCATTAAATCCTTTTAAATGGCTTTTCCAAAGCAATTCCACATATTCTTTATTAACAAACTCTCCAACCCCAGACTGTTTACTAAAAAGTGTCTCTTCTGCAAAAAGTCTCAGCTTCCCTTTAAGCCAGTCTGAAAGAGGAACAGAAAATCCCTGCTTTTTACGATATAAAATATCGTGGGGCAGCCGTTTTTCATTCATCTTCTTAAAAATATATTTGGACTCTTTGCCATTCAACTTTAAGCGTGAAGGCAGTTTTGCTGCAAATTCCATCAGCTTATGATCTAAAATAGGAGACCTGACTTCAAGTGAGTGTGCCATACTCATTCTGTCAACCTTTACCAAAATATCTTCAGTCATGTATGTTTTGATATCAACATACTGAACTCTTGAGACTGGATCAGAGGTTCTTGTTTTCTTAAAAAAACGATTAAGCACATCAAAAGATGAGTATCCTTTCAACTCTTTTTTCATGTTTGGAGAATATAATAATTCTTTGGCATCTTCTGTGAAATAGAATGACATATCTCTAAAATATGCCCTTTCCATAGGCAGAGATAAATTGGTCAAAAAATGTTTCAGCCTTAACGGGCGGGGCAGAGCGTCAACTCTTGGATATATTGCTGCAATAGGAGCAAGAACTGATTTTCTAAGAACAGGCGGTATCTTTTCTCTAATATTATGTTCAAATCTGTTCATGCTGTACCGCTGGGTATAACCTGCAAAATTCTCATCTCCGCCATCTCCAGAAAGAGCAACCGTTACATTTTCTCTTGTTATTTTAGAGACATACCAAGTTGGAATTGCTGATGAATCTGCAAATGGCTCATCAAAATGCCAAACAATCTTTTGAATGATATCAACAGCATCTGGAGTTACCACACTCTCTCTATGGTCGGTGCGATACTGCTGCGACACTATTTCAGCAAAAGCAAGCTCATTAAATTTTTTTTCTGAAAATCCAATAGAGCAGGTCTTTACTGGAGATGTTCCCATAATGCCTGCCATTGAAGCAACAACCGCACTTGAATCAACGCCGCCGCTTAAAAACGCACCAAGCGGAACATCGCTAATAAGCCTTAATTTTACAGATTCGTCAAAAATAGTGGTCAATTCGCCAATAGCATCTTCTTCTGACATAATGTTATCAGAAGAATCCATATTCAAATCCCAATACCCATTAATCTTAAATCCACCATTGCTGCATACTGCATAATGAGCTGGTTCAAGTTTTTTAATATGCCTGAAAATAGTTAGAGGAGACGGCACATAACCAAAGCTGAAATAGCTGTCCAATGCTTTGTAATTAATCTCTTTAGAAATTTCAGGAATCGTTAAGATCGCTTTAAGTTCAGAGGCAAAAGCCAAAGTTTTACCATCATAAAAATAGTATAAAGGTTTTTTACCAACTCTATCCCTGACAAGCAGCAGTTTTTTCAAACTATTATCCCATAATGCAATAGCGAACATGCCGCGAAGTTTTTTTACAAACTCATCTCCCCACTCCATATAAGAGTAAATTATCGTCTCTGTATCGCTTTTTGTAGAAAATCTATAACCTTTAGATTGAAGCAGCTCTTTAAGCTCTATAAAGTTATATATTTCGCCATTAAAGACAATGGTTATTTGACCGTCAGAGCTTGACATAGGCTGTGATCCGCTGTCTAAATCGATAATGCTCAACCGCCTGTGTCCAAGCCCGATATTTTGATCAACAAACAGACCATATCCATCTGGACCTCTATGAATCATGGTGCTGTTCATCGCATTAACCGTCTCTTCTGATACAGGTCTGTTATCAATATGGTATATTCCGCAGATTCCGCACATGTGGCTTAGTTCCTGATAAGTATAAAATAATTTTAGAAGGGATATAAAGGATTCTATAAATTCCTGAGAATCTTATGAAATTATCAATAAAGTTAGTATTTCAATTTTTGCAGGATACTATTTATGTAAAATGAAATTGCCCCTTTAAAATCGTTAAGACTTAAAATATCATCTTTGTAAAAAATAAGGGCTTTGAGCGTTTCAAATATTCTTTTTAGTTTATTTTCGTTGGCTGGATAATCAAGCGTGGTTATTTTATTGGTCAATGTATAATAAAAATATTTAATCAAAGCAAGTTTACTTACAGCAGTTCTTTTTTTTAATTTTTTTAAAACATTAACATCATAACCATAGGATTTAAGCAAATAACCAGGCTCATCATAACCTAAAGAAAAGACTTTTGCTGTGGTTCCACCCAATCGGTTATTTAATTCAAGAAACCATGCCGTTCCTGTTTTTTCATCATATAAAAACTCAAAATGATATGGTCCTTTAATTTCCATCAACTCTGTAAATTTTATACATTTTCTTTTAAAATCTTCTGTCAGCTCAAAAGGTTTTATGGTTAATGTCAGACCTTCAAATTTCCTATCTACAAGGAAACCTTGAAAGCCTATGGTATCACCATCTATTTTTCTTGAACCATGAACAACAATATTGGGTAGATTCAAAAACGGCTGGGCAATAATATATTTTTTTATTGCTTTTGTTTTATTTATAAAAGTATCTAATTCTTCTTTATTAAATACAATTTGAACTTTAAATGATGGCGAAACTGAACCTGGTAATGATGGTCTTAAGCATAGCGGAAAATATTTTAAAGGTATATTTTTATAAGAGTTTTGTTCTTTTGAAATATAATATGTATTAAGTGTAGGTAATCCTGCATTTTGAGCTGCTATAACTTGTTTTGTTTTTGACAACACTGTCTCAATATTCATTTCATCTGGTAAAAGTAATCTACAATTATCAGAAAACAAGGCTCTGTTTGAGACGAGCCATTTAGCAATATTCTCATTAATTGTTAATAGAGCTTTGATTTTATAGCAGTGCAAAAATGATTGAATTTTAAGTAAACCATCGTCAGTAAAAAGCAATTTATCAGGAAAACAACACAGATTATGCAGAAATAGCGATGATGGCTTTGAGTCATTAGGAGAGGCAATCCAGATAAAAACAGTTTCAATATCTTTGTTATGACAACTTTTTAAAACGCTTAATATCTGGGGAGAAAATCTTGAAAAAATTGCAATGGTCACAGAAATACCTTAAAAATCAATAAAATAGTTTTTCCTTTATTAAAACTAAAAAAGGAGAAAGATCGTTGTATTTTAAGACAGAAAAAATAGTATTTTTTAAATCAATTTCATTAAAACAGCAGTCAGAATAATTAAATTTCTTTTTAAGACAATGTATCAAATAACTTATATCATCAATCCAGATTCCTTTATGATAAGAGCCTGTTTTGTGATTAATTAATATTTCTTCAACCTTCTTATTATTACCTGTTCTATAATAATAATCCAACAATGAAAGGTTTAAACCAATTTTAGTTGCAATAATATGCTGCTGCCAATGTCTGGTATTAATCTCAATAATATTTAAATTACCAGTAATTAATTCCCTCATAATTTCTACTTCTGCAATACCGTTAAGTTTAATTGCCTCAATAAGCCTTTTACCCATATTAAAAATTTCATGATCTTTTACAACCTTGCTTATTATTGCTGTTCCAAATCCTGAAGGATACTGGAGTATCTTTTGGGTTACAGTAGCCCAGAGAACCTTACCGTTTTTGTCTGCATAACAGCAGAAAGAAAAAATATCTTTCTCTTCTGAACGGATCATTTTTTGTAAAATTAATCTTCGATTAAGAATGGAAAAAAGTTTATATTTCTCTTTTGCAACATCTTTAGTTTCAACAAGAACTGCTTTATTAGAGCCTACATATTTATATGCTTTTTGAGTTTTCCAGTCCCCTGAAAAAGCAGGTTTAAGAACTGCAGGAAAGATATTATTGTCAATAAGTTTCTCAATTGAATTGATAGAATCAATAAGTAAAGTTTCTGGAGTATTAAAGCCATGTTTTTTTAAAAGGTTATAAAATAAAAACTTATCCAAAATCAAATCAGCGACAGTCTTATTAGGAACACTCAACGTGTAATATTGGGATAGCACATTTTCATGCTTTAATAAAAATTCAATTTCTGTCTCGCTTGTAGGAAAAATAAAACCTTTTAACTCTGCTTTTTCTCCTTTACGAACAAGCCATTCCAATGTGCCATATTCATCTGTTTCAGGATTAATTTCAACATATTCATCGATAAATGTTGAATGGCAGGCATAATTTTTCTGTTTAACAAATCCTATAACACACAATGATTTATCTAATGAGAGATTTCTAGCTATACCTAAACCAGTATGATTAAGACTAATAACAATAACAACAGCTTTTTTTTCACCAGAATTAAATTGCATTTTTATTGACATCATAAACCTTTTGGAAAGTGAAAATTCATGCCAAATAGCTTAATAAAACGATAATCCCCTGTTAGCTTCCAGCCATTATTAGTATATGATTTTATTGAGGCTATATTCCATGGATAAATTAGACACCATATTTTTTTATAATGCTTTTGTTTAAAATATAACAATATATTATTTAGTATATAATTATTAATTTTTTTACCTCTATAATCCTTATCAATAAAAGTATTATAGGAAAATGCAACTTTTTCCTCAAGGTTTATGGTGCAGTTAAAATCACTAAAATATACTTTGTTTATAGCACCCCATGTCCAACCTACAACATGATCTTGAATTATACCTACAGAAAAAACATATCCTGCTGAAAGACGTTTATGAATATCTGAGATTGAAAAAGACTGTTTGGCATCCATCCGAGCAAAAGCTTGTTCTAACATAGAAGTCATCTCAATATCCAATGCTTGGATTATTCGGCAATCAAGTTGATTGCCATCAATAATAACATCTGTGGGAGGTTCTTGATCAGGCAATTTTGATAGGTCATAATGCACTGTTTTCATAACAATGTTTGAAAAAATATATTTTTTAATAAACCAAATCATAAGTCTCACTACGAAAGAGAGTTAGTTGATATTCCTTTTTTCTGATTTTATAAAGGATTTAGAGTCTTATCTATGATTTTCATACTGTTTTAGCAAAAGAATCAGAAAGCATTTTCGGTTATGACTTGTTCAGGTTAGGGATTGGTAATTTTTGTCTATATAAGCCCCATTTTTTTGGCTATTTTCAGCATGTGTCAAGAAACTGAAACGACAATTATAGTATTTTTAAACTTAATAATTTCAGCTCATTACGTTAAGCCCTAAATCTGATACAATCAGTTTTTCTCCTTGAAATTAAACTAATCCTTCTCTCGAAAAGCCTTGCCAAAAGCAGTTGTTCCCACCAAATCATTCCCACCTTTTTGATATATAGAAATAGCGAGAAGAGAATTTAATTCTATAATTAATGGTCCATCAATTGAAATGGCTATATCCCAGCCTATATGCCTCAAAAATGGCAAATGAGAATGTGCGGTTATCGCAAGTTCTAAACATTCCTTCCAAAAAGGTATTCTATACCCCGAAATTTGTAATTTTGAGTCAGGATGTTGATCAATAGGGAATTGTGAAAAGGAACCTGTAAATCCTTTTCGCAAAAAACCGTTTGTTATATCCATAAAAGCAAAAATTCTTCCATCTTCATTATTATTATCAGTAATTGATTTTCCTGCACCAAATTTCATTAAAGCACAATCTACTGAAAAATTACAATTATTCTCCATGTGAGTGACAACACGCAAGGAATTTACTGAGTTTGAGAAAAAACTATTTAATTCAGGATGTTGGTTGATATATTCTTGGAATATAAAACCATCGGTTCCTTTTTTATCTTTGAATAGATATGATTTAAAAGATTTTAAGGAGAGTTCACCCTTCTGACGCAATACTAAAATCTTATTTTCCAGATTATAATTATCGACTATATCAAAGCCAGTACCGTTAGCTCCATTAATAGGCTTCATTGCTATTGGAAATTTAGAACCATAAAAAAATGAACTCAATTCTTTTTCCGTAGATTTTATTGGCTCACCATTTAAAATCCCTACATTTTCCTTAATAAATCCTAAAGTATTTGCATGTGGTAAATTATTGGCTTTCCAAAAGCATGATTGAACCCACTTATCAAAAGATATAACACCAGTTTTTCTCGGATTCAAACGTCTTTCGAGAATGTGGTAAGATTTGTCGGAAATTAAGGGGCGTTTAGAAAATTCAGAGAATAGAGGAATTTGATAATAACTGCTGGGCGAGAATCCATGAATTCTATTGTAATAAAAAATTTCTAATAATTGTCGAAGCTTATTTTTGCCAGATATTTTTTGAAATTCATCTGATTGATCTTTCCAGATATTAATAAAGTTTGTTATTCCCATGGCAATCCAACTCCTTAAAATGTAATTTGTATTCACAAATATATATCACACAAGTCTTTCATAAGCCTTAGTCATCTTTTCAAAATCGAACTCAAAGCACACTTTTTTATAAGCAGATGCAGTTAGTTTTTGTTTTATTTTATCATTTTTATTAAGGAGTAAAACAGAAGCACAGAGTTCGTCTACATTGTCAACATTATATAATAATCCATTTTCCATATGGCTAATTAATTTAATATTTCCACCAACAGAACTTGCCACAATAGGGCATCTTGAAGCCATAGCTTCAAGTAGAACAATAGGGGTTCCCTCGGAAAATGAAGTTAAAATAAAAACATCAAAAACGCTTAAGACTTCAGGAATGTTTTTTATAAAACCTAAAAAAATAATGTGTTTTTCAAGTTTTCTTTTAAATACGTCTTGTTTAATAGCTTCTCCATAATCTGACATCGGTGCAACTATGATATGAAGATAATTAGGTATTTTTTTACTTAGCTTTTCAACCATTTCGATTTGCGACTCAATATTTTTAACTTTAAAAAATCTTGATATCGTTCCTGTTACAAACATATTATGAGGTATTTTAAATTTATCTCTATTATGCAGTTTCATGTGAAGATTATTATATCTGGCAATATCAATACCATTGTAAATAACAGTTGTCTTATCCAAAGATGCTTTTTCTTTTAAAATAATATCATCTTTAATAGCAGAAGAAACAACTACTATTTTAAATGAAAAATACGCAAGAAGTCTTGTTAAAAAAATTACTTTCCTATCTTCTTTTTCAAGGAAACTGTGACGGACATGAATTATCTTGATATTCTTAAAGAAAAAAGAAAGCATGACACCATAATACCATGAAGAAATATCATGACAAAAAATTGCTTTAAAATGATGCTTTTTTATTAATGTATATAGCGATATTAAATTTTGAAAACGCTTACTTCTATTCGACATATCTATAAAATGTACTTTTAATCCACTACTAATAACCTGTTCAGCCATAAATCCAATTTTTTGTAGCACACAAGCATGAGGAATATAAGTTTGAGATGGGGCAAGCATTAAATTTTTAACAACTTCCTCTTTACCGCCCACCCTAAACCTTTGTAATAAATGAAGTATATTCTTTTTCTCCATAACTTAAATGACCTTTAGAAACTCACTCTGATCCTTTATGAGTAATGTTATAAAACCCTTGTTAGATAAATTATATTATTTTTTATAAAATTATATTGAATAGTAAAAATAATTATAATGTCAAGCATTTATATTAGATAAAACCAGCATCAATAAGATCAATATTAAATTTTTTGCTATCCATTTATCCTCTCATTGTTAGTTATAACTATCAATTTTATAAGCATTATCAAACTATTCGGTGTATCATTTGCTGGCTTAAACGTTTTAATGAACTAATTTTAGCCATTTTAAAAAAAGAGGATTTACTCTCTTTCACAACAAGCGAATTAGTATCTAAATCATTAAAACCAGTAACATTGAAGTTTTTTCTATGTTCAAATAGAAATTTACATAATCGTTCAAATCTACGAATAACGTAGTATCTTATTTTGACTTTATAATACTGTACATCCAATGGTTCTAAAAAACTAAAAGAATGCAGTATAATAGTAATATGATTAATCAAACCTGTCTTATTTGCCCAATCAAGTGTTAAAATAATCTCTTCATCATTTACGCCGTTTATATCAAGAGGTTTTGGTTTTTTTAATTTGAACGGTAAATTTTGAATAAAGTTTGTAATTGGGAATTCGTAAATACCATCAATCAGTTTAGCATCATTAATGACCATATTTTCAAAACCTTGAGTTGATTTTAAAAAAGCATAGTTATATGAGCTGTCAAATAGAAAGTTATTTTTTTTCAGAGCATTAAGGGTAGCTCTATTAAATCCATAGTTTCCTGCCCTAAATGCTCGAACATTTTTTATCCCGTATCTTTGAAGTATATCCCGCCCTTCTTTAAGAAGTCTTGTTTGTTCATCAAGGCTGTATAAAAACAAATTATCTTTATACTTTAAATTTGCAGGATTTTGTTCAGTGAAATTCAAATAGTTCGGGTGGAGATGAAGCTGTACTTCATGTCCTCTTTTAAAAATATATTCACAAACTTCCCTTGTCTCTTCTTCTCCAAAATAATATTTATTAAGTACCTCAACAAAAAAAACAACCTTAAGATTATAATGATCTGCTATATCCATTATTAAAGGAATACCATATTCCTTATTGCCGACTTTACCATAAATACGCTTCTGATTTCCTACAGGCTTTAAGTTTAGGTTATGAAAAGCACCACCAATACTATGTTCCGTATCTACAGTTATAAATACATTAACTTTATTATTCATAAGGCAAGAGAATAGGGATTAAAATTGATTTAATATGAGACCATGTATATTTTTGTAATTCTAAATAGCCATTCATTGCCAAAGTTTTTCCAAGTTCGTTGTTTTCTATGATCTTAATTGCATTTATAGCAAGAGATTCATAATCTTCTATTTCTGATAATAAACCATTTTCTTGATGGACAACCATATATGGGATTCCACCTGAACTTGTTGATACCACAGGCAGTCCTGCTGCAAAAGCTTCTAAAATAGCTCCTGGTAAATTATCTACTTTTGAGGCATTAAGAAAAATATCATACTGATTATAAATCTCATAGATATCTTTATGAGGTATCTCTCCGTAAAACATGACACTATTTTGAATATCCAATTCCTTAACAAGCTTTTTTAGTATAGGCTTTAAACTACCATCACCAACAACTCCTAATATCGCTTCGGGATATCTCTTTTTTACAAAAGAAAACGCCTTAATTACTGTTGGCAGGTCATAAATATCTTCAAGTGAACGAGTAACAATAAATTTAGGACAAAATTCATTTCTCTTTACAAATAGAAATTGTTTTAAATCTACAATATTAGGAATAATAGTAGTATCTATATTTAATTCTTCTTTAAAAGCTGCTTTTAGAAAACCAGATGGTACTGTAACTGCATTTAGATGTTTGATAACTGGTTTAATAAAGAATCCATATTTTCTAAAAAAGAGCCTTGCGCCTCCACCTCTTGCACTCAATATTACCCGTTTTCTCTTAATAAGCATCAAAATTAAAGCAGGATATGTTACCCAAAAAAAGAAATTTTCAAATCCAGTTAAAAAATATATACATTGAACATTTGGTAAAGTTGAATTTAATTTTAAAAGGAAGATTAATTGACGAATAATAGTTCTAATAAAAGGTACTTTTTTTAAAAAACTCAATGTTTTTGGGAAATCAACATTTGTATGGACTTTAATAACTTCATATCCATTTTCTTGTAAAAGCATAACTAACTTTTCCGCTTGAACAGCCATTCCGCCAAATGGAGGTGGAAAAGGCGAAATAATGCAGATATTGTTTTTTTTAGGCTTCATTTTCATAACAACGTTTTAAAAATAGAGGAAACATCAATAGCCAATAAAACTCTTCAACGTATGTATGGCTTAAAAATAACGTTGTAACAAGATACATTATTAAACTTATCTGTAAAGCTAATATATGTAGAGCATATTCATGTCCTATTAAGCTGTTTATATCCAAGCTATTCTTTATTTGTGATAAAATTTTAAAAGCATTATAAATCATAAAAAGCATTATGGTAATACCGAACATGCCAAGCTCTGCTATACATCTAAAAAAAGTATTATGAGTATCTCGTCCAGCAGCTTCAGGGTTATAATTTCCAATAAGAGTTTTAAAATTCCCTTCACCAACTCCAAATGGATGATCTGAAAACATCTCAATTGCAGCACGCCATGCCTCAACCCGACCTGACGCAGAAGAATCCATAGTCTCCTCTTTTGTTTCTATAGTATCCATTCTGGTCCAAAAAGATTTGTCTGATAAATAAAAGAACCCCATAATACCTATTAACAGGAGGAAAATTATTTTTTTTCTGTATTTGCTACCTCCGATAACCAGTGTTGCCATTATTCCAACTGCTATACCAAGAAAAGAACCTCGAGATTGGATAAGAATTAAAGTATTTACTATAAAAGCAGCTGAAATAGCACAAAAGAGCTTAATCTTCCAATCTCCCTTTATGAAATTGATGCCAATCCATGGTGATACCATTAGATAATGTGCAGCTAAAAAATTGCCTTCGCTAAAATCAGAGCCTCCCACGCCGCTTTGCAATCTTCCATCACTGAAAGATAAGTTAGAAGATGAAAATATCTCAAAGCCGCTGTAAAGCGAAGCTGCAATATAAACCCAAACTACAATATTATAATATTTAATGTTTGTTATAATGTGTGATGCTAAAAAAAGTATGATAAATATTTTTGTCATTTTCATTGTATTGTGGCCAAGTTCAGGAGTGGATATTCCAATAAATGTTGACATCCAGATAATGCAGATAAAAGCTATCAACAATATCTCTTGTGTATCAAGAAATCTCCGATATCTTAACTTTGACCAATGAAACAACATTCCTGTAATACATGCTATAGCAAAAAACATAGAGTATCTTTGAAAAATATCGGGGATTTGCTGCCCCCACCAAAATCCCGTAGGATTTAGATTATAGGACAAAAGATATCCACAAAGACCTATAAACGGATTTATTAAAATAGATGCGAAAAAAGCAGTTATTACAAAGGCAATAAATATTAAAGGTTTAATAGCCAATTTATGCAACACGCCTTTTTAAAAGGAAATTGTCAAAAATACCAGACAGCTCAATAGTATGAAAAAAAGAAGCAAACATATTTCTGACATCAGGATAATCTGAGATACTCCAGCGACTAAGTTTATATGGATTTAGTTCTTTAGCGTAAGAGTTGCGGCCAAATTGTGTAGTAACAGCATATAAATATTTGTTATCTTCTACCATTTCAGAGTGTTTAGATGAAAAAGAACCTCTTGGATAACAGAAACCCATAACATCAGCATTAATTTTTTTTGATAATAGTTTTTTTGATTCTTTTATTTCAAACTCAGCCTGAGAATCGGAAAGGTCTGTCAAAGGTATATGTGATACAGTATGTGAACCAATTTCAAACCCCTTATTTTTTAAAGTCCTAATCTCATTCCAGTTCATCAAAAGCCTTGTACCACAATATTCTCCAAATTCTTTTCTTATTTTATCTAACAATTGGAGCCTTGTATTATTATCTAAGCTGTTGAAAAATTGTACAATTCTTCTTGAAAAAAAAGAGATATTATCACTTCTTTTACAGTTAATAGAAATATTTTTAATCCCATCTCTTTGAATATTTTCTTGAATAATCCAGTCAACAAAATGTGTCTTATCTTTTTGTATAACTGAAAAAATATAGTCCCACCAAAAAACACTCCTTTCATCAATTTGACGAAAAGGTATGAAAAAAGTTGCAGGTACGCCAATTTTGGATAGAATATCACATGCAATGGTATAATTATCCAAGTACCCATCATCAAAGGTTATTGCAAAATTATTCCCTTTTAATGAACCGTTCTTCACACTTTCAATAGCTTCAGATAAGTTGACAATATTACCAAGGCAAAATAAATTTTTTATAAGAGTTGCAAAACTTTTTTCACATATAGCCATTGGCGGTATGAAATAAGATTCATGCTCTCTAATGACTCTATGAAATGTTAATATGGTAAGGCTGTTACTAATATCTATTCTCCTTTTAATAATAATTTTTTTCTGATTAACAAAACAAGAAGCAAACTTAGCTCTTTTAATTTTGATAACTCTTGAGGTGAGAAAAAGCCTGTAAAATATAATATCACTGGGAAACTTAAAAAAAGTAAGGTTTTTAAAATCAAGGAGTAAACAAGAGCAAAGGTTATAAAATTTGAAATGTATAATAACAAACAATAGAGTAATATAAGAGAGGTGATTCTTATATATTCAATTTTTATTGGATATAGATATTGAGATACAACAAGTGAAATTACTGCTAATAATAAAAAACTAAGGAATGTAGCAATAACAGCACCATTAACCCCCCATTTCTGGATAAAGAAAAAACTTGTTATAATATTGAATATAGCAACGCTAATTTGAATATATGCAAGATTTTTAGTTCTATAAGTTACCATCATACCTAAATTAAAAAAATTAGCTATACCGTACATTACGTATGAAATACTAATAGCTGCAACCACAGAGGCTGCACCAGAATATTCTGAAGGTGCCATTATAATAATAGTTTCTCTAATAAATACACTGATTGCTAAAGCAGCAGTAATTACAAGAAGACTATAATACGTAAAAAAAAGCCCTATTTTTGAATGCCCATTTTCTTCTTTTGCAAGTTCGAATTGTTTTGTATTCCATATCCTGAAAAAAGGTTCAGATATAATAACAGAAATTATCATACCAAATTTATATCCAAGTGAATAAAGACCTAATTCATTAAGATCGCAAAATTTTTGGATAAAAAATCTATCTGAATAGTGCATAGCAAACATAAAAAGAGATGCAGGAACAAGGGGAAGAGTAAATCTTAGCATTTCTAAAAGTTTAGAAAACGAAAATCTAAGGGAAATTCGCTTTCTAAATAAAACTAATAATACAATAACATTAACAACTTTAGTGATCAAAATGCTGAGTAAAAGACCTAAAACCCCTATTTTAATAACAACGAGAAAAAGAATGTTAAGAGATATATTCGATATAAAAGTTATTATATTAAGCAATGAATAAATTGCTGATTTCTTTTCAGCTAACAAAATACTTTCTGGAATGACTGTAAGAATTTGAAATCCTAAAGCAAAAAAAATTATTTCAAAATATTTATAAAATGATTTATTTCCCAGTATCCAGATAGCAAAATATTCGGTATATATTTGAAGAAGTATCACAATGATTACTGTAAATCCTACAACAAAAAGCAAAGCCGTCGAAAACAATTCATCCCTATCACTTAAGGTTTCATATTTACAATAAAATCTTATAATACCCGCCCCCAATCTCATACCTATAATTAATGAAATAATGTTCATCGTAAGATCCATTAACTCAAGAATCCCGTAATCAGATGGAGAAAGATAGGCAGTATATACTGGAATCATAAAAAAGCCTATTCCCTTAATAAGAACCGTAGAGAATCCATAGATGGATGAATGTTTTAATATGGTTTTAATGTCAGAAAACATTCTTTAATAAAATTTTTACCTATAATAATTCTGTTTATAAAAAGGAAAACCAACCAGACTCATTTCATGAGACCCACCATAAACAGTAAAAACTTGCCTTCTAAAACCTTTTTTATATTTTATAAAATGTGCCGCACGGGCACTAGCACCCTCTCCAGGTCCTCATTGTCAATAAGTTACGATTATTTGTCCTTTATTTAAGGATAATTTATTGAGATTAATTTTATTAACCTGCCCTTCAGTGAGATGTATTCCTCCTACAATGAGATTTAAATCTTCATAGGCAATGTATAAAAATAAAGCTTTCCGAGTATTATAAAGATATAAGGCTTCAGTAGCTGTTATTCTTGGAATTTCAGGAAAATATTCTGGGATTTTTTTTAAAACTCCTTGCTTCAATAGCTTTATATTTCTTGGGTGTACTTTAATTTTATTATTAGCTTCACTTTGAGATAACATAAAATTAAAATTTATTAAAAACACCATTAAAATAACAACTTGTTTTTTTAGTTCTATCATAATAAATTAAGTCCTTATTATATTAAAAGGTTAAAATTAAATTGTTTTATAACAAATCATGCATATAACTAATTTAATGAGTCCAAAAAAGCTCAGAGAGCCCAGTTTAATGTTATACCTTCTTCCGGAACTACCCATTCCATAAATAAATAAAACTGATTTGTTCTTCCCAGCCAGCCATGAATTTTAGTATGGCTATTTGGAAACATACCATCAATAAAGCTTATTTTTGACCTACTATCAGTATTTAAATAACCGCTGTTTAAAACTATTTTCCCCTCTTTTGTAGTTAAATTTCTACCTCCAGCAGCATAGTAAAACATTGCATCTTTAAAACATTTACGAGCTTGAGTAAAATAATCTATATCACCTGTTAAAAAAAATACATAAGTAAATAAATCAGCCCAAAGAGTTGCTTGAGCAGTAGAAGAGTCATAATATTTTTTAATGTCATAAAAATTTTCTTCTAATTCACCAATAGATTTTCCTATAACAGATGAATACTTTTGCATTCCATCAGGATCGTTTTTATGCCATACCCAATTATTTTGAATTGGAAGATATTTTCCTTCTTGATTAAATTCACCGCCAAAAATAAGATTTTCTTTTGTAAATTCTGCCATTCTTATAAGCAGCTCTTTTAACTCCTCATCTTCAGTTTCATAATGAATGTTAATCATTGCTTCTATAGCATACATCCACATTACACTGGATTGTGTTTTGTCACTGATTTCATTACCATCTCCAGAGCCAAAATATCCTTGTCCTCCAGCAGCTTTCTCTCTAACAAGCAGCCTATTTTTTGCAATGTTTTTTGCGACTCTAAGCTGCTCCTTATTTCCAGAAATTCTATACATGTTTATTAGGTTTAAAATCGGCCAAGTTTCCATCCTTGTCTCATGTTGAGCAGGCTTTTGTGTTTCTGCACTAAATAATCCTTCAGTACCATAATGGTTCATAGCTGCTTTAACATTTTCCTCTGCAGCTTCAATAGCTTTTTGGTCACCTGTTAAAAGGTAATATAATAACAATCCCCCATTCCATGTATGACTATTTGCAGATACTTTAGATGGGTGAGAAGGGTGTAAACATGGATCAGCATGTCCGCTTGACTCATAAAAAGCCATATAGTTTATCCATTTGGTAGAAGAGCCGCTTGAATTTAGATTGTAACGTTCTCCATGATATTGATCAATATCATATCTATGCTTAGCCATCTCAACTCCTGCATCAAAAAAGTTTCTCTTACCAGTTCTAATGTAATGTAATAACATTATATATGTCCAGTCATAATGCAGTGCTGAAGGGCTTTGTCCTGACCATAATAAATCACCAAAATTCATCCAGTTATAAAATCTATTTTGCAGAGTATGTTCCCAATGTGGTGAAGGTGTTGTTTTTAAATTCAATATAGTCAGTCCATTATCTGAATCTTCTTCATACACCATTGCACTATTACGTTGTTCAAACCTTTGAATCGCTTCAGATATTTCGCTGTCATCTGATTTTACATTGGCGGGTGCAACAACACCAAGTGCAAATGATTGAGAATACCATTCTGGAGGAGCTATAGCAGCAAGAGGATATTCAAGTGAGGCAGACATCAATGGAGTTTTATTATCATATTCTCCTCCGTAAAATCTGATTCCAATTTCGTATGTTTTATGTCTTCCAGCATCGAAAAGGTAGCTTTCCCCATCTTTACCAGCTTTACGACAATAACTGTCATATTGAGCATCTGGAAAATCTTTTGAAGCACAATATGGGTAATAACCTTCTTCTGGCCAAAGCCCAATCTTTATATTTCCATTATTGATTGTTATTTTTTTAGGAAAATTCTGCCAAAAATGCCTTATAGC
>CAZIJN010000038.1:15227-34868 GCA_964539635.1 uncultured Desulfobacterales bacterium | reverse complement strand
CTACTGCTTTGGAAATAAGGGGTTCAGGGTTTTTGAAATATAGATGCAATCCAATCATTGAGAGCACAGACAGAGAAATTGATGTTATGGTGTATGAGCTTTACGAGCTTACACAAGAAGAGATAGAGATAGTTTAGAATGAAGAATGGGCAGCTAACTAATTTAAATTACACTACAAGCAGCAAAGAGGTGTTTTTATGACAGATAGAGCCGAAAACAGCCTAATAGATCAAGGCAGATATGAACAGTATTTTACTAATCTCATTCAAGGAAAGCGGATACCTTGTTATAACATTGTAAATCAGTTGATTTCAAACCAGTTTGATATTAAAACGCTGTACCAAAATTTACTTCAAAGGTCTCTATACTCTGTGGGAGAGTTGTGGGAGTATAATAAAATAACAGTTGCAGCAGAACACATGGCAACATTAATAACAGAGAGCCTTATGAATCAGATGTCTCCACATCTGCCGATTGGAGAGAGCGTCAACAAGAGAGTTGTTATCTCATCTGTGGAGGATGAACCACACCAGATAGGCGGTAAAATGGTTGCTGATATTTTTGAAATACATGGCTGGGATACCATATATCTTGGTGCAAATACACCAGTTATGGAATTAATAGAGTTTGTTAAAGAGGTTGAGCCGAATCTTGTTGGTCTTTCAATGTCTGTATATTTTCATATTGATACACTTAAAAAAACATTAAGCCTGATAAACAGCAATTTCAACAATCTGCATGTGATTGTAGGAGGCCAGGCATTTAAACGATGTGCAGATTCTGTGATAAAGAATTTTAACAATACAACCTATATCCCTGACTTAGAGGCTTTGGAAGAGTATATTGCAAACTTTTCCAATTAAATATGATACAATATGTTATGTTGCCAGCAATTCTAAATTTGAAAGCTGTCTTATGATAATTTTTATAACCGAGCGATAAAACTCAGAGCTAAAACAGATCAAGTAAATAAGGAGATTATACAAATATGCAGAAAGATGATTTGATTAATGCTGCCCGCAGCCTTCTAACTGTTCCATTATCAGCGGTTCAAGAGTACAGCGAAAAAAGGGAAAAGATGGTCTCTCTGATAAATGAAAAAATGGTTAAACGTGCTGATATTACAGAGCTGATCGGTGAAAAAAATCTTGATATGATGAAAGATAATCATCGAAACCACGCCATGTTTGTAGAGTCTGTAATGGGAAGCCCTAATGCTGAAATTTTAACTGATACTGTTTTATGGGTATTTCGTTCATACAGATCAAGAGGATTTCATCAAAATTACTGGTCAGCACAGCTCAGCACATGGATTGAAGTTCTTAAAGATAATCTCTCTGATGAAAGTTTTAATGCAATCTATCCTATTTACAACTGGTTTATAATAAATATTCCCCATTTTACAAATATCTCAGATAAAGAGTTGAAATTGTCTATTTAGGCTGAACAATATTTTAGGTTAAAGCATTATGGGATCAGAATTTAACACTGTTGCACTTTTATCTGAATGGTCGTCTTATGTTGATAATTATCTTAAAAACAGCAAGTCATTTGCATTTGGGATATTTACATACAAAGATAATCTATCAGCGAGCTTTACAGGTTATTTATATATGAATAAAGGATTGAGAACTGTTTTAGGCATTGATGATGATGAGACAGGCACTAATCCCTTAAACAGATTTATAAATCCTGATTTTCAAACTTTAATTGATATTGCAGAGGCAGAAGGTGAAGGAGTAATTTTCAGAGGCATACTTACGACTGGAGATCAGAGCGACAGCAGAAGCGTTGAAGCAACTATTTTTTCTAAAAACAAGATGTTATTGGTCTTTTGTGAATATGATATCAGCGAATTAGACAGGCTTAACAGTGAGATGCTGGATTTGAATCAGGAGCTTAACAATGTCCAGCGTCAGTTGATTAAAGAGAAAAAGCTCTTGACAAAAGCTCTTGCTGATTTGAAAAATGCTCAGTCTAAACTTATTGAATCTGAGAAAATGGCTTCTCTCGGGCGTTTAGTTGCAGGTTTTGCACATGAGATAAACACGCCGATTGGAATTGCCCTGACTGCCTCGTCATCAATTACAGATGCCAGGAATTCGATTGAGAACATGCTGGCTTGCGAAGAGGTTGAAGAGGAAGAGCTTATTGCAGCTTTAGATACTATAAAAGATAGTGAGCCTCTTGTGATAAATAATATTAGAAGGGCTGCTGATTTGGTGGGCAGTTTTAAACGAACAGCTATAGATCAATCTATTGATGATTTTCATATTTATAATCTTCATGATATTATAAAAGATGTGGTAATCAGTGCTGGCAGCCAGTTTAAAAAGACAGATATAAATATTAACATAGATTGTCCCAATGAAATTGAACTATATGGAAATCCTAATGATATAAGCCAGTTGTTATTAAATCTTCTGTTAAACAGCCTTGTTCATGGTTTTTGTAATGGTGATCTTAAAGGCAATATATTTATAAAGGTCTGTAGAGAAGACGATAATATAATTATATCTTATTCTGACACTGGAAAAGGCATGGATAGCGAAACTGTTAAAAAGATTTTTGAACCATTTTTTACAACAGCCCGTGCAAAAGGCGGGACAGGTCTTGGAATGTATATCTGCCATAATATTGTAACCAATCGGCTGCACGGAACTATAAAATGTGAGAGCAGCCAAGGCAGGGGAGCTGATTTTTTTATCTTGTTTCCAATTCCAAACAAGACAGCAAATTCAAAAGGTTGAACCATGAAGCTCATACGAAAAAAAGATAGTGCATCAACTCAAACACTTCAGCAGACTAATAGTAGTTTTAAAAATATAACGGATAATAATACTGATAATAAGTTAGCAAAAAATTCAGATTTTGCACGGTTTGCAGCTCCTGATAATAATATGCCTGATCAATTTTTGAATTTAGATTATGATATCAACCGCTGTGATCCTGAAGTGTGGAAGGTTATTGTTGTTGATGATGAACCTGATATACATGAAATTACAAGAATAAGCCTTAAAGGTTTTAAATTCGGCGGGAAGAATTTAGAGCTTATCAATGCCAAATCAGCAGCAGAGGCACGTGAAATTTTCAAGAAAGAGCAAGATATTGCTGTTGCGATGATAGATGTGGTTATGGAGACTGAAGATGCAGGGTTGCAGCTTGTAAAATATATTCGTAATGAACTGCATCTTAAAAATGTGAGGCTTATTATAAGAACCGGACAGCCCGGAACTGCACCAGAACGCTATGTTATTGACCATTTTGACATTGACGGGTACAAAGAAAAAACTGATCTTACAGCACAAAAAATATACTCTGTTCTTACTGCTGCGATAAAATCGTACAGCGATATTACTGCGATAGAAAAAAATATTGTCCAAATGCAGATTGAGGCACTAAAAAGAGAGAAGCGTGCTGCCGAAGCTGCCAACCGTGCAAAATCTGAATTTCTTGCTAATTTAAGCCATGAGATCAGAACCCCGATTAGTATTATCATAGGCGTAAGCAGGCTTATAAGAGAGACCATTCTGACAAAAGAGCAGAAACAATATACTGATATGATAGCTGACTCTTCTGAAATACTGTTATCTCTTGTAGAAGATATACTTGATTTCTCTAAAATAGAGGCTGGTAAAGTTGAGCTTGAGTCTATTGATTTTGATCTTAAGGAGCTTATAAGAAAAATAACTGATATGCTGAAAATAAAAGCATCAGAAAAGGGACTTTCGTTAAATTACCATATCTTTGAAGATGTTCCCTGCTTACTAAAAGGGGACGCTAACCGTCTTCGCCAGATTATTTTGAATCTTATTAACAATGCTGTAAAATTTACACAAAAAGGGGGGATAAGTTTAACTATTGAGAATTTTTATCCCCCTCAAACAGCAGAAATATCAAAAGATTCAGACAAACAAAAAGAGAAACATGATGATAAGATACCATTATGTTTTAAAGTTGCTGACACAGGCATCGGCATTAAACAAGAGCAGTTAAGCCGCCTATTTCAGCCTTTTGCACAGGCAGAGGCTTCAACTACACGTAAGTATGGAGGAACAGGTCTTGGTCTTGTAATCTCAAAGAGGCTTGTTGAACTTATGGGTGGAGAGATTTCTGTTGAGAGCCAATATGGCAGAGGAACAACATTTTGTTTTACAGCTCTGTTTGAAAAAGGCTCTGCTGCAGAAGATATCCATTTATTAAAAAAGAATATCTATATTAACACAACCCCGCTTGCAGATGTTAAAGTTTTAGTAGCTGAAGATAATCCGTTTAACCAGACAATTGCGTTAAAAATTTTAGAAAAAATGGGTGTTTATGCAGATTTAGCTGTTAATGGAAAGGAGGTTGTAGAGATGCTGCGAAAAAAAGATTACGATATAATATTGATGGATATACAGATGCCTGAAATGGACGGTCTTGAAGCTGCAAGAACTATTAGAAGCCAAAATTATAATATTCCGATAATTGCCATGACTGCAAACACAACAGAGAAGGATTGTGAAAACTGCTTTGATGCGGGCATGAACGGCTATATTTCCAAACCTATTGATTATGTTGAATTACAAGAGATAATTTATAAACATGCTAAGAAAAATTCCATATCATTCAGTTAGTTGCTAATTATAAAAACTATGTTGCAAATTAAAGAGGAGGAAAAATTGGAGAAAAAAATTAAAATCATGCCTTGCTTAGACATGAGGAACGGACGTGTTGTAAAAGGAGTCCATTTTGTTGACATACAAGATGCAGGCGATCCAGTAGAATGTGCAAGAGCCTATTGTAAAGGTGGTGCTGATGAATTGGGACTTCTGGATATCACAGCTACAGTGGAAGGCAGGGCTACCATGCTTGACATAGTTAAACGAGTTGCTGAAGTCACCACTGTTCCATTCACTGTTGGAGGAGGCATTTCAGATGTAAAATCAGCGGAATTAGTGCTCAAAGCAGGAGCAGACAGAGTATCAACCAGCAGCGCAGCCTTTCGTAAACCTGAAATAATTAAAGAGATGGTTAAAGAGTTTGGTGTAGATAAAGTAACTGTGGCAATTGATGTAGATCAGAATGCAAATATGCCATCTGGTTATGAGGTGTATATTGACGGCGGACGTACAGCAACTGGAGCAGATGCGATCGAATGGGCAAAGCAGGTTGACGGTTACGGTGTTAAGGTTATTCTGCCGACAAGCAAAGCAGGAGACGGCGTTCAGACAGGTTATGATCTGCCTGTGATAAGAGCTATGAAAAACGCTGTTTCAGCAGAAATTGTGGCTTCAGGCGGTGCAGGCAAGTTAGAGCATTTTTATGAAGCAGTAGAAGCAGGTGCAACAATTTTGCTTGCTGCCTCTGTTTTCCATTTTGGGATCATCGGGATTGCTGATTTAAAAAAATACCTGAGCAGCAGAGGTGTTGCTGTTCTTTAACAAAAAATCACTTTTCGTGCCGGCTGCAGGTAAAAAATTGTAAAATAACGTAAGGCAGACAGGAAGAGAATAGATTGTATAGATATCTATTTTTCAAGGAGTAGAATTATGGCTTTATCAATTGTAGATTTATATAAAAAGGTATTGCCGAAGACCAACTGCAAAGAGTGCGGTTTTCTGACCTGCCTTGCGTTTGCCGGCATGGTGGTGTCTGAAAAATATCCGCTGCGAAACTGTCCTCATATTGCGCCAGAAATACTTGATTGGGCAGAAAAAGAGCTTGAAGAGCAGTATCGTCAAGGTAAATGGTTGAAAAAAGATATGGCGGTTGAGGCGTTGCAGCTTGCAAAGGATAAGATTACAATTGAGGATTTAAAACAAATCGGAGAGAGAATTGGTGGAAAAATGGAAGACGGTGTTCTTGTGCTGCCATATTTCAACTCTTATCTGTACATTGACAGCAGCGGCGTAAAAGACAAGGCTGGAAATGATCTCTCCCGCAATGAACAGACTTTTGTCTATATTCATATGTCCATGATGACTAAATCAGAAGCAGTAAAACCGACCGGTAATCTAAAAAGTTTTAAGGAGTTTCCAAATACTGTTTCTAAAGTTGTCTCAATGAGAAATCATATTGAAGAGCCTCTTAAAAAGGCTTTTTCAGGCAATCTTGAAGCGTTGAGGCGGGCATGTTTAAAATCGGGCGGCGTAGATGTTAAAAATAAATATGAGTCGCCTAATCTTGCATTTTCTTTTCAGGTATTTCCTTTAGTTGCTGTAACTTTGCTTTTTTGGGAGGCAGGGGAAGATTTTGAGGCTGATGTAAAGCTGCTGTTTGATGAAAAAATCTTATCTCATCTTGATATTGAATCTATCATGTTTTTAAGCCAATATCTTGCAGATCGGCTGAGAGATGCAAGCATCTCATAGCCGATCTTATTAAATACGATTTTTACAGAGGATTGCTCTATTTAGATATTCAGGCAAAATTTTTCCAATTGCGGATAAACTCTAAAAATGTGCGTACTCCTATTCCTGACGCACCTTTAGGAATGTAACTCTTCTCTGTAAACTCCCACGCAGTTCCAGCAATATCAATGTGTGCCCAAGGTGTATCTCCAACAAATTTTTCCAAATATGCTGCTGCTGTAATGGTTCCGGCAGATTTACCGCCGGTGTTTTTTATATCAGCCACTTTTGATTCAATCTGCTTTGTATAATCTTTGCCAAGAGGAAGCCTCCATAAAGGCTCTCCAGCCCGTTTTCCTGCTGATTCAAGACGTTCAATCAACTTATCACTGTTGCCTAAAATTGCAGAGTAGTGGTGTCCAAGCCCCATTATTACCGCTCCAGTAAGTGTGGCAATATCAATAACGCAGGCTGGTTTAAACTTTTCAACTCCATATGCAATTGCATCGGCAAGAATCATTCTTCCCTCTGCATCTGTATTGACAATTTCGGACGTTACGCCGTTGTAATGGCGGATTACATCACCCGGCTTCATCGCATTGCTGCCAGATAGATTGTCAGTTGATGGGACAATCGCAACAACAGCAACATCGTCAGGAAGCTCCTGCCCAACAGCCTGCATTACAGAAATTACTGCTGCACCGCCGCACATATCATACTTCATATCTTCCATGCCGGTCGGCTGTTTTACGCAGATTCCTCCAGAATCAAAGGTCAAGCCTTTGCCGACAAGCAGAATTGTCTCTACTTTGCCGTATAAACTCCGTTTCTCTTTAGCATATTCTTGAGATTGCTTTTCTTGATGTTTGGCTCTCTGACGGGTTGATTTGGGCTGATACTCAAGAATAACCATTTTAGGCGGCTCTGATGACCCCTGATTTACAGCAATAATTCCGCCCATTCCAAGTTCTTTCATCTTATCTTTATCAAGCACTGTGCACTTAATAGGATATCTTTTGGCAAGCTCCTGAGCATAGGAGGCAAAATCAGAAGCCTTAAAACCGTTACCCGGCTCATTTGACATATCTCTTGCATCATACACAGCTTGAGCAGATAAAAATGCAAACTGCAAAGCTTTACGAATCGTAGCAGAGGGAGATTTAGAATAAAATTTAACCTCGCTTAAACCCTTATACGCAGGGTCATCTTTTTTATCTTGTTTATATTTTAAGAAGCGGTAATCTCCAAGCAAAATACCTTCTGCCAAACATTGTGCCGTATCTGCTGGGGTAATTGGTATATTATCCTGATTAGATTGTGAAGACTCTATCCGTTCTGATCTAAAAATATCTGCAATATCAGGCAGACAGAGCATTATCTTTTCAGCTTTTATTTTTTCGCACACTGATGCAACTACTCCTCCTGCTCTCCTAAACTGATCTCGTAGAATATTGGCAGAATCAAAGTAATTAATGTCGTGCCTATTGCCGTTAGGGATTATATTAATTTTTCCAAGACCAACAACTAATATCCTTTTAGCTGCAATAGCCGTTTTTTCTGATATAACCTTTTTACCTACTGTTTTTGATATATATTCAGGAGGATAGAGTAAAAGAGTCTGCCCATCTTTTCCTGCAAAATCGCCGATTTTATACGCTCGGGTAGTATCTTGTGCTATTAAAGGATCGCATTTTATTTTATCCTCTTTTGCTTCAGAGACACAAAAAACCAAAAGATCGCCGTCAAATTTCTCTATGCTCTGCTCACTTGCCATGACTTTTGTTATTTTCATATATTCACCAATAAAAAGATAGAAGGTTATAATCAGTTCAAATCTGTAATTTAATCATAAGTCCATGTCAAGAGAAAGGGAAGTTCAACAGCAATTATAATCTTAATATTATCTATCATAATTGATTTCATACTGCTCTGAAATACATTTTTAGGCTAAAATAACTGAAGTTGGCTAAAGCTGAATGTTATGTTACTTTTTTAAGATCAATCTCAATTTCGCACTCTGACGAACCTGATATATATTTTGCATTGAATCCTAACTTTTTCGCAAGTTTGAGCATCTGCCTATTCTCTGAAAGCACAATGCCCCATACAGTTTCAACGCCTTTTTCTGCTGCAAACTTTAAACAGCGTTTAAGCAATGCAGCTCCAATGCCTTTTCCGTGCCATTTATCCCCAAGAAGAACTGAAAACTCACCCTTTTTACCGCCATGCTCAAAGATTATTCGAGCAACTCCAACCATAATCTGATTCTCTCCCTCTTCTATGAGTGCAATTAATGCAATCTCTCTATCATAGTCAATCTGGGTAAGTCTAATAAGCATATTTTGCGATAACTGCTTTAACGGCGTAAAAAAACGATAATATACGCTTTTAGAAGAGAGCGTCAGAAAATGTTCAATCATGAGGGGGGCATCGCTTGGTTTTATTGGTCTTATGAATATTTTCTGATGCTCTATGGTTTCATCTTCTGATTCATACTCAAACGGATAGCTGCTGATAACCAAGTGCATCGGCGGCGATATATCAGATTTTTGAACAAAACCCTCTACTCCTGTTACTGTAACTTCTCCATTTTTTACCACTATCGGATTAATTTTCAGCCGCTCGATTTGAGGGAAATCTGTTACTAAACGAGAGAGCCGAATCAGCATATCTTCAATAAGTTCGCTGTTTAAAGGTTTTATAGAGCCATAACCCTTAAAAACCCTTGATATACGAGGCTCTTGCATCAACTGGCTTGCTAAAACATTATCTAAAGGAGGAAGGGCAGCAGCTTTATCTTCTACAATATCGGTCATAACCCCTCCGATACCAAAACAGATTACCGGACCAAACGCACTATCTAACTTTATATCTATCATCAGCTCATAATCAGATTTTGATTCGGCTGCATCTGTCTTATCTACCAAAATACCGTAGCTGCCCACTAACGATACAGCTTCTGATTCTGTCATTAAAATTTTATCTTTTGCACTATCTATACGCTGCAAAACTGACTCAACCACAGCTTTAGCTCTATTCTTATCTATCTGCAAACGACTATCTTTTCTTACTGGAATCTGCTGGAGCATCTCAATATTTTTTGCATACGTGCACAGATTGACAAATGCCCTGACTCCTCGTTCAGGGCTGTCATATGTTATTATACCAGATTTGTTAAACTCATCTTTTATCCGCTCTGCCGGAAATGATGATACATCTTTATCATCTCTCTCAAGCCACGTTGTAAACACAGGGCATCGTGCTGTTTTTAGGTATCCACCAAGAGATTGGCTCAAAAGTTTGGTATCTACAGCATTAAAATTAGATAGTGAAATATTTGAAGGGTGATCAATAGTAGAAGAGACAACGCTGCCCGGCGGGGTATATATAAGAAGAAGGGCATCAGTTTCAGGAGATTCAACACATTTTTTCACTGTATCAAGATAATTCTCCAAACCAGCATCAACTGGAATATTTACAGGTATCCCGCCGTTAAATGGTGACGGATTCATACCATATAGACCAAGAGCATCTACAGCCATCAATCCGGCACTTTCAGAGTTGGTTACAATGGTAAGTTTAGGGGCTTTAGGGCGTTTTTGTATGGCAATGAATTTTGCACAATCAAACATCTCTTCAAGATCATTAACACGAAGAATTCCGGCTCTTTTAAATGCTGCATCATACAGTGAGTCGCTCTCTGAAAGATTACCTGTTCTACCGGATTTAAGAACAATTATCGGCTTAACGCGTGATACAGACCTTGCAGCACTCATAAATTTACGGATATTTGGGATACTCTCAAGATAGATAAGAATACTCTCAACCGTGTGCATAGAGCCTAATCTGTCTATAATATCTGCTAAATCAAGATGCTCGGCAGAATCGGAACTTGCATCTGAATCAAGATTGATAAAATGGCTGAACGCTATATTTTCCCTGACAGACAGCTCAAGAACGCAGCTACTCATATTGGCTCTTTGACAGATAAAAGCGATTTTTCCGGGCAGCTTGTTTGAATTTATCGTGTCCATAACTTCTCCTTATCTATCCGTATGAAAAGTAATTGGAATGAATCATATTATATTTTTATATGTATCATGACTAATTCGATTTATTTCAGCCCCGAAATAAATTTCTGGGCTAAGCTTAACGAAGTCGGCTGAAGCCGACTGTTGTTAGAGTCCACTTTAGTGAACTTTTGCACCGATTAGCCGTGCGATTTATCGCTCGGTTATAAAAATTGTCTTATGATAATTTCCAAATTTAGAATTGCTGTATCTTAATGAAGTTAAAAGTTAAATAATCCAAATCGTCATCTCTCTTGCTGCATGGATAATCTTCCACGCTACCCGTCCGATATTAAACTCGCTTACGTTTGAGAGACCTCTTCTGCCAACAACAATAGTATCGCATCTCTCCTCTTCCGCAGCTTTCGCAATTGCACCAGCTCTTGTGCCGACTCCTGTCACAATCTTTCTTTCAATATCAACTGATTTAACACCTGCATTTTCAAGAATCTGGGAAGCTCTTCTCATAGCAGTTTCAACATCTTCAAACACGCAATCTACACACTCTGAAACATCTTTTTTATATCTGTCGCCTGCATAGATATCAAAATCTCTGAGAACTGTGCATAAAACGATTTTACACCCTTTTTGAGCTACTGCTTTAGCTGTAAACTCAACTGCACGCTCAGACCCTTCAGAGCCGTCAATTCCAATAAGGATTGAATTGCGGATTTTGTTCAAACCAGCTAACAGCACAGGTACGCCTGAAAGTTTTTCAACAACTTTTGTTGTGGTGCTTCCCATTATCATGTGAAGCAGAGCACCATAACCGCGCCTTCTGATAAGCAGGGCAAAATACCCTTTTTGTGCCTCTGCAATTATATCTCGTGCAACGCCTTTTTGCCGCTCCTGAATAGATATACTTATATCTTGAGGCTTATAACCTGCTGTAATGAGCATATTTTTGGCTCTATCCATAAACTCGTCCATTGTAATCCGCCGTTGAAGCCCCCACCCTTTTACCTGTTCACCTCCATTTCTGCTGAATGGCGTTCTGCCCATATCCCAGTAAGATTCTGGAACGTCACTAAAAACATGATAAAGAACAATTTTTTTATTATGAAACGGCTCAAAATCGTACAGATACTCAACTGTTTTCATTGATCTTTCAGAACCGTCAAGAGCTACAAGAATAGTGCTGCTCTTATCCTCTGATGTCAGATTATTACTCTGATTACTATTAGTATCCGCCATAATGCCCCCTCCTTGCTTTTATATGTTAAATGTGGATTATTAAACTTACCCACCACTGTTTAAATCTTTTTTTCGTATTTTCATATAGTTAATAGCAAGTCACATGCCAACCTCTATTGCTTAACAAGAACTGTAATAAAGCCTTAAGTTTAAAATGTTTGTGTCCATATACTTTACACTCTGTAAAATATATGGACAAAAGAAGTTTTCACTATGGTTGAAAAACCTTTATATACAGGCAGTATCACTTATGGCACTGAATTTGCTCTACTCTTTCAACAATAATCAGCTTAAGAATAGTAAATGCAGAAGTATAACTGTAAATCTCAAATGCGATGGCGCTATGACAAAGGTTTTCCCTTTACATATTTTAGTTACCGATCTCAACCACCATGTGCGAAATCTTCTGCAAAGAGAGCTGACTAAGGCAGGGCATGTTGTTTATACTGCTGGAAACCAAAAGGAGATACACGATGCAGTATATGGAAGCAGCCATATAGATTTGATAATATTAGACCCGGAGCTGTTTGAAATATTTGGAGAGGCTTTATTTGCAGAATTAAACGAAAGAGTGAAAAATACAACCATTATCCTCCACTCTTTCAGCGATTTTCTTTCTAATATTGATAATCAGGCAAATATAAAAATTGTTGAAAAAAATGAACGGAGCATCTTTTCTCTAAAAAAGATTATTGATGAGCTGTACGAAAAATAGAGCAGAGACGCCCGCCCGTGCTTTTTTACCTATTTTTTGTAAATGATAAAATAGGTTACCGGAATAACTACCAATGTAAACACAGTAGATGCAATCAAGCCGAATATCAATGCCCACGCAAGCCCTGAAAATACAGGATCAAGCGTAATTGGAATGGAGCCGATTACAGTTGTTAAAGCAGTGAGCAAAATAGGACGCATTCTTATTGCACCGCTTTGCAAAATAGCATCTTTAAATGGAGTGCCAGATTTTACAGCATCTTGTATAAACTCAATCAAAACCAGCGAGTTTCTAATAACAATTCCCCCAAGTGCAATCATTCCTATCATGCTGGTTGCAGTAAAAAATATAGGATTCTCAAATCCGCCGCTCCCTGCAATTCCACCGACTGATGAAGCTCCAAATGTGTTTAAAAGCATAAATCCAGGCATGATTCCAAGCAGAGTCAGCGGAATTGCCATCATAATGAGAATCGGCATAAAAAACGAACCAGATTGAATTATCAGCAGAATATATATTCCAACCAATGCAGCAGCAAATGCAATGCCCATATCCCTGAACACATCAATCGTTATCTTCCACTCGCCCTCCCCTGCCCAGTCAACTCTTGTTCCAGCAGGCATTGGATCATCTTTCATGCTGGACTGCATATCAAGCACAGCCTCAGCAGGAGCACGTCCGGCAGTTTCAGCAAGCACATAAACTACACGCTCAAGATTTTTATGATAAATGGTCTTTTCGTTTTTAAGAATCTTCACATCAACAAGCTCTGCAAGCGGAATCATTTTCCCGCCCATTGCATGACCTTTAACTGGTATTGCCTTTATATCAGAGATGCTTGATTTCATAGCCCTTGGAATGGTTACTCTGATTTTAAGAGGCTGGCGTTCCCTCGGCAGATGGACAAATGCAGGAACGGCACCATTTAACGCACCGCTCAATGTTGATATGATTGTGCCTGCATCAATGCCGTGCAAAGCTGCCTTCTCCCGGTCAATCGTAAACTCAATCCGATCGCTGTCAGACTCTGTCATATCGTTTACGTCAACAACAAAAGGCTCTTGAGACATAATTTTTTTAAGATGGTCTGACGACTCAATAAGCTCGCTGTACGGCATATCAGAATAAGCATAAATTTCGCCAACAATTGTTGAGAGAACCGGCGGACCTGGTGGAACTTCAACCAGAGTAATGGCAGCGTTGTTTTCACGGGCAATTGCCTCAAGGTCTGTTCTCAATCGCAGCAAAATGGCGTGGCTCTGCTGATCACGCTTATCTTTTGGAAGAAGATTGACCCTTATATCTGCATAATGTCCGCCTTTTCTCAGATAGTAGTGGCGAACCATGCCGTTAAAATCCATTGGCGAACTCTCGCCGCTGTATGAGATGATTGAGGTAACTTCAGGCACGTTTTGGAGATAATCTTCAAACTGCTGAACAACTGAGTCAGTTCTCTCCAAAGTTGTGCCCTCACTCATATCAACGACAATCTGAAACTCATTTTTGTTGTCAAATGGAAGAAGTTTTAAAGGCACGTATCTAAATATGGCAAGTCCGCACGATAAAATTAAAAGAATAATAACAGTTAAAAATAGAAGAAAGCGTTTAAATCCAGAATTTAGAAAAGGCTCAAGAATAAATCTATACACCTTGAAAAGCCGCGTAGATGTTACAGAAGATTTGTCGGATATCTCATCTATCTCATCTGTCTTGCCTATCTTATCTGACGCACCATAGGTAGATGAGGATTTAAGCATCATATATGAGAGCCAAGGGACAAATGTAAGTGCACAAAGTGTTGAAAAAGTTACAGTCAAAGGGACATTTGCAGCCATTGGAGCCATATACGGTCCCATCATTCCAGTTATAAAAAAGAGAGGAAGAAAACAGGCAATAATAGCAAGAGTTGACATGATAACAGGCGGCAGGACTTCATCAACAGCCCTTAAAGTTGCCTGAAACGGATCAAGAATACCATTGACAATATGACGCTGGATATTTTCAACATTGGTGATAGGATCATCAACAACCAAACCAAGCGATAAGATAAGTGCAAACAGAGTTACTCTGTTGATCGTGTAGCCGAACAGATAGTTTACAAATAGTGCAAGAGCAAAACTTATAGGAACTGCAACCGCAACAATCAGAGCCTCTTTAAGCCCCAAAGTAAATGCAAGCAGGATAACAACAGATGCAACCGCAAATATAAGAGAGCTTAAAAGTTCGCCGACCTTTTCGTGTGCAGTCTCTCCATAGTTGCGGGTAACTTCTGCATAGATGCCGTCAGGAATTATCTTACTCTCTAACTTTTCAAACTCTTTGATTATATTTTCAGCAACTGCAACTGCATTTGTCCCCTTTTTCTTGGATATCGCGAGCGTTACGGCATTATATTTTTTATCTGAGCTGATCTCTTTTTTCTTTTTGTCTGTAATATCTCCTGATTTTGAAGAGTTCTCTTTTTCCTGAGAGCCGTGCTTTTGCAGCGTCTCTTTTGAGTATGAGTGGGAAAATAACATTCTTGTGTAACTGTCTGCTTCACAAGGTCTATCCGCAATATCTGCAACGTCTCTTAAATATACAGGTCTGCCTTGATTCACGCCCACAATCAGCGATTCGACCTCATCAATGTCAGAGATAAAAGAGCTTGCAGAGACTAAATACTCTTTATCTGTTTTTGAAAAACTTCCTGCTGTAAGCGAGGCATCAGCACCTTGAAGAGCCTGCTGAACCTCCATAAACGATATGTTCATTGACTGCATCTTTTCAGGAATCAGCTCAACTCTTACTTCACGCTCTCTGCCTCCATGAATTGCTGTTCTTGAGATATTTTCAAGCCGCCCGAGACGGGCAAGAACCTCTTCGCCTACTCTTCTCAACTCAAAATCGTCATAAATTTCAGAATAGAGAGTTAAATTGACAATCGAAACATCATCAATTTCAACAGGCTTAATAACCCACCCCTTTACAATAGAGGTTGCCTTGTCAATGTGCATTGAGATACGGTTATGCAGCTTAATAAGAGAGTCTTCGCGATCTTCTCCCACATAAAAACGGACGGTTACAAGAGCCATATCTTTTTTTGACATAGAATAGACATACTCAACGCCGTCAATCTGCCATAAAAACTGCTCTAAAGGCGTTGATACAAGCTGTTCAATCTCTTCTGGAGATGCACCGGGTGCACTCACATAGATATCTGCCATCGGCACAACAATCTGCGGCTCCTCCTCCCTTGGAGTTACTAAAAGAGCTGCAACACCTAAGCAGACAGCAGTAATAATTAACATTATGGAGAGCTTGCCATCTAAAAATTTCTCTACGACTTTTGAAATAATGCCCTGATTTGAATTTGTAGAGCTTTGTTCCATAATCAGTTCAATCCTCCAATACCAACTGTTTCGTCCCCTTTAAGACCAGAAAGCACCTCAACCATATCTCCTGAATGCCTGCCTGTTTTTATGTATCTAAGCTGCCAGCCGCTGCCATTATTGCTGTTATCTGCTTTTGACTCATCAGCACCGTTTTTATCTTGTGCTGCATCAGTCTGAACCATCACAAGCTCAAGCTGACCAGTTGTAATAACTGCTTTGGCTGGCAAAAGAACCACGTCTTGAGTTGATTCTGGAATTAAAAGTTTGCCATACATTCCAGGATAAATGCCTTCAATATCGTTAGGAATCGAGGCTTTAACCAAAAATGTTCTTGTTAAAGGATCAGCATAAGGGATAATCTCCTCAACCTCAGCATCACAGGTAACGCCAAGGGTAGTAATTTCAGCTTTAAGGTTCATGCCGATTTTCACCCTGCCGATCAAGCCTTCCCGCACATGAGCTTCAACCCTGAAACCGCTCTCTGTTCTAAGGGCTATAAGAGGTTTGCCCGGCATTGCAAGATCGCCGGGTTCTACCATTCGTTTAATAACCTCGCCTGCTGAAGGAGCTGTGATTTTAGAAAACTCTAAACCAACATGAGTTTCAGAAAGAACGCCCATAGCCTGTTTTATACCTGATTCTGATGCAGATAAAGAGTCTTTTGCCCGCTTAAGTGCAGCCTTTGTCTGAACATAGTTAGATTCTGCCATCTCAAGCTCCTGCTTTGTGGCAGCCTGTTGTTTGTAATATCCTCTTATGCGGTTATACTGAAGAGCTGCCTCTTTATAGGCAGCTTCGGCAGCGTTTACCCCCTGCATTGCCTGCTCTCTGCCTGCTCTTGCAGCATTTAAGGCAGCAGATGCACCATCTCTTCTGGAAGAAGCCTGACGATCATCAAGCGTAATCAAAAGCTCTCCTTTATTTACTCTATCTCCAGATTTTACATGAACTTTCTGAACTTGGGCATTTACCTGAGACTCTATCATTGTCTCGCTTTTAGGCTTTACAGTCCCAACTGCTGTGTAGGTCTCTTCAACTGTCTGAACTGAGGCTTTGACTGTCTCTACAGGAGTGTAATATCGTCTATTTTCTGCTGTAGAACTTAAAACAAACAGATATAAAGTTACTCCAAATATAAGAGAAATAAGAGACAAACAAACTAATATTTTACCTATGATATTTTGCTTAATAGTTTCAACAGATTCAATTTGCATAAATTATTGCTCCTATTTCCAGATAGTTGAAAGAATGCCTATAGATTTGGCAATATCGCTTAACGCAATTTTTTCATCATAAAAAGCTGCTGCCTTATTGATCATAGCCCTGTTTCTGGCAAGTTCTGCCTCAAGGTATCGGGTAACTGCATCAGAACCGCCCTCATACCGCTGTTTTACAAGCATTAAAGATTCATCTGCCATATCTACGCTTTTAGCGGCAACATCTAAACGCTGAATAGCATCATCATGGTTAAGATATGCCTGACGCACATCCTGATGGATCATAAGTTCGGTCTTTTCAAAATTTTTAAGTGCAAGTGCAAGCTGATGTTTTGCCATCACAACGTCAGATTTGGTTGAGTTACCGGTGTAAATATCCCAATTCATGGTTAATGCTGCTGTATAGTTATCGCTGCCTCCGTTGAACCCTAAATTATCGCTTCCAATATACCATCTTCCATTTAAATCTACGTTTGGCAGATATGTGGCATCTGCCTTTTTAAGCTCTAAACGAGCCTTTTGAATCATCTCTTTTGACTGGACTATTTCAGGACGCTTTTCCATTGCAACTACTACAGCCTCTTTGTAACTTGCAGGAAAAGTTACAGGACATTCGCATGTTCGGGAAAGCTCTATATCATCATCTGGTTTTTCGCCAAGAAGTGCGTTAAACGATGTAAGTGTTGCTGTATATAGATTTTGGCTTTGAACCAAATCTTTTTTAGCATCTGCAAGCCTCACCTCAAGAGAGAGAATATCAGACTTAAGAACACCGCCTCCCTGAAATCTAACATTCATAACTCTTAACTGCTCTTCTACAGTCTCTACAGATTGTTGTGCAATTTTCACATACTCCTGAGCTTTCAGAACAGAAAAGAAAAGTTTTATAACTGAAGAGATAATTATATTATCTGTCTGAGCACTAATCGCTCTCTTTTCTCTAACATCTGAATGGGCGGCACGAGTATTGAGCGAGTCTATCCCGCCTTTATACAGATTGAAATTGACGTTCACACCAGTTTCAAGGTTGGTAAATGTTCCCGGATCGTTAAAATTTGTGTTTGGAGGCAAAGCTCTCTGGTCAATGGTCTTAAACAGATAGGCAGAAGGTGCATCTCCGGTCGAGACTTCACTAAAGATGGTTACGCGGGGTTTAAATAGTGCATCTGTCTTTTGAAGAGCCTCTTCAGCAATATTTACACTCGCACGTGCCATACCGATATCTGGATTTTGTGCAAGTGCTGTTTTGATTGCATCTTCAACAGTCAGAAGAGCTTTATTAGACAAGCTGTAATCACCGGCTCTATCTTTGTTAGAATAAAACTCCTGTGAATAACCTGAAACGGAATAGAGAAAATTGGATATAAACAGTAATATCACAACAACTTTTACACGCATCATTGATGCCTCCATATACTATAATCTATGCGAATTAGGAGTTAAACCAATCCATGTTTTTTGTGTAATTAGTGGCTGGAAACCAATGCTAATAGACACAAGGAGCAAATGGACTGGCAAGAAAAATTATCTCAGCGTATAATTTTTCCAATCAAAATCTAACCAATTTTTAACATCTAATGGATCTGTACCTGTTTTTACAGCAATTCCATAATAAGCATACTCTCCTGATGGATGCCCAACTGTCAATACCTCATCAAGTACGGAAAAAGTTTGAGCTTCTGCCCCCCCGATATTCTTGTGATAAGGCACTGCATGATTTACTCGGCTAAAACATTGTGTAGAAACTACGGATTGGAAATACCCATTGAGGTAAGCTAAAATCACATACAAATCTACGGAATAGTGATCCGTATTCAAATTAACATTGAGTTTAAATGAATCTCCAACTTTGTACTCGGACTGATTTAAATCAATATCTACGTTTGTGCTATCAAATGCAAGATGAAATAAACCGCCATCAGTACCAATCCAAATACCACCGTTGCCATCTAAGAGTAGAGAAAGTACAATGTTATCTGTGAGGCGTGAGTTTTCAGTATTATAAACAGTCCATGAATTATCAGAAGACAAGTGCCCTAACTCACCCTTGGCTCCAACCCAAACACCGCCGTTGCCATCTGAAAGTAAAGGATGAATCTCTATATCTGGTAAACTTAGATCAGAAGCTTCATAATAAATAGTCAAAGAGTTATCAGAAGCTAAATGTGCTAACCCTGCAAAAATTCTAATCCAAATACCGCCGCTGCCGTCTGAAACTAAAGAATAAACATAGTTGTATGGTAAATTTGAGTTTTCTTTATTATAAATAGTCCATGACCCATTTGACAATAGATGAGCCAACCCTTTCACAGTACCGACCCAAACGCCCTCTGAACCATCAGAAAGCAATGTATATACATAGTTATCAGGCAAACTTGAGTTTTCTGTATTATAAACAGTCCATGAACTTTCTAAAGATAAATAAGCTAAACCATCTCCTGTTCCAATCCAAATACCGCCAACGTCATCCAAAATTAAAGAACATATATAGTTATCCGGCAAGCTCGAATTTTCTGTATTATAAACAGTCCAAGAGCCGCTTGAGGATAGATGAGCCAAACCATTCTTTGTCCCAATCCAAAAGCCGCCTTTATTATCTAATAGTAAGGAAGATATATAGTTATCCGGCAAACTCGAGTTTGCCGTGTTATAAACAGTCCATGAACCACTTGAGGATAGATGAACCAAACCATTCTTTGTCCCAATCCAAAAGCCGCCTTTATTATCTAATAGTAAGGA
>CAZIJN010000038.1:0-15127 GCA_964539635.1 uncultured Desulfobacterales bacterium | reverse complement strand
CCAAACCATTCTTTGTCCCAATCCAAAAGCCGCCTTTATTATCTAATAGTAAGGAGGATATATAGTTATCTGATAAACCTAAGTTTTCTGTATTATAAACAGTCCAAGAGCCGCTTGAGGATAGATGAACCAAACCATTAGTTGTCCCAATCCAAATACCTCCTTTATCATCCAATAATAAGGAAGATATATAGTTATCAGTCAAACTCGAGTTTTCTGTATTATAAATAGCCCAAGAGCCACTTGAGGATAGATGAACCAAACCATTCTTTGTCCCAATCCAAAAGCCGCCTTTATCATCTAATAGTAAGGAAGATATATAGTTATCTGGTAAACCTAAGTTTTCTGTATTATAAACAGTCCAAGAACCACCTGAGGATAGATGTGCCAAACCATTAGTTGTTCCAATCCAAATACCGCCAATGCCGTCTGAAATTAAAGTTTGAACATCATCACTCGGTAAACTTGAGTTAGAATCGTTGTAAATAGTCCGTGAACCGTCTGCAAATAAATGAACCAAATCTCCCGTACTTACCCAAAGGGGTTTCGTAACTCTTCCGATCCAAAGCCCTCCGTTATTATCAGAAGCTAACGAAGAAACATGATTGGCTGACTCGGTAAGTTCATCATAAACAATCCAGAAGCCGCCAGACGATAAGTAAACCAAGCCTCTATCTGTCCCGATCCAAATACCGCCAATGCCGTCTGCAAGCAATGCATATACAGTATTGTCTGGAAGTCCTGAATTTTCCGTATCATAAACAGTCCAGAAGCCAGTGGGAGATAAATACCCCAACCCTTCTTTGGTTCCGACCCAAACCCCACCCTTTTTATCAGAAAGCAAAGCATAAACATAATTGCTCGGTAAACCGTCTAAATTTGTATAGAGTCTTATTCGTTCTCCAGTTGTTGCGTCTTTTTGTTCTAGACCGCCTGTTGTCCCGACCCATATTGTTTTTTTGTCATCAGAGAAAGATATACATCTTATAAGGCTTGTATTTGTATAAATTTCCCATACAGCATTTTCAGGATTGCCGATGATAGCTACATCTTCTGCCCAAGCCATATCCAACAATAGAAACCATATAAAAACTATAGATATGAGTTTAAGTAACTGTCTATTTTGACCCATGATTCCTCCTGTAGTTTAGTGACATGTTTTGCAAAAAAACTATCACCACAAGGACATCTTTGATCTGAATATAAATATATTTAAGGGTTACCACTGATTTGATAAAAAGCGAGATGGAGTCCCGTTCGGCAATACAGTGCCTCCTACTCCGGTAACAGTCCCTACTTGACCTGTATCTCTCATCGCTTGATATAGGGATGCTGCTGTAATAGCGCTATCACAAAATGTTCCTGCTGCTTGACATGCTATAGCAAAAAGACCTGAAACATAAGCTGTTGACATGGATGTTCCATTGGCATAAGTGGCAGTGCCATCTTTTTTCATTGTTAGAATACTTTCTCCCGGAGCAAATCCAGAAATATTTGATCCCGTTCTAGATCCCCCCTGACCGGGTATGTAGAAAATTTCATCTTGCCCGTATCCTGCTATTCTATCCATACTTGTTCCTCCAACAACAAATGCCTGTAAAATTCTAGTTGGTGAAAAATCAGCTGTGTTACAAGTATCATTAAATGCTGCAACCACAACAATGATACCTGCATTATGACAAGCTGAAATTGCATTTTCAAGAGCTATATTTATGATTCCGGGGTAACATGAACCATCTTCATTCCAGATTCCGTTACTCCAATTTACAATAGTTCCCGCAGGTACCCATTCTGCTAACTGATTAAATGCCGTTATTGAGCGACTTATTCTACTTTCAATGCCACAACCATCTGTTATTTTAACAGATACTATATTGGCACTCTTTGCTACTCCATAAGTGTTACTAGCTATTGCAGAGGCTACTTGAGTTCCGTGTCCAAAACAATCTTCTCCATTAACAATTGTATTGCCATTTTCAAAAAGCTCATAAGCTAAAGCACGTCCACTAAATTCGGCTGCTACAGCAGAATTATTTAAAGCAAGCCCTGAATCCAACATGTAAATTGTTCTGCCCGTACCATCATTTGAGGTGAGATTATAAGTGTTATCCAAGACGGGAGTGATCTCATCCAGTCTGTCCAATCCCCATCCAGGATTACTTTGAGCCAATCTTACGGTTCTATCTTGTTCAACATGTAAAACCCGTTCATCAAGACTAAATTTATATGCTACCTCCGCACTTATCTTTAAATGTACAGCATTTATAGTTGAAAAGATTGAATAGATTTGATTTTCTTTCAATCCCAGTGCTTCAGCCAGTTTTTTTTTGCTTTGTCCTTTAGGACGCTCTTCTCCAAATGGATTTATCAGTCCTCTGTAAGATTCGTTGGGCGGATCGATTATACCTGATTCACTTTTAAAGGTTATGATATATGAATCTTTTATCAGCCCACCATAAGCAGAAAATGCGGAAACAAGCATCATTACTGTTATTGCCAACCCTAATACACCTTGATTTTTGAGCATAACCATCTCCTTAAATGTTAGTTTAAATTTTTTTAATAAAAAATAAAATGAGCTAACTCACAGTATTTGTTCCACATATTTATTATACATTATTTTGACATAAGATGACTTACCGCTTTTTCCAATCCATCAATCGAGAGTTCAAACATTGGAAAAATTTTTGATATTGCAATAATGGTGTTAGTGTAATTCCACATTGGCTGACCCACAGGATTCAACCAGACAGAATGGGAAAATGTGTTGGCGATAAAACGGAGTCTTTCAATGCTCGGCTTGCCGCTCCGCTCGCTTATATATATTGAGCCGTCTGTTGACATAAGCTCGTAAGGAGCCATGCTTGCATCTCCAACCACAATAAACCGGGTGTCTGGATCACGCTTGACAAAATCATCAATCTTTATAGGTTTGCGATATCTTGCAGGGTCTTCCCAAACGCAGTCATAGATTGTGTTGTGAAAAAAGTAGGTTTTAACCTCTTTGAACTGAGAACGGGCATAATCAAAGAGAGTCTGTACAACCGATATATAAGGATCCATTGACCAGCCGCCATTATCAATCGCAAGTATGACTTTAAGTCTATCTTTCATGGAAGGGTCAAATATAAGTTCAATTTCTCCGCCGTTTTTCATGGTTCTGTAGATAGTTTCATCAACATTTATCTGATCTTTAGGTCCAGTCGGCACCATGTTTCTCAGACGTTTAAGAGCTTCACCCATCATTGCCTGAGTTAAAACTCCTCTGGCTGAGTAATCTTTATATCTTCTCTCTGATGCAACCTTTACAGCAGATTTATTTCTTGACTCTCCGCCTACTCTCATGCCGCCCGGGTGGTATCCTGAATGACCAACGGGAGAAGTTCCTCCTGTTCCAATCCATTTATTGCCCCCTTCATGCCTCCCTTTTTGATCTTTTAACCGCTCTTTAAAATACTCAATCAACTGATCAGGAGTGAGCTTTGCAAGCTGGGACTCATCAATTCCCAAAGCATCTGCAAGCTGTTTTGGATTTTTAAGCCACTCGTCAAGCATGGCTTTGGCAATCTCATCTATCTCAAAGCCGTCTATGTCAGGCAGAGGCACGCCGTCAAAGTAGTATGCAAACACCTGATCGTAAAGGTCAAAATACCGCTCGCTTTTGACTAAAACAGCTCTTGCACAGGTGTAAAAGTCGTCTAATGAGTTGATAAGACCCATTGACATTGCCTTTTGTAATGTTAGAAACGATGTAGGAGTTACAGGAATTCCTACATCTTTGAGCTTATAAAAAAATGATATAAACATCTTATTTTATTTCCTTAGAAAAACTTACGCCGTGCCGTTATGTTCTGTGCTCTTTCATAATCAGGGCTTTTTTTGAAAAGAACGCCGAGAAACGGAAGTTCTCCTTTTATAATATCTTTTGCACGAAAATCTGGATCAGCATGAAGAGCACGTATCCAGTTGAGAAGTTCTCTTGTTGCAGGTTTTTTCTCAACGCCGTCAAGCTCTCTCATTGAATAAAAGGCTGAAATTGCATTATCAGCAAGTTTATTGTCAATTGATGGAAAATGGACAGAGATTATTTTTCTCATCATTTTAGGGTCTGGAAATGCAATATGGTGGAAATTGCATCTGCCAAGAAACGGATCAGAGAGGTCTTTTTTTGCATTTGATGTAATGATAATTACTGGTCTGTGTTTGGCTCTGATAGTCTGATCTGTTTCAATAATATCAAACTGCATCTGATCAAGCACATCAAGCATATCATCTTGGAAATCTGTATCAGCTTTATCAATCTCATCAATTAAAAGAACAGTTCTTTCGTCTGCTGTAAATGCCTGTCCGATCTTTCCCATTTTTATATACTCATTGATATTGCTCACATCTCTGTTTGAATCACCAAAACGGCTGTCATTAAGCCGGGTAAGCGTATCATACTGATATAGAGCATCTACAAGTTTCATGCTTGATTTCACATTTAGTACAATCATAGGCATCTTAAGATTTTCGGCAATTGCATAAGCAAGCATTGTCTTGCCTGTTCCGGGTTCTCCTTTGAGTAGAAGCGGCATCTCAAGAGCCATTGAGATATTGACGATAGCAGCAAGTTCACTGTCTAAAACATACTTTGTAGCACCTGAAAACTTCATGGCTGGTTCACTGTAATGTGTCATAAAAACTCCTGTAAATCAGTAACTGTACCTATTTGTCAGCAACTATTTTGTTTTAAAATTTACTTAAATTTATTAGATTTTATTAAATTTTATCCAGTTTAATGAATTTATATTCATAATGTCCATAAATTTAGAGATAAACCATAAAAAACATCTTCTTTCAACTTTTTTATATTTCATTGGCATAGGATTTACTATATGTTGACACTTTACAAACAGGGTGTTAATAGATTTTTATTTACGTTTTTGTTAAAAAAATAAATAGGAGTGTGTAATATGATTGGTGGAATTGGAATGCCGGAACTATTGATTATACTTGTCATCATCTTGATTATATTTGGTGCTGGCAAACTTCCTGAGATAGGCGCAGGAATAGGCAAAGGGATAAAAAATTTCAAAAAAGCTACCAGAGAAATTGATCAGGAAGATAAAGAGCCTGAAAAAATTGAAGATAAACTAAAATCTTAATTTGTTTCTATTTCCCCCCCCCATTCCATGCAGTTATTTATAATTACACTTTTTAACTGCATGGAATTATCTTATCAATTTCAATTTCAATTTTTTCTTTTCTTTTTTCTATCTTTACCCGCACAAACCCGCCTTTAAATAAATCATAAAGATATGCAGCTTTTCATTTGGAGATTTAAATTTTTAAAACACAAAAATGTAGATTAATAGATTTTTTTTATTTCATTTTTGTAATTATCAACAACAAACTCTATGCTGTTTACTATATTATCCGGCTAAAAACGGCTGTAAACAGTGATTTTATTACGATGGCATATATATTGCTTTTAAATTATGCAGTTATTAAACAATAACTATAGAAAAGGTATTAAATAATATGGTGCTAATGACTTTAGAATCTAAAACGGCAAACAAGCAGATAAAAGAAGAGAATCAGATGAACAAAATATCTAATACAAACAGCATCTCTAACAATTTAAAACAAAATGATGCTGCTGTTGAACTGATTCTTAAACGAAAAGAGCTTATTGAAAAATTTGCAGCTTCAAAAAAGTCAGATTTTAAAAATTTAGACTTTGATAATAGATCGTCAAATGACTCTTTTATATCTAATACATCTGAGTTTATCGAATCATGTACCAGAATTATTGATGAGTATTTCCACAATGTATTTACCAAAAGCAATATAGCACGTCAAATGACGGTTGGCGGCAGCCAGTTTGCACTTATAGCCCTTGGAGGATATGGCAGGGCAGAGCAGTGCGTCCACTCTGATGTTGATATTTTGATTCTATTTGACAAAAAACTTCCTGCAAACACAGAGCAGCTTGTCAAAGAGATTATCTATCCTCTGTGGGACGCTAAACTTGAGACTGGTTATGCTGTACGAACAATAAAAGAGTGCCTTTCAATGGCATGGGAAGATTTTGATATTCTTACAACCATGTTAGATGCAAGATTTATATGCGGCGGCTCTCATATCTACTCAATGCTTATGGAAAAGTTTAGAACTAAGTTATCTAAAAGATATATACAGACAAGTTTGAACCGCTTAATAGATCAGAGCCATAAGAGATATACAGATTACGGTGATTCAACCTATCTTTTAGAGCCGAATCTTAAATCTGGCCACGGAGGATTGAGAGATTACCACACCATATTGTGGTACGCCAGAATCATGTCTGACATCAAGTGCAGAAGAGACCTTGAAAGATATGGATTTTTATCTCACGATGAGTTCAATACCCTTGAAAGCTCTCTTATGTTTATATGGGACATAAGAAACATGCTTCACTATATTGCCGGAAGAAAATGCGACCAGCTCCATTTTGAGCATCAGGTAGAGCTTTCAAAACTCTTTGGATTTAATGATAAAAATGGTCATAAAGCTGTTGAAACATTTATGGGTGAGCTTCATTCAAAAATGGATTTTATCAAACAGATAAATCTTATGATAACAGAAGATATCCATCTGACCAAAAGAGCACGGCTCTTCACAGCTATTAAACGCCCTACAAACTATAAAGGCATTGTTATTCGTGAGAGAAGGCTTGAATTTGATCCAGTAGAGATGGTTCCACACCAGCCAGACCTTCTTCTTAAGATATTTGTGGAAAGCGGCAGATTAAAAAAACCGCTCTCAATTGAGGCAAGACGAATTGTGGGTGAGTTTGGATATCTTATTGACGACACATTTAGGAAAAATCCATCAAATGTCGAGGCTTTTGAACAAATAGTAACAACATCTTTATGGGAGTTCAATGTGCTGAATGTTATGCTCACAACAGGTCTGTTAGCTAAATTTATGCCGGAATTTTCCATGATACTCAATAAAATCCAATATAATCAATATCATCTGTTCCCTGTTGATAAGCACTCTATTAGATGTGTTCAGATTATAAACAGTTTTAGAGACGATAACCTTAAAAACAGCTTCTCTAAGGAGAATAATTTTAGAGAAAACGATATACATCAAAACAGCAGCAAAGGAATAAGCAGCAGAGCTGAATCAACTATATCCAATCAACTCTATAAATCTTTATATAAGGAGCTGAGAAACAGAAAAACTCTTTTGATGGCAGCACTTCTGCACGATATTGGAAAAGGCGATCCTGCTGAAGAGCACTCAGAAAGAGGAGCACAGATTGCTAAAAAGATAATGCTGCGATCTGGTTATTGTGCCTCTGATGTTGAAGAGGTTGAATTTCTTGTTAGACACCATCTGTTTCTTATCAAGATTGCAACCCGCAGAGATATAAGCGATGAAGAGACTGCTGTATTTTGTGCAAGCAAAATTGAAAAGGTATCGCTTCTAAAAAAGCTCTATCTGCTTACAGTTGCAGACTCTATGGCTACAGGTCCAAAGGCTTGGAACAGTTGGACCGAGGCACTTTTGAGAGACCTTTTTATAAAGGTGATGGGTGTTCTTAAAAACAGAGAGCTTGCAACTAAAAAAGCTGCAAAGACAATACAGCGTAAAAAAGAGGAGGTGCTTGAGCTTAACCGAATTTCTGCTCAAGAAGCTGTCCAGACAGAGACAGTAAGAGATTTTGTATGGGAAGAGTCGATTCTATTAAAGGAGCTGGACAGCATGAGCCGCAGGTATCTTATATATGTACCTGCTTATGAAATCATGTCCCACCTAAATCTTTACAGGCAGCTTAAAAATAGAGATTTTCTATGGAAAATCACAACTGAAAAGGACTCTGATATAAGGACAATAACTATATGTGGAAAGGACGAACCCGGGTTCTACTCCAAACTTGCAGGAGTCTTTTTTCTAAACGGACTTAATATTGTAGGTTCTCAGGCATACTCATTTGGCAGCAACACAGCTCTTGATATTTTTAAGGTCATGCCTCCAAAAGATAAAATATTTGAAAATGAGAAGTGGGAAAAGGCAGAAAAAGAGTTTCAGCAGGCACTAAATGATGACTCTTTTCTTGAGCGTCTTACAGATAAACTTCCTAAATCTATAACTCCGAAATCTGGTCAGATGCAAATGCCGAACGAGGTGAGAATAGACAATGAGACATCAAGTTTTTTTACCGTTATCGAGGTGTTTACATACGATTTCCCCGGGCTTTTGTTTGCCATAACCAATGTTTTATATAAACTCGGGCTTGATGTAAGGGTTGCTGTAGTTGCTACAAAGATTGATCAGGTGGTAGATGTCTTTTATGTTAAATCGGTCGATAATGGCAAGATTGATGATGTAAAGAGGCAGGAAGAGATAAAAAATTCGATTCTCAAAGCCCTTCCATCAATTACAGAGATTAAATCTTAAATAAGCTATAATTTTAAAACTGATATATTCTACATAGATTTAGATTCAACTACTCGATTGTATTAATTTAATTAGGTACTATAACGTTATCGTATTAAATATAAAAAGTGAGAATAAAAAAGGATAAAGGGGGATTTATGAAAAAAATTGAAGCAATCATCAAACCTTTTAAATTAGATGATGTAAAAGAGGCTCTTAATGAGATTGGTATTCAAGGTATGACCATAACTGAAGTAAAAGGGTATGGACGGCAAAAGGGACATAAGGAGATATACAGAGGTGCAGAGTATGTAGTTGATTTTGTGCCAAAGATTAAAATTGAAATCATGGTTAAAAAAGAGCAGGCAGACGAGGTTGTAAATACAATATGCAAAGCCTCCAACACAGGCAAAATAGGCGATGGTAAAATTTTTGTACTGCCTGTTGATGATATTATAAGAGTAAGAACTGGGGAACGTGGAGCAGATGCTCTTTAATTAGAGTGCTGCTTTAGAAAACAATATCTTAATAGTAATATTTGTCGTTTTGACTATATAAAATAAAGATTACAAACCAATAAAATATTTAAAAAGGAAAGGCTCAGATGACACCAGCAAGCATAGTTGCAAAAATTAAAGAAGAAAATATAAGAATGATCGATATCAGATATATGGATTTTCCCGGAACTTGGCAGCATTTCACAGTTCCAGCATGTGAATTTACAGAATCATCATTTGAAGATGGTTTTGGGTTTGACGGCTCAAGCATGAGGGCGTGGCAGGGTATTGACAACAGCGATATGATCGTTATTCCTGATCCTGCAACAGCAAAAATGGATCCATTTTTTGCACAGCCGACTCTTGCAATAATAGGAGATATTAAAGACCCGATCACTGGTGAGTCATATTCAAGAGACCCCCGCTATATTGCAAGAAAAGTTGAGCAGTATGTAAAAACTATAGGACTTGGAGATACTATATTTGTAGGTCCTGAGCCTGAATTTTTTATCTTTAACAACGTGCGTTACGCTTGTGAAGCAAATTCAGCATTTTATGAATTGGATTCAGATGAGGCAATCTGGAACTCAGGTCGTGATGAGATGCCGAATACTGGATACAAAATCCGCCATAAACACGGCTATTATCCACTTCCTCCTTCTGACAAATATCAGGATATGAGAACAGAGATGCTCCTGACTCTTGAAGATATGGGCATTGCAATGGAGTGCCAGCATCATGAGGTTGCAACTGCCGGACAGTGTGAAATTGACTTAAGATTCAGCAGCCTTTTAGATATGGGCGATAAACTTGCATGGTTTAAATATGTTCTTAAAAATGTTGCTGCAAAGTACAACAACAGCGTAACATTTATGCCAAAACCGCTTTACGGCGATAACGGAACAGGTATGCACACCCATTTAAGTATCTGGAGAGATGGTAAAAACACATTTGCAGGCAATAAATATGCAGGATTGTCTCAGGAAGCACTCTATGCAATCGGCGGCATAATGAAAAACTGCAAGGCTCTTTGTGCAATCACAAACCCGACAACCAACTCTTACAAGCGTTTGGTTCCTGGTTTTGAGGCACCTATCAACCTTGCATACTCAAGCCGTAACAGAAGTGCAGCAATAAGAATTCCTATGTATTCAAGCTCGCCTTCTGCAAAACGTCTTGAGTTTAGAACTCCAGACCCTTCATGCAACGGCTATCTTGCATTTGCTGCAATGACAATGGCAATGATTGACGGTATCCAGAACAAGATCGATCCGGGCGATCCTCTTGATAAAAATATCTATGATCTTCCACCAGAAGAGCTTGCAGAGATTGCATCTGCCCCTGGTTCTCTTGGAGAGGCTCTTGATGCTCTTGAACAGAACAATGAATTTCTTTTGAAAGGCGATGTGTTTACAAAAGATGTTATTGAAAAGTGGATTGCATACAAAAGAGAGAATGAACTCACGCCGGTCAACAGCCGTCCACACCCGTATGAGTTCCATCTCTATTACGATATATAATATCTGTTTGTTTTATTAAAAAATATTAAGCAGCTCCTGTATTGAAACTATCCCATGTAGATGTTATTATGAGCATCTGTATGGGATAGTTTTTTGTATGGTATAATTTTTAACAGATTAACGATTTAAAGATAAATAGATTGAAATAACTTTATGAACAGCATGAACAGAAAAAACGCTCTTGTACCTTACGTAAGTTTATTGATTGCCACACTAATATGGTCAAGCTCTTTTGTTGCACTTAAAATTGCATTTCAAGGGTATCACCCTATGGTTGTTATCTTTGGAAGAATGTTGGTGGGCAGTATCTCTTTTTTGATACTTGCAGCAATTTTTAGAGGTATCCTCAGCAGCAAATCTCTCAAGAACAATAAAGTGACAGCAGATGATATAAAGCTGATACTGATTATGGTAATATGCGAGCCATGCCTCTATTTTATATTTGAAGCAAAAGCCTTAGAGCTGACTACAGCTTCACAGGTTGGAATGATAACAGCAATTATGCCTCTGCTTGTTTCTGTCGTTGCATTTTTTGTATTAAAAGAGGAGCTTACAGAGAAGATACTTGCCGGACTTACCATATCTGTTTTTGGTGCGTGCTGGCTCAGTTTCAGCGGAGAGGTTGAGGCAAATGCACCTAATCCTCCTCTTGGAAATCTTTGTGAATTTATCGCTATGGTGTGTGCTGCTGGATATACTATCTGCCTTAAAAAGCTGACTCAAAGAGGCTATTCCCCATTTTTTCTAACATCATTGCAGGCTTTTGGCGGGGCTGTATTTTATTTTCCAATGCTGTTTCTGCCATCTACAAATATGCCGCAATCGTTTCCTCTTCTGCCGACTCTCTCTGTTATCTATCTTGGAGCTGCGGTAACTTTAATGGCTTATGCTCTATTCAATTTTGGAGTAAGCAGGATTCCTGCTGGTCAGGCATCTGCATTTATAAATCTTATCCCGATATTTTCTCTGATTCTCGGTATTGTAATACTAAATGAGCGGCTAAACACAGAGCAGTATGCAGCTTGCGTGGTTATATTTGCAGGGATATTTCTAAGCCAGCATAAATCAGCAAAATCAGACGAGCCAACAGAAGAGATAGTATCATCAGAAGAGATCATATCAGTCAGAGAATCGGCTGCTCCAACGGCAAAATCTATAATTGATAAATAAATAAAAAACCCAAAAACAACGCCTAACAATAGGCGGCTAAAAAATGGCGGATTTACTCTCGTCCGCCGCTCCATAAAAGTCTTGCCTTTAATACATTATAGTAGTTGTCTTTTGAAAAGGAGATCATCTTTACAGGATATTGCCCTTTAGTAACAATAATTCTATCTTTTGAGTCAATAGCCATTCCCTCCTGACCATCAAATGTAAGTACAATATCGCTTGCATCTCCTTCAAGATGAATCTCAATTTCTGTATTATCTGGTATTATAAGGGGTCTGTTTGTAAGGGTAAAGGGGCAGATGGGAGTCAAAATTATTCCGGGAACTGTCGGGTGGATAACAGGACCTCCGGCAGCAAGAGAGTATGCAGTTGATCCGGTCGGCGTAGCAACAATAAGACCATCTGCCTTGAATGTTGTAAGATATGAGCCGTTAAGATAGACAGCACTGTAAGCAAGTCTTGAGAGTGCCCCCCTGTTAAGCACTAAATCGTTGAGCACGCTTGCTGTAGATATCTCGCCATTCTCTCTGATTACACAGACTTTAAGCCTCATTCTCTCTTCAATATAAAACCGCCCTTCAATCAGAGATTCTAATGCTTTATAGGCTTTTCCCTCAAGAGTTTCAGCTAAAAATCCAACCTCTCCAAACTTGATTCCCATAAGAGGAATATCTCTGGTTCTTGTCAGTCTGGCAGCACTTAAAAATGTACCATCACCGCCAAGAACAACTATGCAAAACACATCTTCTCTTGGAAGGGTCTGGGCAAAACCATCTGCATAAACAACATCAACATCATGTTCTGTAAGCCACCTTTCCACTGCAACCGCTTTTTTTATTGCTCGATCATCTCTTTTGACCAGCAAAGCAATACATTTTTTAGCCATATTAAAACCTATGCAGTTTAAAATTAACAACATTGAGTAAAGATATAAAAAAATAGACTTTATCAACTGCTCAATTTATTTTCAATTATTTTAAAGTATCTCTCTTATCAAAACAGCCATAAAAAAAGATAAATAATCTCATAAAAAGGCTGATTTTCTTATTTTATATCTTTACACACCTTATGCAAAATAATAAGTTTATCAACATTTTTTTCTTCTGATAACAGAGGCAGCTATTTAATAACAAGCAATAAACAGAGAGGGTAATGGATTTTATATTTGACGGATTTATCAAGGCAATTCAGCTTCTTACTCATGGAGACAGCGAAGTTTGGTCAGCAATACTTGCAACTTTAAAGGTTTCGACCTGCTCTATGGTAATAAGCATTATTGCGGGTGTTCCATGCGGATTTTGCCTTGGATATTTTAATTTCAAAGGCAAACGGGCACTTAGAACAGTTGTAGATACACTATTATCACTTCCAACTGTATTTGTCGGACTTATGGTATATGCTTTTATATCAAGCCAAGGTCCATTGGGTGAGTTTGGACTTCTCTTTACTTTAACAGGCATTGCCATTGGTCAGAGCATTCTTGCATTTCCAGTGGTAACAGCGTTGACAGCAGCGGCTATTGAGGGTGTTGATTCTCAGCTAAAACTTACTCTTATCTCGCTTGGAGCTGGCAAAAAAGAGGTAATTCTAACAACATTATGGGAAGTTCGTTTTGCGATTGTTGCAGCAGTTGTAACAGCATACGGGCGGGTAATGACTGAAGTTGGAATCTCAATGATGGTTGGAGGCAATATAAAATGGCATACACGGACAATCACAACTGCAATTGCTCTTGAGACAGGCAAGGGTATGTTTGCCAACGGAATCGCACTTGGTCTTGTGCTTCTTGCGATTGCCTTCGGGGTAAATCTCTCTCTTGCTTTTCTAAGAAAAAAATAGATACCGGAGCTATTAATGACCAATATATTTGAACTTAAAGGCATTGAACATATTTACAATAACCGCAAAGCTCTTGATATTAAACATCTTGCCATTTCAAAGGGCGATATTATAGGCGTTAGAGGTCCAAACGGAAGCGGCAAAACCACTCTTTTAAAACTTCTTGCCTTTGCCATGAGACCTACAAAAGGAACCCTGTTTTTTAATGGAAAACCTGAATTTCCGTTTTCCAAGCATGTAAGATTCAGTATTACGCTGCTTACTCAAGAGCCATATCTTTTAAAAAGAACAGTGTATGAAAATATCAGTTACGGACTAAAAATTAGACATAAACATGGATTTGCAGGCAACAGCGACAAACAAATCAAGATGAAGATAAGAATTGCCATGAGCTATGTGGGACTTGATTTTAACGCTTTTTCCAATAGAAAATGGGACGAGCTGTCAGGCGGCGAGGCACAGCGTGTAGCAATGGCAGCCCGTATTGTACTAAAACCAGATGTGCTTCTTTTAGATGAGCCGACTGCAAGCGTTGATATTGAGAGTGCAAAAAAAATAAGAGAGGCTGCAAGAAATGCAAGAGATAAATGGGGAACAACCGTTGTGGTGGCAAGCCATGACAGAAACTGGCTCGATGAGGTGTGTGACAACCATATTCATCTTGTTGAAGGCTCTATTGTAAGCTGACCACTTTCGATATTATGTATCATGACTAATTTGAATTATTTAAGCCCGAAATAACTCAATTCCCAAATTTAGAATTGCTCGCATTGAACATTAAACAAAAAGGAGAGCTGCATTGAAAGAGCTGTTAAAGGTAATGAAAGCTGCATCAGACCCTGGTCGGATTAAAATACTTAAAATGCTTGAAAAAAGGGTGATGTGCGTCTGTGAAATACATACAATTCTCGGCATAGCACAGTCAACTGCAAGCAAACATCTTAAAATCCTTGAAGATGCCGGACTTGTAAAGTCATACAAAGATGGATTATGGGTCAACTTTACATTGGCAGATATCAATATCTCTGATGATAAATCAAATCCTTATGCTGCCAATCTTCTTCACAACATTAAGAGTTGGTTAAATCAGGATACAGATATTCTTGAGTTGATGAGAAAACTTCCTGATGTGAATAGAGATGCAATATGCAGAAAAGAGCCAAACATTATAAGAGAAAATATTTGATAATAATGTTTTTTTATATTTACTATATCGATATATTGCGATATATAAATAAAAAATCAAGCTGATAATCTTGGACTAAAAATAGTTTTTACTAACTATTTGGGACAATAAAACTACTCTTTGAGTATAAGAACTACATGGACAGATTGATCAACATACTCAGACGGCATATAGCCTATCGCATTACGATTTTGACTAACTGCATTACGCATGGCGATATTGTCAGGCATGATTGGCGGGGGCTGAACTTCACCGCTGAACTGGAGGCGTACCCAATAGGCATTGAGACGTTTGAGCGTCATTCCATTAAGCATGTGGAAAAATTTCTCTCTAAGAGAGCTGTTCCAATCATGTTCCAGTACCACAACAGGTTCTCCTGAAGGAAAGGTTCGGCGTCTGCTCAGAAATATTTCTGAAATCTGCTTTGATGTGAGGTGCTCTACTTTATTTGCAGCATTAACTATAACTGCAATTTCTCTTATCTGCTCATCATCTTGAGCTAT
>CAZIJN010000037.1:0-35750 GCA_964539635.1 uncultured Desulfobacterales bacterium | reverse complement strand
ATAACTTCCACTTTCTTAAGCTGCAGGGCATCTTGCATCAAAAGCGGACCTTTGCCTCTGCAAACTGGAACTCCGTCATCACCGCCCAAAATCTTTGGTGCAATAAAAAACAGAACTTTATTGACAATACCGCTTGATAAAGCAGAACCGATAACAGTTGAGCCGCCTTCGATTAAAAGGCTCATTATTTTCATTTCACCAAGCTGCTCCAAAAGATTGTCAAAATCAAGGAAACTGCCTTTTTTAGGAAGTTTAAGCACAGTTACACCCATACCTTCCAAAATTTTTTGTTTTTCAGGATCAGCATCAAAAGAAGAAGCAATAATAGTATCTGCATTTGATTTTTGGGTTAAAAGTTTTGCATCTAAATTGATAGATAGATTTGAATCAAGAATAATGCGGCGGGGGTCTTTAGATTGTAAATATATATCCTGCTGGCTGGATTGCAAAACATTATCAGAGGATTTTATATTAATATTTTTTTCAATACGGGCAGTTAATGACGGGTTATCTTTATGCACAGTACCAGAACCAACAAGAATAGCATCGTAATCATGTCTTAGCTGGTGGACAAACTGACGCGATTTATCGCAGGTAATCCATTTAGAGTCACCTGTTGAAGTTGCAATTCTGCCATCAAGAGTTGATGCGCATTTGAGAACTACAAAAGGCTTTTTATCGTTTTGAATATACCAGATAAAATCTTCAATTAGAGCCTCAGCCTCATCTTTGCACACACCAACCACAACCTCTATTCCATGCTCACGAAGAGATTGAATGCCTCCGCCTTTAACAAAAGGGTTTGGGTCTTGGGCAGCAACAACAACGCGTTTAATGCCTGATTCTATTATTTTTTTTGTGCATGGCGGAGTTTTACCATAGTGGTTGCACGGCTCAAGGGTAACATAAATATCACTTCCAACAGCATTCTCACCAGCATCATTAATAGCTTCAACTTCTGCATGTGCAAGTCCGCAAGCTCTGTGCCAGCCTCTGCCGACTATCTGATTATTTTTTACAACAACTGCACCCACCATTGGATTAGGAGATGTATATCCCTTACCCTTTTTAGCTAAATAAATAGCCTCTTGCATGTAGCCGATATCAGTATTTGAGTGTGGAGATAAGGGGGCGGGATTATTCAAATTTAAGGAGTTACTGGTCATTTTGTTCTTCAAAACTACTCCGATTTAATGTACCAAGTTTTTTTAAAGCATCAATAAAGTCATCAACACTGCTAAACTCTCTGTAAACAGACGCAAATCTGACATAAGCAACATCATCTAACCTGTGAAGGTGTTCCATAATCTTTTCTCCTACAACCTTAGAAGATATCTCTTTATCATTTAGATCACGCAGCTCACGCTCAATATTGTCAACTAAATCTTCAATTTGAACCATGCTGATCGCACGCTTTTCACACGCTTTTTTTATCCCTGCTAAAATCTTAGCACGGATAAACTCCTCTCTACGTCCATCTTTTTTTACGATCATAACAGGGAGGTCTTCAACCGTCTCAAAGGTTGTAAATCTGCGGGAGCACTCTTGGCACTCTCTGCGTCTTCTAATCTCTGTTTCAGTGCGGCTTAAACGGGAATCAATGACCCGGTTATTCAACTTACCACAAAAGGGACATTTCATAGCAGACCTCAGCAGTTAATAAGGGTAAATTAATCGGTAATAACCATAAAAATTGGTCAAAGTTAAATTCAATAGATATTCAAACTACATAACTTTAAATAACATCATTACGGTTACATAAACTATACAGAGATAAACTCAACTCCAGCAGATTTAAACATCTCAATCGACATTGGATCGTTATATTGGTTCTTAAAATATACAGATATAATACCAGCATTAATTAGCATTTTTGCACAGATAGCACACGGCTGATCTGTGCAGTACAAAGTTGCACCATTAACAGATATTCCATGATAGGCAGCCTGAATGATGGCATTTTGTTCAGCATGAACTCCTCTGCAAAGCTCATGCTTCTCTCCCGAAGGAATCAGCATAGTCTGACGCAGACAGCCTGTCTCAATGCAATGTGCAACTTTTGACGGTGCACCATTATAGCCGCTGCACAGGATTCTTCTATCCTTTACAAGTATTGCTCCAACTTTACGGCGGATACAGGTTGAACGAGTTGCCACTAAATCAGCTATACTCATGAAATATGCTGTCCATGATGGACGTTCAACCGGTAGTTTATCTGCGTCAATATAACTATCCATTAAAATCAATCCATGCCATTATAAAGAGGAAATGCCTTGCAAAGAGACATAACACGCTCTTTTACAGCGGCAACATCACTCTTTTTATCAAGCACATCGCATATACATGAGGCAACTTCTTCCATCTCATTAGTTCCCATACCACGAGATGTCAGAAGCGGAGTTCCGATTCTAATACCGCTTGTTACTACTGGTCCAAGAGGATCATTAGGAACGCTGTTCTTATTGACCGTTATACCGGCAAGCCCAAGCATAGTTTCAGCCTCTTTTCCTGAAAGACCTTTATTAGATAGATTAACCAACATAAGATGGTTATCAGTTCCGCCAGAGACAAGACTAAGACCTTTTTTCATAAGAAGCGAGGCAAGTGCAGCAGCATTTTTTACAACTTGCTGCTGATACGCTTTAAATGATGGTTCAAGAGCCTCTTTAAAAGCTACTGCTTTAGCTGCAATTATGTGCATAAGAGGACCGCCTTGAATACCCGGAAATATCTGGCTTCTTATCTTTGACGAATACTCATCTTTAGATAAAATTATTCCGCCTCTTGGACCTCTTAAGGTTTTATGAGTAGTAGATGTTACAATATCTGCTAAAGGTACAGGAGAGGGGTGAACACCGCCAGCAACAAGACCCGCAATATGTGCCATATCTACCATAAACAGTGCACCATATTTTTTTGCAATTGCAGAAAATCCCTTAAAATCAAGCTCTCGGGGATATGCACTTGCACCTGCAAGAATAAGTTTAGGTCTGTGATTTTTTGCAAGAGATTCAACCTCGTCAAGATCGATCATCTCAGTAGTCTCTGAAAGTCCATAATGGACAAAATTAAAAAGCTTTCCTGAAAAGCTCACATTGCTTCCATGGGTAAGATGACCACCATGAGACAAACTCATTCCAAGAACTGTATCTCCAGGTTTAAGCAGAGCAAAATATGCTGCCATATTTGCACCAGAACCAGAATGCGGTTGAACATTGCCATAGTCAGCATGAAAAAGTGCTTTTAATCTTTCAATAGCAAGCTGCTCAACCTTGTCAACATTAACACAGCCACCATAATATCTCTTTGCAGGATATCCTTCTGCGTATTTATTGGTAAGAACAGAACCCTGAGCTTCCATAACTGCTCTGCTTGCAATGTTTTCAGATGCTATCAACTCAAGTCCGTTATCCTGCCTTAACTCTTCATCTCTTATAATCCCCGCAATTTCAGGATCAACTTTTTGAATGCTGCTTATGTTCAAACTAAACTCCTATGACTTTATAAATTATTTCACTATAACCTTGCAATTGCTGGAATTATGACCTTGTAATTGCTGGAATATAACACTAATAGTTATTAAAATTAAATTTTTGTAATTATTTCAATAGATTCAAGCCTATCTAAATGCCTGCCGCCCTCAAACGGGGTATCAAGCCAAGTTTTAACAAGTTCAAATGCAAGCACATCACCAATCAGCCTTCCCCCAAGTACAAGAATATTGGAGTTGTTGTGCTGACGGCTCAATCTTGCTGATAAAATATCACTGCAAAGGGTAGCCCTTACATTTGGGAATCTATTTGCAGCAATAGACATGCCGATACCAGTTCCGCAGAGCAATATTCCTCGTGAAAACTCTCCTCTTGAAACTGCACCTGACACTTTTTGGGCATAATCAACGTAGTTTACTGACTCTTCGCTGAATGTACCTGCATCTTCAACATTAATACCAATAGATTCAATAAAGTTACGAATCTTCTCTTTTAGCTGAAATGCTGCATGATCACTGCCGATAATGATAGGCTGTTTTGTCTCTGCATTCATGTTAATACCTTATGATCTTGACTTTATATAATCAATTACATCTTGAACTGTTTTGAGTTTTTCAGAATCATCTTCGTCCATATCAATCTCAAACTGCTCTTCCATTGTCATCATAAGCTCAACAAGTGCCAAAGAGTCTGCACCAAGATCATCTACAAGGGAGGCTTCAGGAAGTACATCCTCAATATCAACCCTTGAAAGTTTATCTGCTATTATTTTTCTTACCTTGGTTTCAATAGTCATAAATTAAAAATTCTCTATAGTGCAGAGTAAACCTTTAAAAATAATAAAATATTTGGTAATCACAAAAATAAAAACAGACCAGAATATTACTGAGCTGCTCTTAAATATTATTAAATGGCTACTCTGCTTTGAAAAATTGTCTTTGAAATATTATTCTTCTTCAACATTATTCTGTTTAATTATATTTCTACCACGATAGACACCACATGCAGGACATGCGGCATGTGGCAATTTTGTCTCTTTACATTCCGGACATGTTGTGTATGTCGGCATAGCAACCTTCTGATGAGTCCGTCTTTTTCTACCTCTACTTTTTGAAACCTTCTTTTTGGGTACAGCCATTTTTTTATTCTCCTAACTATCTAATTTATTTTACAATAATTAACTAAAGGTATTCTACCAAATAAACATAAATTTCTAATTTAATTAAAAAGAATTGTCAAGTTAATTATCAGAAAATATTAGAAAAATAGTATAAAAATATAGGCAGACATCAAGAATAAATATAAAATAGTTGTACTTGCTCAAAGGGTAAGGCTGTGATAGATACAGCCACCTTTAAGCAAGCTACAATGACATAATTATTAGAGTAATTAACATATAAACAATAAATAAAACATAATGTAATCAGCAGGTTATCTTATGTTAAAATAAACAGTATTGTGTTAAAGCAAACAATAATAGAACAATGGAGAAAATATGGATACTATAATCACCAGGTTTCCGCCAAGCCCCACCGGATACCTTCACATAGGCGGTGCAAGAACAGCCCTTTTCAACTGGCTCTATGCAAGACAGACTAAGGGAAAATTTGTATTAAGAATTGAGGATACTGACGAAGCACGCTCTACAAAAGAGTCTGTTGATGCAATATTTGAGTCGCTTGAGTGGCTTGGCATTGACTGGGACGAAGGACCTTACTTTCAGACGCAAAGATACGATATCTACAGAGAATATATAAAAAAACTTGTTGAATCAGGTCATGCCTACTACTGCGACTGCACCCCTCAAGAGGTTGAAGCCATGAGAGAAGAGGCAAGAGCTACCGGAAAAAAGCCTATGTATAACGGCAGATGCCGCGATATGAACAAAGAGGGAAAACCCGGAATGGTGGTTCGTATCAAAGCCCCTAAAATGGGGTCAACTATTGTTGATGATGTTGTAAAGGGAAGCACTGCTTTTCCAAACAGCGAGATTGATGATTTTATCATTCAAAGAAGCGACGGCAGCCCTATGTATAATCTTGCCGTTGTAATCGACGACATCACCATGAATATAAACACCATCATCAGAGGTGATGACCATCTTGTGAACACGCCTAAACAGATCATTATATACAATGCTCTTGGTGCTCCGCTTCCTCTATTTGCACATGTTCCAATGGTTCTTGGTTCTGATAAAGCACGTTTAAGCAAACGCCACGGAGCAATGTCTGTGAGTGAATACAAAGAGATGGGATATCTGCCTGATGCAATGCTCAACTATCTTGTAAGGCTTGGCTGGTCACATGGAGATCAGGAGTTTTTCACAAGAGAGGAGCTTATTGAGAAGTTCTCTTTAGAGCATATCGGGCGATCTCCATCAATGTTTGATATGGACAAGCTCACAGCTTTAAATGCAAAACATATACAGAGCAAACCGCCATCAGAGCTTATGCCTATTTTTCTGACTAATCTTGAAAAGATTGGAATTAAACCTGAGCAGAATTTAAATGCAGAGGCAGATATTAAAGCAGGGTCAAGCAGCAATGCAGGGTTGGATTTAGAAAAGATTATAGAGACTCTTCAGCCGCGAAGCAAAACAATGGTTGAAATGGCAGCAGCATCAAAATTCTATTTTAAAGAGAGTGTTGAGTTTGATGAGAGTGCTGCAAAAAAGTTCCTTAAACCTGATATTGTTGAGACTTTAAGAAAATCAGCACAATATATTGAAGATGTTGAGCCTGCCGATTTTTCAGAAAAAAAGTTGGAAGCTGCCTTTACAAAGGTGATGGAAGAGACAAACCTTAAATTTGGTAAAATTGCCCAGCCGATAAGAGTTGCATTGACCGGGACAACTGTAAGTCCCGGAATATTTGAAATGATTATTGCATTAGGCAGAACAAAAACAATTGACCGGATTAAACACGCATTAAACTATATAGAATCTTTATAAATCAGTAAGAGAACAAAATCCCGGAGTATCCGACAAAACTTACTCCGGGGTGTTTGTCATAACTTGTAGTGTAGTCAAATGCAATACCCTTTACAGCCCCCATCTTTTTTGCAGCAGAGGCAGCAGCAGCCACAGCACCAGCGCAGCATAAATTGCGATTTTTAAGCCCTTCAAAAATTATATCAGAAGATTTCATTGAACACATAGCATCAATAGCCTTGGGATCATTATCATTTTTTACCCAGCCAAGTGCCTGTATGCCAGTTCCTGCCGGCGTAAAACCGTAGTTGCTTCCATAATGGGTCATATCAGTAGAACCGATTACCACTATGTTAAGTCCGAGTTTTTGAGCAGCGTCAACCGCAGTCTGACCAATCGTTTCTGCTGAATCGCATGGAGGCACTCCAACTGGAATGATTGATGTGTCTGGAAAAAAGTATTTAATAAACGGCAGTTGAAGCTCAATCGTGTTCTCTTCAGGAAACGAATCAGGAGAGTTGATCCGTACATCTACTTTTAGATTTTTGGCAAATTCAATAGCAAGAGATTCATGAACAGGAAGGTTGCCAAAAGGGGTCTCCCACGCACCATTTGTCATTATACAAGGTTTATCTTTCGGATGCATGTGCATACCAAAAATGAATACAGCATCAACTTTTTTTTCAGGTGATGCTGATATTGAAGCAATTACCCGGCAGGCAATTGAACCTGAAAAAAACCAACCAGCATGAGGCACAATTCCACCGGCAAAACTACCTTTTACCAGTCCATATTTTTCAGTTAAAAACTGCTTAATATGCTCTTCGCATCGGTTGACATTTGCAGGATACCACGAACCTGCAAACGCTGCTTTTTTTATATTCATACTCTCACCTCCGGCACAAACGTGTTGTTAAAAACAATTAAAAATAGAGCATTTTTTTGATGCCTTATCTGCCAACACAAGATGAAATCCATTCAATCCAAGGCAGAAAACCCTCTTCAGTTTTTGCAGATAATTTAAATACCGGCATTGCAGGGTGTACCTTTTGCATATTATCAACAGCCTCTTGCGCATTAAAATCTAAGTATGGCAGCAGATCGATCTTGTTCAAAATAGCAGCATCAGCAACCTGAAACATCAATGGGTATTTAAGCGGTTTGTCCTCTCCTTCTGTTACGCTCAGAACCACAACTCTTGCATTCTCTCCAATATCAAACTCTGCTGGACAGACAAGATTTCCGATATTTTCAACTATCATAAGATCAAGATTATCAAGGTCAAACTCTTTTGCAGCTTTTTCAATCATATTTGCAGTAAGATGACAATCTCCTCCAAACTGATCTGTATTTATCTGAACCACCTTTACACCAGAAGCTTCAAGGCGTTCAGCATCGTTTCTTGTGCAGATGTCACCTACAATCACACCAGTTCTGATTTTAGGCATCAACATTTTTAAGGTTTTGCACAGAGTTTCAGTTTTGCCAGAACCAGGGGAACTCATCACATTAAGAACAAATACATTTTTATCTTTAAAAGAATTTCTATTTTTTTCAGCCTGAGTCTCGTTAGCTTCAAGAACTTTTTTTTGTATTTTGATCTCCATATTTTATATAAATTCCTTATATTTTAATATTTTTGCCAATATCACTCTTCAATCTCAATAGAGACAATTTCAAGCTCTCGTCCAGAGATAACTTCAACTGCCCCGACTTTGCATGATGGACATGAAAAAACAGCTCCATCAACTTCCCAGACATTATTACAATCTTTGCACCGCACTTTCACGGGTACATGCTCAATAACAAGTTTTGATCCTTCAAGCATAGTATCTTTTGATAGAATTTCAAAACAAAATTGAAGACTATCTTCAACAACTGCTGCAAGTTTTCCAACTTTTAAATTAATAGTCTCAACTTTGGGATTTACAATCTCTTTAGGTATTGATGCAATTGCAATATTTATCATCTGTTGGGCAACACCCATTTCGTGCATAATTTTAAATCTCCTCTCCAGCCAAGCATAATTTGCGATTTTTTAGGTATAAGATTATCCTTAACATGGATTTATCTTGAAAGATAGTTGTGGTCTTTAGTAGAATAAATAATTTAAATATCTTAATCTTTAACATGAGTTTTGACAAGATATCACTTAAACGCTCTTTGTGCATTAACTCTCTTTGGAGTTTATATATTTTACAATGAAAATTTTTCTTATAAATCCAGCTTGTCTTGATATTAGAATTACAGATGATGATGCAGCGGCAGTACCGATAGGACTCTATTATATTGCTGCTGAGATGATAGAACGAGGTTTTGAGACAGAAATTATAAATCTCGCACTATTGCAGCAGAAAAACTTTGCATCAAATCAAGATAAAGATATTTTATCTATCCAAAGCCAACAGTCTAAAAACAGCCGAAATATTTATGTAGAGTATCTTACTAATATTGTAAACTCAAAAAAGCCCGACATCATTGGATTTTCAGTTCTTAATGCAAACAGGCACTCTGCTATAGAGGCAGCGGCAGCAGTAAAAAAAATCTATCCTAATATACGCATTATATTCGGAGGTCCAGCCCCGACTTTTATGCCCCAATACTTTTTCAATGTCTGTCCCGCACTTGATTATATTGTAAAGGGAGAGGGAGAAAAGAGCTTTTCAGAGCTTGTATCCTATATTGAGAATAATTCTAAATCCTCTGTTTCTAAATCTTCTGCTAATGATCAGCATTCACATATATCCGAAAAAAAAGGCTCTGCTAATAAGCCGATACCTGATTATATTAAAGGTATTATATTTTCCAGTAATGGCAATCTTGTTGAAACTGCTAAAAGAGAGCCGATATCAAATCTTGATACCCTGCCCCACCCTGCTAAATATTTTACATTTCAGCATATAGCACTTTCAAGAGGGTGTATAGGTAGATGCACATTTTGCGGCTCTCCTGATTTTTGGGGCAAAGGCAAAGTTAGATTTCACTCTGCAAAGTGGTTTGTTGATGAGATGGAGCTGCTTATTCAAAAAGGCATCTCCCATTTTTTTGTATCTGATGACACATTTACTATGAAAAAAGAGCTTGTTATTGAGGTGTGCGGGGAGATTATAAAAAGATTTGTAAATCGCGGCATCAAAATCACATGGGCTGCTATATCCCGTGTCGATTTCATAGACGAAGAGATACTTTTTTATATGCGTTTAGCCGGCTGTATCCAAATAAGTTTTGGCGTTGAAAGCGGCTCTGAAGAGATTAGAAAAACCCTTGGAAAACACTTTAAAAACGAAAATATTATCAAGGCATTTAAGATGACCAAATCATTTGGAATTATGCCGAGAGCATATTTTATATACGGCTCTTTGGGGGAAACCAGCCATACTATCCAAAAGAGCATTCAACTGATTGAGCAGATAGAACCTTTAAGCATGGTCTCATATATGCTGGTAATTTTTCCGGGAACAGCGATTTATAGAAATCTTATTGCACCTAAAGATGAGACCAGTTTATGGAATCAACCAATTGAAGATATCCCTTGGTTTGAGATTGATCCAAATCTTGATTTTAATCAGGTAAAAAAATTTGGCGAGTTATTGAGAAGTGCATTTTATTCAAATGTTCAACGTTTTGCATTAAATACCACTCTTGTAGATAAAAAAGAGCTGTATCCTTATCATGCTGATTTTTTATCAAGACTTGCAATGACATTTAGCCACGGTGATTATTCGGCAAATTCAAACATAGGACACTTACAAAGCAGCATAAACATAAACAAGCATAATCTCCAAGATCAAGATAACACAGCAAAAATCTTGTATGAACGTGCTCTTCAATATTACCCTGACGCTCGTTCTTATCTTGGGCTTGCAATGTTGATGCAAAAGAAAAGGAACTTTCAAGGAGCTGTTGATATTATTAAACATGCACTTAAAAGTATTCCCCAAATCCACTCTAAAGAAAAGATTTCTGATAAACACCAGCTTGTGCTCTGCATAGCTGTGAGCCTTATGAACATGGCAAAATTTAGTGAAGCTCTTGAATATCTTGAGCCGTTTAAAAGTTATGAAGATGTTAAACCCTACATTGATGCCTGTAGATCAAGAGTATAGTACAAAGATTATACATACAGTCTAATCTATAGTGGTATTAAACGCCTAAATTTCAATTAACCATTGGACAAACAAAGAAAGGTATAACTGGAGAATAAAAGCATGGAAGATATAGAAAATAGAGATGGCTATTCAACATCTCATGGAAAGATTCTGCTGAAACTTGCACGCAGCGTTATTGCTGCAAAACTTGGCATAAAAAGCAATTTACCTGAACCATCAGTAATCATGAAAGAGCTTCAAGATAAAATATTTGATCAAAATACAGGCACTTTCGTCACAATACATCTGGACAAAAAACTTAGAGGGTGTATTGGTACACTTGAATCAACAGAAAGTGTAAAGAAAGGGATAAAACATAATGCTATTAGTGCGGCATTTGATGATCCAAGATTTCCGCCTCTCACACCAGAGGAATTTGAAAATATCCATCTTGAAATCAGTATTTTATCAAAGCCTATAAATCTTAATTATACAGATGCTGATGATCTACTGTCAAAACTTACGCCTAACATTCATGGGGTGATTATTAAAAAGGGTCGAACCAGAGCCACATTTCTTCCTCAGGTATGGCAGCAGCTACCTGATAAAGCACTTTTTTTATCTTATTTATGCCGTAAGGCAGGACTTCAAGATCATGAGTGGAAAAGTTGTAAGTTAGAAGTAATGACTTATACTGTGCAATATTTTGAAGAATAAGTGATATATCAAACTAACATAACAAATACTGTTAATAAATAATCAACAACGATTACATATAACAGATTTTGATGCTCTACTAATTACAATTACCGTAAAAGAGTATCGTCCTGAGCAACCCTACGTATCAATTCCTTGTAATCTAAAGCACCGTTACAGCCAGGGGCATATTCAAAAATAGTCTTTCCATATGATGGTGCTTCGCTAAAATGCTCATTATAACGGATAGGCTTGCAGAGAAATTCGCTGTAAAGCTGCTTAAGTTTTTTCAAAATATCTTGAGGATGTTTCACCCGTGTATCCATAAATGTTGGAACAATATATTTAAGTGCAACATCTTTACGATATTTATGGATTGAGCTTAAACTTTTTATAAATTCAGTAAGTCCTTGATAAGGCATAGCTTCTAAAGCAACTGGAACAAGAACTTCTGTCACATAAAACATAACATTAATAGTCAATGAGTCCCAGCCAGGAGACGTATCAACAATAACAAAATCATACTGCTGATCAATTCCAGTCAAAGCCTCAGAGAGTGTCCACTCCTGACCTATAGTTTTTTTATCAATAATACGTTTTACACCTGCAAGTGAACGTCCTCCAGCTAAAAGCCAGAGGTTTTTACGCGCCTCTATAGTTGCCTCTTGAGCTGACAACTCTCCTGTAAGAAGCTCTGTAAGACCAGCATTAGGTTTTTTACCAAGATTATAAGCAGATTGTCCTTGTGTATCCGTATCAATAAGAAGCACCTTAAAACCAGCAAGGGCAAGACCAGCACTCAAGTTGACAGAGGTTGTAGTTTTTCCCACTCCTCCCTTGCTCAGAGAGACTGATATTCTGCGGGTAAAGGCGGTTTTTTTACCTGAAGGCTCATCGGCTTTAACTATATTAGAGGAATCTGGGGACTGTTGTGCTAAATTAGAAATAGAGGAGGATTGAGAGGTTTCGCTTGGTACAGATTCAGAAGAAGGATAACTGCTATCGACTACCTGTGAAGAAGCAGCAGAGTCTAATGCAACTGCCTGTTCAGGCTGGGGAAGCTGGCTCATAATTATAGGGAATCTGTGTCCACACGCTTTGCAACGGGCAACGATTTTTTTACCCGTAGGAATATTGGCAATATTTACCTGGTGTTGTTTTGAACACTTCGGGCAGACAATGACAGTCACTTGTCCTCCTTTTTCAACTTTTCTAAAATTGCATCAATGTCCGAGTTGCTTTTATTCATATCGTGCACTCAGGGGTTAATTAGTTCTATCTTTTTGCTGTGAATTTTACTGGGTCAGCCCATCTTGCTTTATCTCTTCAACATCTTCAACGCTCTCATCAAGTAAATCCTTTTTTAGCTCTTCACAAATTTTTTCAATCTGCTTTTTCCCTGAAACCGATAGTTTTTTATCCATATTCAGCCATTTTATGCCAAAAAGCGGAGGGGAATCTTTGATAGAAGTAATATGAACAATTTGACACTCAACTCCGTTAAAGTTGTCACTTCCAAGAATTAATTCACAACCAGAAAGCAACTGTCCCTTAAAAAAAGAGTGGTCTTCCACCATCAATACACCAGCTCCCTTTGAGTTAATATCTTCAACAGGAAAAGAGGAACCATTTATTATAATTGAGAAACGATTCTTTTCACGTATTGGAATACGAAACGCTTTCCTAACAGTTACAGAATCTAAAGAGTCTATGTCCAACTCTAAAATCTCAATTGAGTCTTCATTAAGCTCTTCAATTGACTCTTTGCTTAGTTCTTCATTTAATTGTTCACTCATCTTATTTTACCTTTACATATATTATTTTTTATAAAAAATAATATATCAACATAGAAATTGACAGGCAAGAAAAATAATAAAAACATAGATATTTTTATAAATTTTATGAAGTACAAAAAATAACTATTTATTCAGTAGTACTGTTTTATTTAACAGCACCTTAAAAAATCATAAAAACAGCACTACTGATAATATATACATTTGTATTAAAATATTTAAAACAATTACATTAATTGGCTATAAAAATCATTGCCTTTATCATCAACAATTATAAATGCAGGAAAGTCTTCAACTGTAATCATAAAGACAGCCTCCATTCCAAGCTCTTCATACTCCACAAGTTCTACTTTTTTGATAAAATCCTTGCCCAACCTTGCAGCAGGACCACCAGGAGAGCCGAGATAAAAACCGCCGAACTTCTTGCAAGAGTCTGTTACCTCTTTTGATCTGTTACCCTTTGCAAGCATGATCATTGATGCCCCCTCCTGCTGGAATATAGGGACATAAGTATCCATTCTGCCGGCAGTTGTTGGACCAAATGAGCCAGATGCTTCACCGTCAGGAGTTTTGGCAGGACCTGCATAATATATAATATGATTTTTTATATAATCGGGCAGACCCTCTCCTTTATCAAATCTCTCTTTAAACTTAGAGTGTGCAATATCTCTTGCAACAATGATTTTACCAGACAGCACAAGCCTTGTTGAAACAGGGTATTTACTCAACTGTGCGAGTATATCTTTCATTGGACGGTTAAGGTCAACCCTTACAGGCTCGGACATTTCAGGCTCTTTTGCTGGAAGATATTTTGCTGGATTCTCCTCAAGCTGCTCTAAGAAAATTCCATCTCGTGTGATCTTACCTTTTATCTGACGATCAGCACTACAGCTCACACCAATTCCAACCGGACATGATGCACCGTGTCTCGGCATTCTTATCACTCTGACATCAAGTGCAAAATGCTTGCCGCCAAACTGGGCACCAAGCCCAAGTTTTTCAGCACGAGCCATAACTTTTGCCTCAATATCTTTATCTCTAAAAGCGTGTCCAGAATCATCTCCCTCTAACGGAAGAGAGTCTAAATAACGGGCAGAGGCAAGTTTTACAGCTTTAAGGTTAGCCTCAGCAGATGTTCCGCCAATAACAAAAGCAATATAGTATGGCGGACAGGCTGCTGTTCCTAAAGATTTCATCTTTTCTGTCATAAAATCCAAAAGAATATCTTCAGAGTTTAATACAGCTTTTGTCATCTGATAGAGGAAAGTTTTATTGGCAGAGCCGCCGCCTTTTGCCATAAATAGAAAATGGTAAGCATCGCCTTCTGTTGCATAGAGTTCAACTTGGGCTGGAAGATTATTTTTCGTATTCTTCTCTTTATACATGGTAAGAGGAGCATTTTGGGAGTATCTCAGATAGTTCTGGGTATAAGCCTCAAAAACACCTTTGGACAGGGCATATTCATCATCAGCACCAGTCCATACCTGCTGACCTTTCTTGCCCATAACTATGGCTGTTCCAGTATCTTGACACATTGGATAGACTCTATCAGCAGCTATCACAGCATTTTTCAAAAGCTCTAATGCAATATAGCGGTCATTATCAGAACTTTCAGGGTCATCCATAATACTCTGAAGTTTTTTAAGATGCTCTGGTCTGTACAGATGAGCAACATCCTTAAACGCTGCCCTTGAAAGCTCAGTCAGTGCTTCAGGTTCAACAACAAGCATCTGACTGCCATTGAACTGAGCTGTTTTCACATAACTGCTGGAGATAAGCCTGTACGGTGTTTTATCTTCACCAAGCGGGAACATTGTTGTATATTTGAATTCAGTCATTGCTATTATTTTCCTCATTTCTGAATCAAGATATTTTAGATTATAAGGAGATTCCTTAGGATTGATTATCCAGTTCACGCTTATTTATCTTAAACATCTTAATTCAGACAATTAATCATTTCACAAGAGCCATTCTTCTTCTAAGATATGCAATCTGAGTCTGATGCGGAAGGTCTTTTGGGCAGTAATCTTGACAGCCTAAAAGTGTCATGCAGCCGAAAACTCCGTCATCATCGCCGACTATCTCGTAAAACTCCTCATCTGAACGTTTATCTCTTGGATCAAGAGCATAACGGGCAAGACGCATAAATCCTACAGCAGTCAAAAATCCATCTCGCATACGTTTGGTAGCACAGGCAGAGACACAGCAGCCACACTCTACACAACGCTCAAGCTCGTAAATCTGATCTGCTATATCAGGGTCCATTCTCTCTTCGAGTCTGTCCAAATCAACACTATCAGCATAAGTATCATGTATCCAGCTCTCTACACGCTCACTCATTGCACGCATAAATTTTCCTGTATTTACTGATAAATCGCCGATAAGCTCAAACCCTGGAAGAGGCAGAAGTTTTATCTCTCCATCTTCAAATTTTGAGGTAAGAGTGCGGCAGGCTAAGTCTGGGTGTCCATTGATTATCATTGCACATGAGCCGCAAATTCCAGCCCTGCATATAAAATCAAACTGCAATGAGGGGTCTTGGTTCTCCCTGATATCATTAAGTGCAATAAAGATTGTCATGCCCGGTGCCTCTTTGACCTCATAAGTCTTCATTGTAGGCACATCACCCTTTACTTGCGGGTTGTATCTTAATATATGAAATTTTAATACTCTTTCATCACTCATTATTTAAATATCTCCATAAATCTGTATGGTAAATGCCTGTAGGGTTATTATTAACTCTTCCTTTCACGCATATATTCTATTTACTGGTGGATTATTTAAAACCCCTTCCGATTCTCTCGTTTTTACCTCTAAACTTTTCAGGAATCTCTATTGGATTTAAAAGACGCTGCATCTCAAACCGGTCTGCTGTCGGGTTTGCCTTCTTAATCTCTTCCAACTGTGCAACTCGTTTTTCTGTGTCTGGGTGATGGATTGTATTGTCAACTCCATAACCTCTTGATCCCGGGGGCATCTCCATCCGCATAACATCAAGCTCTTCATACTTAATCTCTGGCAAATCTGCATTCTCGTCAGGCCAGAAAGCCAAAGTTCTCTTGAGCCAATCGCGATCGTTTCTTTCTGGGTAATCTTCTCTTGCATGTGCGCCGCGGCTCTCTTTTCTAAGCATTGCACCATAAGCAACGCATTGGGCAAGGCGTATCATCTTTGGAACTCTGATTGCCTCTACAAGTTCTGGGTTAGATGAGCTTATCTTATGTCTAAGAGCGATATTTTTTGATCTCTGATGCAGAACTTTCAGCTCTTCCACAGCTTTAGAGAGATCAGTCTCATTTCTAAATATTCCAACCTTATCCATCATAATCTGCTGCATCTCTTTTTTCAGAGTAAATGGATTTTCTCCCTTTTCACGGGTCAAAAGGGTAGATATTTTTTCTTGTTCACGATTGACAAACTTCTCAATCAATTTCGTGTCTATCTTAAGAGGATTTTGAGCACAATAATCAGCAACATACTCTCCAACAATCATACCGGCTACAACAGTTTCTGCTACTGAATTACCTCCTAAACGGTTAAAACCGTGCATATCCCAGCATGCTGCTTCTCCAGCAGAAAACAAGCCTCTCATAGTCGGGCTTTCGCCTGTGGGTTTAGTACGAACTCCACCCATTGAGTAATGCTGGGTTGGTCTGACTGGGATATACTCTTTAACAGGATCAATCCCAAGAAAGTATTCGCAAATCTCTTTTACTTCCCGCAGGTTCTTTTCAATGTGTGCTCTGCCAAGAAGGGTAATATCAAGCCAGAGATGATCTCCGTATCTTGAAGAGACACCTTTTCCCTTTCTCATATGTTCAGTCATGCGGCGGGATACAACGTCCCTTGAAGCAAGCTCTTTTTTACCCGGTTCATAATCTGGCATAAATCTGTAGCCGTCTTTATCAAGCAGCAATCCGCCGTCACCACGACAACCCTCTGTGGTTAAGATTCCAACCGGAACGATCGCAGTCGGGTGAAACTGAACAGCCTCCATATTTCCAAGTGGTGCAATTCCAGTCTCAAGAGCTATTGCATTTCCAATACCTTCAGAGATAACAGCATTGGTTGTAACAGCATATAAACGACCATAACCGCCGGTAGCAATTACCGTAGCTTTAGCAACATATGCAATCAGCTCGCCAGTAATTAGATCGCGGACAACAGCACCATAACAGACTCCATCTTCGTGGATAAGGGCGACAGCCTCTTTTCTCTCATGCACCTGAATACCAAGCTGGATAGCCTTGTTATCCATTGCATAAAGCATTGTGTGCCCTGTACCATCTGATGTAAAACAGGTTCTCCACTTTTTTGTGCCGCCGAAATCTCTTGAAGTTATCAATCCATGATTTTCATCTTTCTCTGTAATTGTAACTTTTTGACCATTAATTACAACTTCACGATCTCCTTTTCTAACTCTGCTCCATGGAACTCCCCATGCACAGAGCTGGCGGATAGCTTTTGGTGCGGTGTTGACAAACATTCTTGCAACTTCCTGATCACAACCCCAGTCGCTGCCCTTAACTGTATCCTCAAAATGGACATCCTCGTTGTCGCCTTCACCTTTTACGCTTGCTCCAAGACTTGCCTGCATTCCTCCCTGTGCTGCTGCTGAATGGGAACGCTTGGCTGGCATCAGCGATAAAACTATACTATCGTAACCCCGCTGACGGGCTGCTATAGCAATTCTCAATCCTGCAAGACCACCGCCGATTATGAGTGCATCTGTATATATTATGTTCATTTATTCTCCTTTATTACAACCTTATCCCAATCACAGTAAATACCAACCAAGCCAGACAACCAAGTGCTAAGAAAAATATTGTAAGACGTTTCTTCAAAAGTTTAAGATAACTTCTTGCATCAAGGCGATTCTCCTGATGAAAACAGTCCCACTTATCAAACCAGCCCCACTTCATAGCAAGCCTGTAAAGTCCAATTGTACCGTGAAGTTCAACCGCAAACAGCAGAACAAGATAAAGAGGCCACATGTTGTTACTAACAAATCGTGCTGCTGATAATTCAGCGCTTATCTGCCCTGGATTTACAAGCATGGTGTAAAGATGCACAGAACCAAGAAAAAACATGATAAAAGCTGTTACAACCTGAATATACCAGAGATTTGTATCTTCATGTTTCATCATTTTCATCTGAGATCTGAAAATTGCATGCTGCTTCCAAGAGATCGGAAACTTTCTCATGCCAAGTGCGGCATGAATAACAAAAAGTGTAAAGACTACCAGTACAGCAAAAAATACTGCTGCCGGATAACCCTCTCCTGTACTTGAGAGAAAAGACAGCTCCATTGTATTAGCTACAAAGTTGAAAACTCTCTTTCCAAGCACGATACTTCCTACAAGCAGCATGTGAACCCACATAAACAGCCCGAGAATCAGACCTGTTCCGCTTTGGATCAGATCGAGTTTTGCAGGCAGTCTGCTCTTCCTGATTTTGTCGTTGATGATTAAACTCTCCATTTTTCCTCCATCTTTATGTATTATGTTAAATATTAAGGTTTAATACTACAATATTTACCTTAAAAAACCTTTTTCGCAATTTCGCCGATCTCTCCAAGATTTTCGCAGACATGAATACCGTTTTTCTTCATGGCTTCTATCTTTGCCTGACCTGTTCCGCTGCTTCCGCTTATTATTGCACCAGCATGACCCATTCTGCGTCCAGGAGGTGCGGTCAATCCTGCTATAAAGCCGACTACAGGTTTTGTCAGGTTCTTTTTGATATATTCTGCTGCCTCTTCCTCAGCATTCCCCCCGATCTCGCCAACCATTACAATACCTTTAGTTTCAGGGTCATCTTGAAAGGCTTTGAGAACATCAATAAAATTTGTGCCGTTAACAGGGTCCCCGCCGATACCGATACAAGTTGTCTGACCCAACCCCTGCTTGGTCAACTGATCAACAACCTCATATGTTAGAGTTCCAGAGCGTGATACTACGCCGACAGGTCCGCCTGCTTTATGGATTTTTCCGGGCATAATTCCAATTTTGCACTCGCCGGGCGTTATAATTCCCGGGCAGTTTGGACCTATCAGACGGCACTTTTTTGTGGCAAGAAAGTTTTTGACCTTTACCATATCAAGAACTGGAATTCCCTCTGTAATAGCAACAATCACATCAACACCTGCATCTGCTGCCTCCATAATTGCATCAGCTCCAAACGGAGGCGGTACAAATATTAAACTTGCGTTTGCTCCGGTCGATTCAACGGCTGATTTCACAGTATTGAAAACAGGAATTTCGTCCATCTTCTGTCCGCCCTTACCGGGTGTTACTCCAGCCACAACATTTGTTCCATACTCTACGCACTGCCTTGTGTGGAATTGCCCCTCTTTTCCTGTAATTCCCTGCACAAGAAGTCGTGTTTTTTTATTAACAAATATGCTCATATATATCTATTCTCCTTTAAAAAATCTTTCAGATGCGTGCGATAAAAGTTAATCCGTAATTGAGTATGGATCATACCGCTGCTGCAATCTTTGATGCTGCGTCTTTTAAATCAGATGCACTCATAAGATTTAATCCAGAATCAGCAAGAATCTTTCTGCCTGTTTCAACATTTGTACCTTCCATGCGCACAACAACAGGAATATTGATACCAGTCTTTTTTGCTGCCTGAACCACACCTTCTGCAAACACATCGCATCGCAAAATACCGCCGAAAATGTTAATCAAGATAGCTTTTACCTTCTGATCCATCAGAATAATTCTGAGTGCGTTCTCAACCATCTCAGCAGTTGCACCGCCGCCAACGTCCATAAAATTGGCAGGTTTTGCACCAGCATTTTTAATAATATCCATTGTTGCCATTGCAAGACCAGCACCATTTACAATATTACCAACATTGCCGTCTAAGTTGATGTAGTTAAGATTATATTTTGATGCTTCAACTTCCTGCGGGTCTTCTTCGTCAAGATCACGATATGCAAGAAGGTCTTTGTGCCTGAACATAGCATTTGAATCAATATCAACCTTAGCATCAAGTGCAAGAACCTTGTTGTCAGTTGTCAGAATAAGGGGATTTATCTCTACAAGCGAACAGTCATTGGCAACAAACAGCGTATAAAGCTGTCTAACCATACCTGTAAAAGGCTTCATTGCATCAGAGGGGATATTTAGCCCAAATGCCAAATCTCTGATATGGTAGGCTTGAATTCCGCAAAGAGGATCAACATAAACTTTGATTATCTTTTCAGGAGTTTTTGCTGCAACCTCCTCAATGTCCATACCGCCCTCTTGGCTTGCCATTATAACAATCTTAGCGGTTTGGCGATCAACAAGCATACTCAGATAAAGCTCTCTTGCTATCTTTTGTCCTGCTTCAACCAGAACTTTTTTAACCTCTTTGCCGGCAGGACCTGTCTGATGGGTTACAAGGGTCATTCCCAAAATCTGACCTGCAAGAGTGCCTACATCTTCTCGTGAAGGGGCAAGTTTTACTCCTCCGCCCTTCCCTCTTCCGCCAGCATGTATCTGTGCTTTGACAACAACCGGATAGCCGCCGAGTCCGTCTGCAACAATCTGAGCCTCTTCCGTTGAAAAGGCTACCTTTCCTTCAGGAACTGGAACATCATATTTTCTGAACAGCTCCTTTGCTTGATATTCGTGTATTTTCATGAAACTCCCTTCTATAAATTCATACGGTTAAACTTAACAATATTTGAGCCGCTGCTGTCGGCGAAATCATCTGACGTTCAACCTTCATAGATATCTCTGGCAGATACTTCGTAACATGCGGATTCTCCTTAAATCTTAACCTTAAACCTTCATCAATCAGATGCCACATCCACTCTAACGACTGTTTTTTTCTCCGCTGTTCAAATTCGCCGCTCTCCATCATCTTCTGACGATGCGATAAAACCGTCTCCCAAACATTATATGTCCCATCTGGGATAACAGAGGTGCACGTAAGAACCGGAGGTCGCCATGTAGGAGATTCAGGGGTAATCATGTGCATGGCGATCTCATACTCTTGGCGTGCTTTTGCTGCACGCTGAAGATTATCACCATCTGCCTTGTTGATTACGATCGCATCTGCAACCTCTAAAATTCCCTTTTTTATCCCCTGAAGCTCATCTCCTGCTCCTGCTATCATCAATGCTAAGAAAAAATCAACCATTGTGGAGACTGTGATTTCCGACTGACCCACACCAACCGTTTCAACCATTATCACATCAAACCCCGCTGCTTCACACACCAACATTATCTCCCGTGTTCTTGAGGCAACACCTCCAAGAGTATCGCCTGAAGGAGATGGTCTTATAAATGTGTTAGGATGCGCTGAGAGCTTCTCCATACGGGTCTTATCCCCTAAAATACTTCCTCCGCTGCGTCTGCTTGACGGATCAACTGCAAGAACTGCAACTTTATGACCATTATCAGCAAGGGTAAGTCCTAAATTTTCAACAAACGTACTTTTCCCAACTCCGGGAACGCCTGTAATCCCAAGACGAACTGAATTTCCTGTATGAGGAATAAGAGCATCCATCACACGGGCTGCAACTCCCCTGTGGGCTGGAAGAATACTCTCTATCAATGTAATGGTTTTTGCGATTATTCTACGGTTACCTTCGAGAACACCTTGAATGTAATAATTATATGAATATGACATTAATTTCGTCTTTAACTCTCTTTCATAGGTTTATGCTGTAAGTCAACAGAGCTATATTTATCTTTATGTTCTGACAATCCTCCTTTCCATGTAAAATTGAAATTACCGATAGTCTTAACATTTTTATCTGACCTTATGGGCATCAGACTTATAGGATATCCATATTCCACAAAAATATCTTCCTGCTTTCCAGCTACATATTCTATGAAATCCATCACTTTATCATCATCACCCCAATCAATGCCCTTTACAATGACCCATAAATGGTTGGAACTACTTGGACTATCAGTAACTTCCCCTAATTCAATCTCAGGGTATTTTTTTTTTGCATAGTCCATCAGTTCGTTTATCAATCTTTCTTGAACATGATTAAGTCTCATTTCCTAATATCCTTTAAAATATCTTCTACAAAAATAACAGCTTTATCTAAAGTTCGTTTTGCTTTCTTTTTTTCAATATATTGATCAGAATAATCTGCAATATCTCGAATATCCTGAACTAAATTCAGGAATCCTTTTAAATGAGCAAATCGCTTTGTTCCTGAAACAAATGCTTTTGAAAATTCAGCTTGAACCCAATCATGACCTATTTTTGCAGATTTAGGTCTGCATCCCTCTCTAAATAGAGCAGCCACCGCAGCCTGAAACATTGCATAATATGCTCTGTTGATACAGGAGTTGTAATATTCAAGTTCAAAACAAGATTTTGAGGCATTAATGCTTTCCTCTGATTTTTTTAAATAGACATCTTCCATAGGTAATTCGTATATTTTACCTTAGTATTTAGCTGTTTAGATACAAAATCTAAGCATTAATAATATTCAAAGTACGGTTTGCCGACTCAGTAACCACGGTACCTGGTCCAAATATCTCAGCTACTCCGACCTGTTTTAGAAATTCGTAATCTCCAGGAGGGATAATTCCGCCGACTACAACCTTAATATCATCAGCACCCTGATCTTTTAGTGCTTTTATCAACGCCGGAACCAAAGTTTTATGTCCAGCAGCAAGACTTGACACACCCACTACATGAACATCATTCTCAACAGCCATACGGGCAGCTTCGTCAGGAGTCTGGAACATCGGGCTTATATCTACATCAAAACCAAAATCAGCATAAGCTGTAGCAATAACCTTAACTCCTCTGTCATGACCATCCTGCCCCATCTTTGTCAGAAGAATTCTCGGTCTTCTTCCGCTTTTTACCTGAAAATCTGCTGTTCTCTTACGTAGTGATGCAATAATTTCAGAATCTCCAAATTCTGCCGCATAAACGCCTGAAATACATTGTGTGGTTGCTACAAATCTTCCAAATACCTTTTCCATTGCGTCAGAAATCTCTCCAACTGTTGCTCTTGCTCGTACTGCATTAATAGTTGCAGCAAGCAGATTATCACCATTTGACGCTGCTTTTGTAATATTTTCTAAAGCTGCTTGAACTACTTTGCTGTCTCGTTTTGTCTTAATCTCTTTTAGTCTCTGAATCTGCTCTTCTCTTACAGCATCAGATACCTCAAGCACATCAATAGGAATCTCATCTGGAATTTGATACTTATTAACACCTACGATAACATCTAATCCTTGATCAATTCTTGCCTGACGTTTTGCTGCAACCTCTTCAATACGCATCTTCGGCATGCCTGTTTCAATGGCTTTTGCCATACCGCCAAGCTCTTCAACTTCTTTTAAAATTTTGCGAACCTCATCAACAATATTCTGAGTTAAAGACTCTACATAATATGAACCGGCAAGAGGATCAACAACTGAACAGACTTTTGACTCCTCTTGAACTATTATCTGAGTGTTTCTTGCGATACGTGCTGAAGTTTCAGTAGGAAGACCAACTGCCTCGTCAAATGAGTTGGTGTGAAGAGACTGAGTGCCGCCAAGAACTGCTGACATACACTCCAATGTGGTTCTAATTATATTGTTGTATGGGTCTTGCTGTGTCAAACTCCAGCCAGATGTCTGGCAGTGGGTTCTGAGCATCTTGGACTTTTGATTTTTAGGATTAAACTTTGACATAAGCTCTGCCCACAAGAAACGTGCAGCCCTAAGCATTGCAATATCCATAAAAAAGTTCATGCCAATACCAAAGAAAAATGAGAGGCGGGGAGCAAAAGCGTCAATATCAAGACCAGCATTAAGAGCAGCCTTAACATACTCAACACCGTCAGCAAGCGTAAAAGCTGTCTGAAGAACCGAATCAGCACCAGCCTCCATCATGTGGTAACCGCTGATACTTACTGTGTTGAATTTTGGCATATACTCGGAACAGTAGCCGATAATATCAGCCACAATTCTCATTGACGGGGTGGGAGGATAAATGTAGGTGTTGCGGGTTAAATACTCTTTGAGGATATCGTTTTGAATTGTTCCGGTAAGCTGCTCTTGTTTAACGCCCTGCTCCTCTGCTGCCACAATATATCCGGCAAGAATAGGCAGAACTGCACCGTTCATTGTCATTGATACTGACATCTTATCAAGAGGTATCTGATCAAACAAAATCTTCATATCTTCAACTGAATCAACGGCAACGCCCGCTTTCCCAACATCACCGAATACCCTCGGGTGATCAGAGTCATATCCTCTGTGGGTTGCAAGGTCAAAGGCAACTGAAAGCCCTTTTTGACCAGCAGCAAGATTTTTGCGATAAAAGGCATTTGAATCTCTTGCAGTTGAGAATCCAGCATACTGACGGATTGTCCAAGGCTGCAAGGTGTACATAGTTGCACGCGGTCCGCGGACAAAAGGCTCAAACCCGGGCAGAGAGTCTTTAAACTCAACAGATTCAAGGTCTTGTGCAGTATAAAGAGGTTTTATTTTAATTCCTTCAGGAGTATCTCTGTATAGAGAATCAAAGGAAGCACCTCTAAGTTCCTTTTCTGCCATCTTTTTCCACGCATTTACATCTGGCTTTTGCGACATTAAAAAAATCTCCCATTGTTATTAAAAGTATAAATTACGATTTGTAAATTATGATTCGACTATTAATAGCAAAACTTATCAATCACTTTATTAATCACGCTGGCAAAGTTCAACAAGAACACCTGAAGTTGCTTTAGGATGAAGAAATGCTATTTTTGCACCTCCGGCACCTATTCTTGGAGTTTCATCAATCAGCTTGATGCCTTTATCCTTTAACTCCTGCAGCGCCTCTTCAATGTTCTCAACTCTAAAGGCAATGTGCTGGATTCCCTCTCCCTTTTTTTCAATATACTTTGCAACAGGTCCATCAGGAGATGTTGATTCAAGAAGCTCGACTTCGCTCTCTCCTACTGGGAAAAAAGCAGTGGTAACCTTTTGAGTTTCAACGGTCTCTGCTCCTGCAAATGCAAGACCAAGCACATCTGTCCAAAAATTTTTACCATTTTCAATACTGTTTACAGCAATACCAAGATGATCAATTTTAGTTATTTTCATGCCGTTCCTCTCTGTTTTTTATGGGTCAAAATATTAGCAGTACAAGCTAATCATTGATGCTCTAAAGAGCGGTCAATGTCAACCACAAATGATGTTTACAATAGAAAACAGTTTATCTTTTAAGAGATGAGTCTGTTATATTAAATTATTATGATTCATTAAGTAATATTAGATTACTTATGTGAAGGTACTTATGCTGTTTAATAATTACCAATTAACCAACCATTCTATTTTACAATAGATAAAAAATTGACACATTACTAATGTAATTTAACAAAATAAGAAAATGTATTATATAGAAAATTATATACCATATATAAAGTTATGATTAATTTTATTTGATTTTTTAATCTTATTTAAAATAAATAGATAAAAATCATGCACAATTACATTAATAATAACAGGAGAGCTATTTATGTCTGATAATAGACAACTAATTTGGCTTATACGTAACCGATATAAACTTAATGATAAAGATTTGGAAAGATATTTTAATAAAATGAATCAATTGATAGACAAGACAATAGAATCTCTTAATATAAAATATCGTATGTTTGAAATTATGGATTGTAAATCTATTATCACACAAGATGAGTTTGTTAATTTATGCTGGGATTTGGTTGAGGGAAAAGATGATAATGATAAAAGATTGATCGATTTTTTAATTACGCTTGAATTTCCAGATGATAATCGGCTTATCTCATATATTAAAAAAACATTTGAAAATCTATTTCTTGATTATTTAAATATAAAAAATCCGGGATTTCAAACAAGAAAAAAGCAGGTATCAAGAGTTATGCAGGCTCTTTGTATAAAAATAAGAGGAAAAAAGTCTGCTGATAAAGGAGATTTATGGCTGTTAAAAGGTTATGATTCAAAAATTGCCCAGGCTGCGGAGTTTGATCAGTTAAAAGAGCTTGCATCACAAATTGCCATGCCTGACATAACCTACCCAAAATCAGAAGATTCCCAAAGAGGATCAAGCATAAAAGATAAAGATATGAAAAATTATATGCTCTATATTTTTCGTGCAGCAGGCGGGGCAGTTTATGAAAAAGAGCTTGATAAATTAATTGCATATCTATTTGGTTTAAAGGCGTTAAACTCTTCAATATCAGAATTTGGCAGCAGCAACAGCGTTGATAGCGGGGATAGTGTTGATTATCAGGCATTATTGGACAATATACCGATTTCAACAGATTTAGTCATGGCTCCTTCTTGTTACACTATTATGGCACAGCAGTGCATAGACTCAATGGATGAAGATACAAAAGAGATACTCTATTTTAGTTATGTTCAAGATTTGGATTTAGAAACTATCGGTAAAAAGATTGGAAAGAGCATAGCAGGAGTCAGTAAAATGAGACAAAAAGCTGAAAAGCAGATAATTGATTATATTAAAAACAGTCCTTCTGATTTCTCTCGGGAAGAGGCAGAGATTCTGATTAAGTTGATAGAAGAGTTAATCAGCGGGCAAAGGCAGGTATTATGATGAATAACATAGACAGCGATAGATATATAAAAAGAGAGAGAGAATATAGAAAAAATCCAGCATCTTTGCAGAACCTTTTCTGTTACACAGTTGAAGAGATAAAAGAGTATATAAATGAAATATGTTCGTCAAAAAAAAGAGCAGAAATCGCACTTCATCTGAATATAGACAGATGCCCAAGATGCCGCAGTCTCTTCACATTGGTAAAATCCAATAATTACGAAGATAGAGATAATTTTGCAGAGCTGAGCAATCAAGATAAGAGAACCATTCAATACAGCCCTTTAGAGCAGAAGATATTTGAACGAATAAAACAGAGGCGGAAAAATAATATAACAGCGGCTGTTCCATTTAATATAAAAAATCGTATTGAAAAGGGACAGATTTGGACAGCATCGCCAGCACCTAAACAAATGCTATCAGAGCAGCTTAAAAGTTTTGATATCGGAGTTCCAGTCTTGATTGCAGATAGTGGAAATGGAGAGAAAAATCTTGCAAATTCCATCAAAATCATGCCGTTGAGCTTTGATACTGATTTTCATAAACAGGGTGACACCTTCTATTTTGGTCTCTCTTCTTGTGATTCTGATTCGAGAAATAATAGTAGATTAAATCCGCATGGTTATCCTTTTCTTGATTTGGCAGATAACAGCGGAGTAAACCCGCTTAATTATCCTTTTTTAGTAGAGATATTTAATGAAATTTCCATGCCTGCAGGGAATCTTTTAAATTTCAAAGGGCTGATATCAAAAGAAGATATGGATAAAATTGATGCTTTATTAAAACAGCATGATGATAAAAAAAAAATTAGAAATTTAAATCTTTTAAAAGATAAATATATAGATGAGTCAGAGCAGGAGGAGTTAAGAGCTTGGCAGCAGACAGAGATTAAATTGTTCAAAAATCTGTCTGAGCCAGTTGGAGAGAGTGTTTTCGATAAAGAGATAGAAATTGAGTTATCTCAATATAAAATGGCAGCAGATGACAATGGTTTGGCAAGGGTTGAGGAGAAGGCATCTCTTATTAATAACGACAATTACAGCTTTACAGTCATACAAAAGCAGGAAAAGGTTATATTAAGGTTTGATTCGCATGATATAAAGCCCTCAAATATTTTGATTGACAGCAGACCCGCAGAGATTAAAGCCTCTGATTATGGAGAGTATGATGTTGAGATCGGCACTGTTGGTTATATGTCAGATAAAATCTCTGTTGTTTTGACAGTTGATGATAAGAGTTTTGAGTTTAATTTAAAATTTAAAGAGCGAATAAGTTAAATATAAAAAAGAGCTTTTATGATAAAACAGCTTTACTCAATGTATGATGCAGGCAATTTCAACCTCTGCTTGCAGACAGCACTCGGCAATTTTAACAGCAGAACGAAAAATAAATCTGCTGTTATGGAGATTGTTCTTAAAATTATTCAAGCTCACAACCAATTTTTAACTTTAGAGAGCATTAAGACAATATACGATTTCAGACGCTCTTATGCTGAAGAGAATACGCTTGCAAGCTCTTTTGATGAAGCTGTCAAAGAGATTTTTCAAGGCAGCTTTTCTGTAAAAATTCCTGCAGGACAAGCTGAACAAGCTGAACAATCAGGACAAGCAGGACAAGCCTGTTTTCCAGCAGTTAGTTCAACGCAGGCATCTATCTATACAATAAAAATCGCAGATACACGCAGCAGCTCTATATTAAAAAAACTCAGCCCTTGCGAAAACCAGCTTCTTGATATAACTGGTGCAGCCCTTTTTTCGTGGATTAACAGTAGAAATAATTCAGAACAAAAAACCTTAAATTTATCTGTTCCAACCGTTCCAACCGTTCCAACTACTCCAACTACTCCAGCTACTCCAGCTATTGCATCTATTGCAGCTATTCCAATATATTGGACTCCTTCATATTACACATTTATAATTGAAGACTCATTCCAAAAAGAGGTGAACAGTAAAATACACGGTGATTCTATGGGCATTGCAATGGTGACGGCTCTATTTTCTGTAATCTTCAGCTTAGATATGCCGTTAGATATTGCATCAACTGGAATTGTTAAAAGAGATGGTTCAATTCTGCCTGTCTGCTCAATTAAAGAGAAGCTCGCAGCAATCAAAAGAGAGCGGGACTACATCAAACGGGTTTTAATATCTGATGCCCAGACACTGCCTGAAAATCCTCCTGATTTTGAATACATACGCATCAAGCATATCCAAGATATTATTGAAAATGTTTTTCCTGATTTTGTTAAACTATCAAAGGTTTCTCTTTTATCTTCTCTAATAGATGCAGGCTCTGACATTAAATCCAATATTAGAATTGATCTGCAAAATGGGATAAACAACATTAAAAGACAATATCAAGATTACCTGATTGATACCTGTATGGATAATTGCAAGCTGCTTATTAGCTATATTGAGAGCGAAATTAACAGAGCAGGGGCAGCAAATTCCTATAAAAAAATAAGGGGAACAGATAGGCGGATAGAGCATCTTTTTCAGTGTTATTGGAAACTCGGGGCGTGCTGCTGCCATAAAGGTAATATTGGTGAGTCAGCAAAATATTTTGAAACAGCAGAGGCTCTTTACAATCAGAATAGATCGATTATTGAGCCTAAAGATTACTATAATTTTCAAAACAATTATGCAGTGCTGTTAAAAGATATCTTTTGTTATCAAGAGGCTGAACAGCTTCACTTTAAAATTGACAAGGAGTTGAAAGCAAAAGAGCTGCCGCAGAAATATATCAGCGAAAATTTAAGCTCTTTAAGCCAGCTTTATCTTGCACAGCATAGATATAAAGAGGCAGAATCCCTGCAATTAAAGGCATTGGAATTTATAGACTCTGAAGATCAGCACAGAAATTCAGGCTATCTTGCCCAGATATACGCAAGAGCAGGAGATTTTGATAAAGCAGAACAATCTTTAAACGAGGCACAAGAGCTTATAGAACAGATAATTGATGATGATGTTAAATCACGGCAGCTTGATTTTTACCACTGGATTGAATCAGAGTATCTTTATAGATTCTGCACAAGCATCTCTAACGTTAATCAAACGCTGAACCGCTGTTATGATAGATTCTGCACCCTTTCTAAACAATATGAGAACATAACGCACTTTTCCCATGGATTGATAAATAAGTTCTGCTCTCTTGGAATCTTATTTTTTGGAGAGCATGAGAGAGGTTTGGAACTGCTTAGAAAATCTGAAGATTTTTTTGATAACCAGATTGAACCGATGATGAAGCTTTTGGGTGTAACTGTCCGCATAGAGAAGATTGCAGCTTGGTTTCAAGTGATGGCTGAAGATCGGTTTTGCGTAACATCAATTATCAATTCTGCCATAAAACAAGAGGTTCAAAAGGTTATACAAGGACTCTCTTTACAGCAGAATATCAGAGCTTTTTTTGACGCAGATATTAAACGCTTAGAAAAGTATATTGAAGAGCCGTCTGATCACACCGCCCACACATTAAATAGTGGATTTGACAATAATTTCAACAATCTTTCCGATATCTTAAAATCTATCAATAAAAAAATTCCATATTGATTTATCTATCAAATCAGATTAATCTTTTCTTAAAACTTTTTATCGTTATTTTGGAAAAAGGAGTGTCTAAAATGGAAGTAACAATTACTTTACCAAATAATTTTAAGAATCTTACTGAATCAGAACGGCTTACAATAATTTCTAAGGAGATTGAAAGCCTTCAAAAACAACATTCAGATATACAATCTAAATGGAGTAAAATTGCTCAAAGAATGCGAAAAAAAAATTTATTGAGTGGAACAAGCGAATTTGTTTTAACTCAATCAAAACATTTAAGAGAAAACTTCTCTTTTCGACATGATCGAGACTAACTCTATGAAATATCTATTAGATACAGATGCAATAGCTTTTTTATATGACGATAAAAGAGAAGAAAACTCTCAAATAATAGCAAAGTTAGAGACTTTAAAAGACGATGATATTATATTTGTATCTATTTTATCATTATTTGAGTTAGAGTATAGTTTTGCAAATACTAATGACTGTGAAAAAAAGAAACAGATACATGATACCATTGATGATATAAAATATGATTCATTCTTTAATATTTTATCTATCAATACAGAAACAGCTCGTATTTATGGAGAAATTAAAAGCCTATTAAAAAATAGAGAACAAATTAGTCGTAAAAATATAAAGCAATACAATATTGACACTATTTTAGCATCTACGGCTTTACAAGAAAACTGCATTATTGTAAGCGGTGACAAAATTTATAGATTAATTTCTAAATATAAACCAGAAATAGAAGTCCAGACTTGGTGGTAAATAAGAAGAATACCTAAATTTCTCTTTTATTTATAGTCTTTGATTAGTTCAAAAATATTTCTAAAAAAATCCCCTCCAATTCCGTTTAATAATTGTAGAGTTAAAATCAACAAAGTTCAGACTTTTTGTGTTTTTATTAAAAGTAGAGACCCATTACCGTGCGTCTCTACAATTTTGCTTGATTTGATGATTTGATTATAAACGGAGAAAAACCATGCAGCCAAATCTTTCGCTAAAACAGCCGCACAACGTAGAAGATGCCAAACACAATGCAGAAGATGCCAAACATAAAGCAGAAAACATCAAACACAAAGCAGAAGATGCAGCACAGAGCGGCCAAACTCCGAATACAGATTACTCTCTTCTCTTAAAAAGGCTTAAAAACAGCCTGCTGCATTCAGAAGAAGATTTATCTTCTACAAATGCAATTCTTAAAAAAAGCGATATCTGGCAGCAGCTTGATCCGTCTCAAATGGCAGATTGGGCAGCACTTTCACAGATAGCTGGAGATATTGAACTTGCACTTCAGATTTACAGCTATCTGACGAAACATTATCCTGATTTTAAAAAGGGACAGGCTGAATACAGCGAACTTCTCTCTATTTTGAACAGACAGGCAGCCTCTGAGCCTCTGCCGTTACATCAGACTGCTCAAGATTCTGCTGTCTCTGAGCCTCTGCCGTTACATCAGACTGCTCAAGATTCTGCTGTCTCTGAGCCTCTGCCGTTACATCAGACTGCTCAAGATTCTGCTGCATCTCTTCCGTTTGAGCAGATGATTCAAAAAAGAGAGCTTATGGAATATTACCTCAATCTCTTTTCCGGCAGAGAAGATATCTTTGCAAGACAGTGGGCAGATAAGAATGAGAATAAATCTGGTTACGTTCCAATAAGATATGCAATTACTCTTGCAAATATTGAAGAGCATCTGAACGGCTTGAAAACTTATGGAATCTATCTGCTTAAATCCAACTCTCAAGTAAAGTGCGGCGTTATTGATGCTGATATAAATCCCCAATACCGAACAGGCAAAATAACAGCAGAGCAGCGAAACACAGTTTACCGCGAAAAATCGTGGATGATATCAAGGATTTTTGAGAACTCTAAAGAGCTTGGCATCACTCCGCTTTTAGAATACAGCGGTCATAAAGGCTACCACTTCTGGTATTTTTTCAGCCAGCCTGTTGATGCGTCTAAAGTAAAGGCTTTTCTCACAAGAGTTGCAGAGCCTGTGAATCGCGATATCACAAGTTTTCATCTTGAAGTTTTTCCAAAGCAGGAAAAATTGACTGAAAAAGGTTTGGGCAATCTTGTAAAACTGCCTCTGGGCATTCATCGTAAAAACGGCAAGCCCTCTTTTTTTATGGAGTGTGCAAAAAGAGACCTTGAATCGCAGCTCTTTTTCCTGAAAAAAGTGCAGATTGCTGCTCCTGATATTTTAGACAGTGCTTTTAAACTAAGCTGTGAAGAGCAGAATAATCAAGTTGTCCTCCATCCTCGAATGGCTGCAATTGCAAAGGATTATCCAGAGCTTTATGAGCTTGAAAGGCTTTGTCCTCCTATCGGGCAGATAATCGGCATAAGCAGAGACGGCAAAAATCTTAACACTCGTGAAGAGAAGATTTTATTGCAGACAATAGGATTTCTGCCTCGTGCTAAACATCTTATCCATTACATTATGGCACGCTGTTCAGAATACAATCCGCATTTAGTTGATTTTAAAATAAGCAGGATTACAGGCACTCCGCTCGGCTGCAAGAAAATCCATTCGCTTTTGGGATTTACTGGTGATTACTGCCCGCTTAAGCCTGACAGCAGCACAGGATATATTCATCCTCTTATTCATCTTCAAGCGTGGAAAGATGCAGCAGAAAAAAAAACTCCTAAAGGCATGAGAATTGAAAATCTTCAAGATGCTTTAGAAAATATGAAATGTGCAATTGTGCAGTTGCAGAGATTTATTTGAGATGGGCGATAAATGATATGTTTATTCTCGTATGCTTTGATATTGTAGATAATCGGGTGAGATACCGCGTGGTTAAAACGCTTAAAGGGTATGGAGTGCGGGTTCAAAAATCGGTGTTTGAGTGTTCAGACATGACAGAGCATAAGTTTCTTAAAATGGTGTCGCGGATTGAAGAGCTGATTGATCACACAGAAGATACTGTCCGTTATTACAAATTGTGTGCAGCGTGCGTTAAGTCAGTTGAGCTATCAGGAATCGGAGTTGAACCTATTTTGCAAAAATATGCAGTAGCGTGAAAAAATTTAAGTCTAATTCCGTTTAATATTTTAAGAGGAAAAAATCGTTGTGATTCGCAGGCAAAAAAATGCTGACAACCATTTCGCAAGCATAGAATCCATATAACCATGATTTTCAGGGGGAAAATATCATGCCATCTTTAGGCTCAACAGCACGAATCATCTATAATTCCCATCCGCAGGCAGCATCAAATATAGTAGCTCTGCCAAATGTTTCTGGTTCATTAAAATCTGGAACAGATAAAGCAGATAAAAAGGCAGGTTTGCAAAACTCTGATGATCTGTTTAAAAAAGAGGAGATATTTGAAGATCAGTTTTTAAACATCAAAGAGTTTTTAAGCCCTGACAGCGATTTTATCAAAAAATCAAGAAACAAGAGCCTTGACGATATCACTTTAATGATGCAGGCAAACCAGTGGGATAATATCATTGCTTTGTATTATCCAGTTGATGAGAAAAATCCTGAATTGGTTGCGTCAGGCTCTGATCTTTCCATACGTGAAAAAGTGGCTTTTGCACTTGGTCAGGTTAAAAGATTTGACGAGGCGGTTAAAGAGCTTGAAACGTGTATTGCAAGAGAGCCTGAAAATTTTTATACTCGTTCATCTTTGGCATATACAGCATACAGCTCTCTGTTTGCCCTGAAAAACAGAGAAATTATGATGACTCCGCAGATAAAGGCTCAAAGAATAGCACTTGCACACGCAAATTTTGAAAAGGCTCATAAATTAAAACCAGACAATATCACCTGCTTTTATCGCGAGGGAATGCTTTTCAGTAAAATTGAAAACAAGCCAGAGCCTGCTATTCCGCTTTTCAGCAAGGCGTGCCTCAACTGGGAAAATCTTACGCAGGATCAGCGGGTAGAGCGTCATCAAGAGAAGAAAAATTATATAAAATCTCTATACCGCCTTGCCAGCCTGATTTTGGAAAAAGGAGACGCTAAAGGGGCACTTGCAAGATTGACTAAATGTATTCAAGAAGATGACAAAAGAGATCACATTGCACTAAGTTTTAAATACTTTGCATTAGGAAAGGTCTATTTTCATCTTGGAGATAATGCAAAAGCTAAAGATGCACTTGTGTTTGCAATGAAGAGCAGCAAATCAGGACAGTCTGACGATTTTATTGTTGAGCTGCTTGCAAAAACACTGCTTGCACTTGAAAATCCTCAAAAGGCTTTAGAGCTGATCCAAACTGTTCCTGAAAAGATGAGGCGACCCTATTTCCGCTGGACAGAGGCTGATATTTTATGCTCCTTAAACCGCTTTAAAGAGGCAGAAAAGGCTCTTGTTTCTGCTGTGGAAAGAGATATGTTTGCAAAACATAAAACCCTGATCCGCCTTGCAAAGCTCTACTATCTTCAGAGAAATTTCCAGCAGGCAGAGCAGGCAGCAGCAGGTTCAGTCCAATTTTTCCGCCAGCAGTGGAGCAAATCCTACAATGAAGGGCTTTTTTGGCAGGCACTTTCAACATTTAGAATGGGCAGGAAAAAAGAGGCTGAAGATTTAGCTATGGAGCTTAAAATGTCTTATCCATATTATCCTAAATTGGGAGCACTGATGGCAGCGATTAAAGAAGAGTAGTCAGAATCAGGATTATCAGGAAGATTATCTCAATTCTATCATCATTTCTTTTTATCTTGAAAATCTTGATTCCGACAAAAATGAACGATACTGAAAAGGAAGCAGCATGGAGACGCTTTATGTTGTAGAGCCGGGGGCTTATCTTAGAAAAGATGGCGACACCTTAAGCATTGTCAAAGATAAAAGCGTAATCAGCACAATTCCAGCTAAAGGGCTTCAAAAAATCATTCTGTCTGGTTATGTCTCTTTAACTGGTTCTGTAATAGATTTCTGCATTAGAAACAGAATCGAGACTGTCTTTATAACTCCGACAGGCAGATTTAGAGGACGGCTGATGGTTGACGAGCATCGACATGTTGAACTAAGAGAGGCTCAATATATTAATCTCAAAGATGAAGCCTTTTGCAAAAAGACCATGACGATTCTTGTTAAAGGAAAACTTGACAACATGATCTCTTTTTTGCTGGAAAAAGGGAGATATAATAATGACGAATCGTTAAAAAATATGGCTGTGAGAATTAAAGCTCTTAATAACTTTTTGTCAGAAAATATCTCTAAAGAGGCAGTAAGAGGTATTGAAGGTGCAGGCACAAGGCTCTATTTTGGAGCATTTAACAGGCTGATAAAGAACCCTGATTTTACATTTACAAACAGAACCAGAAGACCACCTCTTGATCCTGTAAATGCTCTATTGTCATTTGTCTATACTTTGTTGACAAATGAGGTTCTCTCTGCCATAAAAATATGCGGACTCGATCCTTATAGAGGCTCTCTGCATGAAATCAGCTACGGCAGACCCTCTTTAGCCTGCGATCTTGTTGAGGAATACAGGGCAGTTATAGGAGACCGCCTTGTTTTAAATCTGTTGAACAAAAAGATGGTTAAACCAGACGATTTTATAATAAGAAAATATTTTCCTAAGCAGTATATTGACGAAAAAGAGATGGAAGAGAAAAGACCTGTTGAGATGAAACCGTATTTGTGCCGAACACTTTTAGGAATGAAAATTTAATAACCACCTAAAGTTGATGTGTGTAAAGGGATGGC
>CAZIJN010000036.1:27640-35843 GCA_964539635.1 uncultured Desulfobacterales bacterium | reverse complement strand
AAAAAATAGAGACGCACAGCCGTGCGTCTCTACAATTATATATCATATTTTCCTGAATAGCCTCTCGGCGTAAACATAAAATCTAAATACTGCACAGAACTCTCATTTCCCACAAGCAAAATTGTCTGCATTCCAACATTTGCCGTATCCATATCTTTTAAGGTGGTTATTGTAATTTTTTGATCTTCTCTCATGGCAGAGGTTACAACACCAACTGGAGTGCCGCCGCTTCGATGTTCAAGAATCAACTCTTTTGCCCTCTCAAGCTGCCAATCTCTTTTTTTGCTTTTAGGATTGTAGATAGCAATTACAAAATCAGCCTGAGCAGCAGCAGAGATTCGTTTTTCAATCTTTTCCCAAGGAGTTAAAAGATCGCTTAAACTTACAACTGCGAAATCGTGCGTCAAAGGTGCACCCAAAAGAGCAGCACCAGCAGCAAGTGCAGGAATACCCGGAACAACCTCTATTTCAAGAGTATTATTATCTGATGCTGCGCAAATACCCTCTCCAGCCATTGCAGCAGGCGGGGAGGCGGTATAGGCTGTATTATCCTCCCTACTCTCTTTACTCTTTTCATGCTCATCATACCTGATTAACCGCAGCCCTTTTTTTTGGCATATCTCAAACACCAAACCCGCCATTGCATAAATACCAGCATCTCCTCCAGATACAATAGAACAAGATTTGCCCTTTAATGCCTCGTTAATTGCCATCTCAACCCTGTCAACCTCTTTTTGCATTCCAGTTGAGATTATGGTTTTATCCTTTATAACATCTCGTATAAGCTCAATATATGTTGTATAGCCTGCAACACAATCAGATGCCTGCAAAAGCTCAATTGCTCTTTTTGAGATATGATTTAAATCGCCCGGACCTGTGCCTATTACAAAGAGTCTTGGGGTTTTGCTTGGACGATTATCTGATTCAGATTGGCAGCCGCAAGAAGCTGCATCTGATTTTTTACTATTATCTGATTCAGATTTGCAGATGCAAGAATCTATCTTTAAATCTGTTGAACAATTGCAAGATTTTATCTCAGATGTTGTACTGTTATTCGTGCCACTGCAATTGTCCCATTCCCCTTTTTTATCTTGGGCACAATCAGATGCCCATTTTGTGCTGCAAGAATTGCTGCTGCTTCGCATACGCTTTTTACTCCAATATGTTTCTCCACCATATCTGATGGATTCTCAATAGTTTCAACTGAATTTAACTCATCGCTGCTATAAAATTTTATCGGTTTTCCCAACTCATCAGCAAGCTCAAGAAGACCAGTTTCATCTTGCTTAAGTGCAGTTGTGGCAACTGCTGCAAGGCTTTTTACAGATAAATTGTGATCTTTAAATGAAGATATCAAAAGCTCTATCAACTCAGCCTTGCTTGTTCCACGGTTGCATCCTATTCCAGCAATAAGAGATAGCGGACGCAGTAAAAGAGTTTTGTCTGAAACAACTTTACAGCTTCCAATGCGATTAAGAACTGTATCACTGCACACTACCATAACTCTATCTTTGATCTCTCCTCTTTTTTGCTCTACACTATCTATATCTAACAAAAACTTTTCATTTATATATGGTCTTACAAGATTTAATGGATCCGCAAGCATTATCTTCTCTGATTGAAGAAAAGCCATATTAACCTTTTTTATCATCTCAGGATTTTCAATCACAAGATTTTGAGATTTGGCAACCATATCAATTGATGGGAGTTTGTTTACATCTGTGGCTGTGGTAATGACAGGAGATGCACCTATAATCTGTGCGACTTTAACGGTCAGCTCGTTTGCACCGCCAAGATGACCAGACAGAAGGCTGACAGCGTGAAACCCTTGATCATCAACAACAACAACTGCTGGATCGCTTATCTTTGATTGAATGAGCGGAGCTGCAATCCTAACTGCAATGCCTGTGGAAAATATGCAGATATGGGCATCATAGTTTTTAAACTGCTTTGAAAACTCTGCTGATAGTTTGTCAAACACAACCGTATTGTCAAAATTTGTGGTTGAACGGGAAATAGTATCAGAGATAAATAAAATCGAGGCAGAAGGTAGTGACTTTAAAAGCGTCTGACCAATTTCAAGCCCGCCAATAGTTATTGCCCATACGGCTGTTTTAGTTATAACAGACAATTTTATTACCTTATCCCTCAATTACCCATAGTTCCATTATCTATACCTCAATTTCTAAATCCATGGGCAAAACCTGCATCATAGAGTTTTGACTTGATAACAGCTTTTTTCAGTTTTGCTGTCTCTACGGCTTTTCCCACAATAATAAGAGCCTGGCGATTTATATTTCCCTCTTTAACTGTTCGTGCAAGATCGCTTGTTTTGCTAAATATAATCCGCTCTTCAGGGTGGCTCACCTTATAAGCTACTGCACAAATACTCTTTTCACCATAATGTTTAACAAGAATTTTTTGAACCTGTTCCACGTGGGCAATGCTTAAATAGATTGCCATAGAGCTTTGATGAGCTGCTAAACGCTCTAAAGCCTCCTGTTCAGGTACTGGAGTTCTGCCTGATATTCTTGTAAGAATTAAGGTTTGTGTAACTTCGGGCAGCGTATATTCCATACCCATTGATGCAGCCGCGGCAAACGCAGCAGTAACTCCGGGCACAATCTCATAAGATATGTCATGTTTATCAAGCTCTCTCATCTGTTCAAAAATTGCACCGTAAAGAGAGGGGTCTCCTGTATGCAGCCTCACGACTTTTTTATTTTCCCCGTGTGCCTGCCTTATCATCTCAACTATCTCATCAAGATTCATTGATGCACTGTTCACAGACTCGGCATCATCCCTTTTCCATTTCAAAAGTGCCTCCGGAACAAGCGAGCCTGCATATATTATAAGGTCAGCTTCATTCAGTGCCTTCTGTCCTTTAACTGTTATAAGTTCTGGATCACCAGGACCCGCACCCACAAATTTTACTGGATTATGTATGGTTGGCATTTTACCTTTTATTGCCTCTTCGTTAGTCATACTTCGTTAGTCATACTTTATGGAACATGTTCTACTTTCGATTATACTCTGTTTTGAAAGAGAGATGGAAGATTTTAGAAACAAGCCCAAATTATCATTATACTAATTTCTTACCAGAGATTATCCATACAGGATTGAGTGCGTCAAGTCTCTCCCCAAATGGCATCTCTTTTGAAACAGAGACCTGAACCTGAATAAGTTTCACGTGAAACGACATAGTTTTGAGAATATCCATAGCCATGTTCATGGTTTGAATGAGCACAGTATTGATAACCATTACGCCGTCAGTTTTAAGCCTCTCTCCTGCCCTTCTTATTATCGTTTCAATATCTTTTCCTCCGCCTCCGATAAAAATTCTGTCAGGATTGGGCAGATGTTCCATAGCATATAAAATCTCTCCATGAATAACAGTCATCAAGCCGCCCTGCCCTGCCATGCTATCTGGTGCAGAGAGTCCGAATTGTTCCATGTTCTTTTTTATGTCTAAAATTCTGCGATCATTTCTCTCAACCGCAAAAATTTTACCCTTTGGGATAAATTTAGAGACCTCAATTGAAACTGATCCAGAGCCAGCACCTAAATCCCAAAAAATATGGTCATCTGATGTTAATTGAAGTTTTGAGAGAACAACCGCTCTTATTTCCGATTTTGTGATAAGCCCTTTTTCGTGAAAAAATAGATCATCAGCCATGCCCGGATAAATTTTTAGAGGATAAGAACTTTTATCTTCTGATTTTTGTTCATTATAAACTGTCCGCTCAACTAACTCTCCTATAGTTTCCACTTCCACATTTTCAACTTCTATCTTACCGACTTCAATTTGTTTATGCTTATCTGTTCTTATTTTTTTGAGAATAACAACATTTGGATTTAAAAAGTTTTTATTTGCTGCATCTTCTAAATGTTCATAAAATGATATTTTCTGATTATCAGCTCCAAGATTTTCAAACACATACATGCTTAGATTAAAACTCTTACGATCGTGTTCTTTTTCAATAAGATATTTTGCCAACCATGCAGGCGTTTTGATGTGATCAGTTAAAATTGCAATTAATCTTGTGCTGCCCAGCTTTCGTGTTCTGCTGAATGTATGATCATCGTTAAATATCAAATCGTTCAGCCTATCAACTTCTATATCAGAATCTTTTCCATGAAGGCTTATAAGCTCGGCACTATCCCAAGGCTCTTTAATTGCAGCAAACGCCGCAGCCATAGAAGAGATGTTTGGATAGATATTTACCCGCTCTTTTCCTAAAGCATTGATAAGAGTAGAACCGATACCATGAAACAGAGGATCTCCAGATGCAGCCACAACAACACGCCTGCCCTGCCCTATCCTATCTTTAATTATATCAACAACAGATTGAATATCTTTTGTGATAGCAATGTTTTCACGTGGAACACATTGAGCGTCTCCCTGATCTTGATCGTAGTCGTGCTTTTGTTCCGGCACTTTTTTTCTATTCTCAATGCCTTTCAACAGCTCAAGATGCCGCCTGCCTGCAACAAGAACCTCTGCATCTGCTATCATTCGTTTGTGCTTTTCTGTCAAATCATCAGGTGAAAGCCCAAAACCTATAACTTCAACAACTCTCATAATAAAAATATCCGCAAAAACAGCATCAATTAAATAAGATATATTAAGTTAAGAAACATCACGTTCTCCATCCTATTTGCTCGCCAATACTAATGTCCAGTAATCTGGTGTTCTTGTCTCAAGCTCATCAAGATTCTCTATTATCTCTTCACCTTCTCTGCCGCATTTAGATATAGCAACGCTGTTGTTAAAAAATCCTGCTTTTTTCAGTGCTTCATTGTTCTGTTTCACATTCTTGTAAGCCTTGAGCATAACAATATTTTTAATGCTCTCCCCTACCCTGACCAACTGATCTCCGCCATAAGCTCCAGATGTTATTAAAAGCGACTCCTCAGCCTCTACCAACGTTCTGTTAAGACGGGCAGCAGCAGCATGAAACGATGTGATCCCGGGAACAGTTTCAATCTGTGCTTCAGGCATCACTTTTTTCAAGCTCTTTAAAATATAGCCGAACGTTGAGTAGGTCATTGGATCGCCAAGAGTAAGAAAAGCAGCATTTTTGCCCTCGCGTAAAATAGATGCTATCTCATCTGCATTTGTGTCCCATGCAGCCTCAGTCGCCTCTTTATCCTTTGTCATTGTAAATGATAAAAATTTTGTAACAACATTTGGCGAAAAATGGGGGCGTGCAATCTCTAAAGCTAAACTGTAATCTCTTTTTGCTGACGCTGCGGTAAATACCACATCAGCCTCATTAATTATACGTACAGCTTTAAGTGTTATAAGTTCAGGATCACCAGGTCCAACACCAATTCCATAAAGTTTACCATATTGATTCATTATTTTTTCTTATTCCAATCTTTAAATTAATAGACAGTGGCAAAATTTCTGCCTCGTAAAATTATTTTTTGTAAAGTATATTACTTATCTGTTCAATCCCCTGTAACAGCCTGAAACATGGTCTTGATACAATCATCTCATCAATTATATATATTTCATTCTCTTTAACTGCTTTGATAACTCCAAATCCAGGCTCATTTTTTATTATATCAATAGACGTCTGATTCATCACTCCATTTTGAGCAAGAAAAACATCTATCTCTTCAGCATGGAAAAGGATTTTTTCTTTACCGTAATTTCCAATATTTGTTCCACGTGAAGCAGCCGCATCAACCGCCACATTTACCCCGCCAGCAGCTTCAAGAGCAAAAAGAGCCATTGAACCCGGGGTAAATGTCTTCATTTTTGAATGAATCGCCTCAAAATAGACTCTTTTAGGAGTTATCTTATTTTGTGCGATCTGTTTATCAATATTAGATTTATAAAACTCCACCCGCTCTTTAAAGTCAGCAACCATCTTTTCTGCCTGACCCACTCTGCCAGTCAAAATTCCAAGCGTAAGCCAGTAGTCATACATCTCATCAACTGTTCCGGGCTGCAAAGAGATAACAGCAATTTTAGATTGCTCAAGCCGTTTGATAAGATTAGGATAACCTCTCTCTATCATTGGACGGACTAAAACAAGATCAGCACCTGAGCCGAGAAATTTTTCTGGGTCTTCCTGAGCAGAAAAAACAGGCTTCTTTTTCGCAGCCTCTGGATATGACTCGTTTCTTGTAACTCCGATAATTTCACTGTCAAGCCCAAGATAAAAAAGGTTTTCAGTATGCGCCCCGTAAAGAGAGATAATCCGCTTAAATGGTTTCTCAACTTTTATGCTTCTGCCGTTAGCATCGTAAATTATAGGTGCATCAGATACTTTCAACTTCTCACTTTGTCCAAATAAGTCAGAACAATTCCATATAAATGTTGAGAAAAACAGCAGAATCGCAAATATTAAGTTTACAAATTTATTTTTTTTCATAGTTTCTCGTTTTATTAACCGAGCGATAAATCGCACGGCTAAATCTCAATAAAGTCCTCTTGCTCAATTTGCCGTAATCTTGATTCTATCTCTTGTTTTATCTTATCCAAAACAGTCCACACCTGTAATATTGAGTTTCAGCCATTGCATAAAATCACAGAATGTCATTTCTTCAGTAAGCTGAATATCAGCCTTATCATTAAGATGAAGATGGGGGGATATGCTTTCCTGCATATTCTTTACCTATTCTGCCATATTTGAGTCGGAGAGCACGAGGGTCAGGGGCATTATCAAATCCAGCTTCAACATTGCTTCCATTTAAAATGTAATATCTATATTTTCTGATTTTATCGCTGAACAGTTCTGTTATAAAAAGTTGATATTGTCCATATTTCGCCTTAATCTGTAAAATAGCTCTTTCAGGAGTAAAATCAGTATTATATTCAACATTCTCAAAACTTATTGAAGCTAACTTTATGACATCAGCAAAATACTCTGAAGCTTTCTTGTCCAATCATCAATTCCTTTATGATAAAATTCCCATTCAGCAATATCATTTTCCCATAATTTACTTATATTGTTTTCTATATGAATCAGAAAATCTTCATTTTCAGAAATACGCTGCAAAAATGATTCATAATCAGATTGATATTTAGCTTCAAGAATCAACTCTTGTTTTCTTAGTTTAGCTATTTCAGATGTTATCAAGTCGATCAGATATTTTTGCAAAGCTGTATCAACAGCAGACTGCAAATCTTTTCCAAATGAATATAATACTTCACTATATTTATTTTTTATTATTGCACTTGCAGTATCCATAATTCTCTTCCTTCATTTATTTCCAAATTATATAGATGACTCCAATAGTTTATGCTGGCGTTTCACATTTACAGAATCGATAACTGAATTGTTGATAGCAACATACTCTTCAAGGCATTTTATCTTTTCAAGCGTTGTCATAATTCTTTATCCTTTTGTATTATGGGTTTATTAACTTTGTTAGATTTCTTTGATTTAGATTTCTCCAACGGCAGCTCATTCAAAGTATGATTGATATAACTCAACCCAAAACGCCACCTGTTCAGATTCTGCTTTATCAAGGTTTTTGAATATCCAAATCTTTGCAAATTTTTTTTACCATTAACTCTTTAATTTCACTATGCCTTGGAACAGCGGTCATGCTTCCAATCTCAATATTTTTCCATATAGAATGGCGAGAACCTTCACGCAATAACTCACATCCATTTTTTAAAAGATGCTGTATTAGTTCATTTCTTTTCATACTACCAACAATAATTCTTCAAAATTATCTTTTATTTCGCTTCTCATCTGCTGCCTACGAAGATCAATAATATCTTTAACCGCTTCTTTCAGGCTGATTATTAACTCATCTTTTGTTCTTTCCTGAGCATTAGCTCCCGGCACTTCTTCAATCCAACCGAGCCACCAATCATCATCTTTTGTTATAATAGCTGTATATTCGGTATTCATACATATTCTCCTATTGATAAATATATAATTATAATAGTTTATGCTGGCGTTTCACATTCTCAAGCATTTCTACAGTGGCAGCCCATTCAACAAAATCTATTGAATCTCCTAATGCACCTTTTTCATATTTTTGATAAAAATCATCTGATTTTAAAACATACTGCTTTTCAAATTCAGATATATCATTTATCAGGCGGGCTTTGAGTTCAGATACACGCTCAAATTCACGAGCCAGCAATTTATTGATGGTTATCTCAATTACAGAATCGACAACTGAATTGTTGATAGCAACATACTCTTCAAGGCATTTTATCTTTTCAAGCGTT
>CAZIJN010000036.1:0-27540 GCA_964539635.1 uncultured Desulfobacterales bacterium | reverse complement strand
ACGGCAGCTCATTCAAAGTATGATTGATATAACTCAACCCAAAACGCCACCTGTTTAGCTTCAAGTTCGAATAATATCTATTTTTCTTATTCTGAATTTATCATTTTGAAACACACAGAAGCAATTTTCCATCTGAGATGAGTAATTTTCCATAATATGTTTTACAACTTTTAGCTTCTCTGCACCCGTTGCGTCTTCCAATCTGAGCAATAACACTCCGCAATGTTTCATAAAAGAGTGATAAACCAGCTCTCCAAAATCTTTATCCATAGTTACAACCATTCTATTTTCTAAAGCAGCAATATTGATAATTTCCTCGTCCCGCATACAAGGATTAATATCTCTTACAGCTTTAGTATCGTAACCTTGTTCCTTTAAATAGTGTTCAATTCCTACACCTACGCCGACATCAACAAGGAATCTTAAATCAGATGTTTTCATGCAGATACTCGGACAGGAAATACCTGCTCCTCTTCAACTAACCCAGCCACATAGGCAAACACCGCAAGAAAATCTTCTTTTTCAAGTTCAGGGTACTCTTCAAGAAGCTCCTGCTCAGAAATACCGCTGGCAAGTGAACGTAAAATCTGTTCTACCGTGATTCTCATGCCTCTGATAGTTGGCTTACCTACCATTATGAGTGGATTTACCGTGATTCTGTAAAGTAACTTTTCTTTATTCAGCATAACTGTATTCTCCGTTTATATTTTGATTTAGATTTCTCCAACGGCAGCTCATTCAAATATGTTTGATATAACTCAAACAAAAACGCCACGCGTTCAGCTTCTGTTTTAAAGTTTGTCTTACCGTAAGCCGTGTCAACAGCTTTATCAAGTTTGTGATGAGCTTTAAGAAGGGTAGGGGGCATAGTCAAAGGGTCGTAAAGGTCAGCAAGAGATGAATCAGGAAATTGAGCACGAGCATCAAGCACACCCTGAGCCGCATCTTCTATCGCTTTTTTCTGCTTATCTGTGGGATTTTGAGGCCACGGGAAAGTGTTATAAGTAAATTTTACAGAATATCTAAGATCACTTTTAAGTCTTCCCGCTGTTACAGATACCCATGATTTGTGCATAATACTATTAAGAATACCGAAACTATATAAATTAGCATCTGGAATAATCTGTAAATCATTGGCAGCTACAATATCACTCGACAGATACCCAATAGGCAGATAACTACGGTTTTCAGATGAAGTTCTTGGAATGGCAAGGTAGATTCTTGATTTAGGTTGACGGTTTTCTGTAAACAATGTTGGAATATTTGCCTTTGCTTGTGTCGCCAATTTTGTGCTTTTTTGCCTCATATCCCTTACAGCTTGTATTCTATCAAGTACGAGAGGCATTTGCTTTAATTCGGTTGGCGAACATTCGACTAACCAGAGACAATAACGGATCCCATTATGAATGAAATCTTCCGCACCCAAGTAAGGTTTCAACCATTTTTCTGCCAAAGGTTCATTAGCAATTAATCGATTCCTATCTTCAGTAGAAAGAATCAAATTTCCACCATCAGCGGGAATGCTGCCATTAACTATAGTAGATACGTGACAAATAGGTTTCATTCTACCGTGAACAATAACATTAGAACCATCAATTAAATAAGGATTAATATTTTTAGCCTGAATTTGATGAGGTTCACCTTTTATATCTTCGTATTCAAAAAGCTGTTTTGGTGAAATATCTTCTTTAGAAAAGCCCACAATCACACAATGAACAGCAGCCTTTCCACGAGCTTCGTTATTCCATGAAAACGTGCGGTGAGCAAAAAATATTTTGATTCCTTGTGAAAGCATCCAGCCCCATAAAACTCCTACCTGTTCACCTTGAGTAATTGAGTTGGTTGAAACAAATGCACAACGAATAGAAGTTCCTTGAATCATTCTTGCAGCTTTAACATACCATGCAGCCACAAAATCCAACAATCCAGCATTTTTTATATTTCCAAACACTTGAGCAACATCAGAACGCTGAGAATCGCTCATATATTTTGCACCCACAAACGGCGGATTTCCCATGATGTAGCTCAATTGCTCTGCAGCAATTATATCATTCCAGTCAATTTGAAGAGCATTTCCACAAATAATAGTGCTGCTGGAACTCAGCGGAATACGGGCAAAATAGAGTCCAAACTCTTCTGACACAAGCAGGTTCATCTGATGATCCATAAGCCACAACGCAACTTGGGCAATCTGTGCTGGAAACTCTTCAATCTCAATTCCGTAAAACTGGTCAACATTGAGTTTAATCAACGATGATTGAATATTAAGATCAAGCGTTTCTTGTTTATCACCTTTTAAAGCTCGTAAAACCTCAAGCTCTAAAAGCCTCAGCTCTCGATAGGTTATAACAAGGAAATTCCCGCAACCGCAGGCAGGGTCAAGAAAATTTAATGAGCGTAATTTCTCGTGAAACTCAATTAATCTGTTTCGGTTATGCTTTATCTTCTCAAACTCTTCCCGCAAAGAGTCAAGAAACAGCGGCTTTATCAGCTTTAAAATATTGCTCTCGCTGGTGTAATGTGCCCCCAAATTGCGGCGAGCTTGTTTGTCCATGATTGATTGAAAAAGCGATCCAAAAATAGCAGGTGAAATTCTGCCCCAATCCAAAGCACAGCAATCAAGAACGGTTTGACGCATTGAGCTGTCAAAACTTGCAGTCGGCAGCATCTCTTCAAAAAGTTTTCCGTTTATGTATGGAAACGCTGCAAGCTGTTCATCAAGGTTTTTGAATCGTCTGTATTCAGGCTTGTTAAGAACTTCAAATATAATATTGATATGCTGCCCAAGATCAGAGCCGTCTTCATTTGTTCTATCTTCAATGTAATCTTGAAACTGCTGACGCTCAAAAATTCCTGTATCTTCGGCAAACATGCAAAAAAGCAGACGCACCAAATAGAGTTCAAGCTCGTGTCCTTCATAACCGACATCTTTCATTAAATCGTGGAGCCTGCCCATCTGTTCAGCAGCTTTGATATTTACAGGGTCCTGCTCCTCAATTTTATGAGTCTGGTAACCCGCAATAAAACCAAATAGATTTACGTTGTAGTATAAATCTTTGAGTTCAAATTCTTGATAGTTCAAAAGGGTAGGGGAGGCATCTAAATCATAAATTCGTATTTTGGCAAAATCAGACACTAAAATATATCGGGGCAGCTCACGCTCTTTAATTCCATGAAAATATCCAAGTGCCTGAGTGTATGCTGTATCAAGAGATTTGCCTCGTGATTTGTGTTCAGCAACAAGCACCCCTTTCCAGAAAAGATCAATAAATCCCTGTTTGTTGCCCAGTTTTTTTACTGGCTCTTCAAATGATGCAATACGTCTTCTGCTGATTCCAAAGATGTTGAAAAATCCGTCCCAGAAAGATTTTGCTTCTGCTTTTTCTGATGTTTCATCAGCCCACTCTTTTGAAAATGCTAAGGCACGGCTTTTTATTTCATTCCAGCTTAAAGGCATCTTATTTCTGTTGCTGCTCCTAAAATATGATTAAGTTGCTTATATTGCAGGGGTGCAGCACGCTTCACCCCTACCAAATCTCATTTTGATGGAGGATTACCTATACCCTTCAAAATATGCCTGTTTTACACCTGAATATCGGTTATGTTCAACTTTTGATTTCACGTGAAACACCTCTTTTATAATCTCCTCGCTCATAACATCATCAGTTCTGCCGCAAGCTGCAACTTGACCATCTTTCATAAAGATAAGCTCATCAGACCAGATTGCAGCAAGATTGATATCATGGAACACAGATACGACTGTTCTGTTTTGAGATTTTACCTCTTTTTTAACCAAATTAAGAAGCGTGATAGTGTGGCTGATATCCATATTTGAAAATGCTTCATCTAAAAATAAAAGAGGGGTATCCTGCGATAATGCCCTTGCAAACACGCACCGTTGACGCTCTCCTCCGCTTAAATCTGTAATCTTTCTATGGGCAAACGTATCTGTGCCTGTGCGTTCCATTACGCTGCTGACTATATCCAAATCCTCTTTAGATGGATTTGCAAATCTGCTGATATACGGATGTCTTCCCATCATAACTATCTCTTTGACAGTAAACGGAAAGTTGATGTTGTAGTTTTGGGCAACAAGGGCGATATGTTTTGCAACCTCTCTTTTTGACATGGATAGAATATTTTTTTCACGTGAAACATCACTGCACTTAATTTGATTTTTATCTTTTGTAGATTTATCTGTTTTATTGATGTTTTTTATGAAAATACTCTGTCTATTACTGTTTGTTATAAAATGGCTGTCTGCTATTTTAAGAACCACTTTACCAGAGATAGGTTTTAAATGCCCAATCATCAGATCAAGAAGAGTGGTTTTTCCGCACCCGTTTGGTCCTAAAATAGAGTAGAATTTACCAGCCTCAAACGCTAATGAGATATCTTTAATCACAGGTTTTTCTGCGTAGGCAAAAGATATTTTTTCAACTTTAACCATTGTTTTTGATGCCTCGCTTTAGAAATTGGTGCAAATTACCTGATAGTTCCCCGTTTAAAAATCCAGCAGAAAACAGGACCGCCGATTAAAGCTGTCAATATTCCGATTGGTATTTCATGCGGAAGGATAGAGCGGGTAACAGTATCTGCCATTAAAAGCAGAATAGAGCCTGCAAGAGTTGATATAGGAATAAGAAGACGGTTATCTGGTCCTGTTATAAATCTTACTATATGCGGAACCAAAAGCCCGACAAATCCAATAATTCCAGATACAGATACTGAAACTGCTGCAAGCATGGATCCTGTAATCAGCAAAATTAAGGTAACTCGTTTAGTGTCAACTCCAAGCGTAGAGGCTGACCGCTCGCCAAGAGAGATGAGATTTAAGTCTCTTGCAAATATAAAGGTTACTGCTCCGCCGATAATAAGGAACGTAAGGGTAACTAAAACATCTGTCCAAGTTTTTGAGGCAAAACTTCCCATAAGCCAGAATATAATGACTGCAACCTGTTCATCTGCAATGTATTTAAGAAAGCTGATGCCAGCAGATAAAATTGCAGCAACGATAATACCAGATAGTATAAGATTGTTTGAGGATAGGGCAGGGGAGGGCGATCTGCCTGAGTAAGAGAGAAATATAACAAAGAACAGTGTAAAAGCGGCTCCGATAAATGCAAACAGAGGAACAGAGACAAATGATGCACTTAAATTGAGTAAAATAGCAATAGATGCACCAAAAGCAGCACCAGCAGAAACACCAAGCGTATAAGGGTCAGCAAGCGGATTGAGCAAAATCCCCTGAAAAATTACTCCTGATAGTGCCAAAGCAGCACCAACGATTGCACAGGTTAAAATCCTTGGAAGACGCACCTCCATCACAATTGCCGTCCAAGTATCTTCGATTGCTGGAAAGTTGTCGTTGATATGTGCTGTTAAATTCTGGCTGCCTGTAATTTTTGCTGCAATTATTCTGACTATATCGATAAATCCTATCTTTACGTATCCCATGCAGGCAGATAGAACTATTAATCCAGCAAGCAGGAGAATCAGAATTAAAACAACAGGTTTTATATTATTTACTACCATTTAATATACGCACACCTAAGGATTTTCAACTTTTTTTAAATTGAACTTTTTGTATTTAAGGTAGAGACGCACGACCATAGGTCTCTACTCAATTTATGACATAGAACTGTATAAACTCAAACAGGTTCCAAAAAAAACTCCCCATATCGTTTTATGTGCGATATGGGGAGTTCCGTATTTATCCTCAATATTATATGCTTTTGTCCTATCCGAACCTCGCGGGAAACAAAGGACTTAAAAAAATCTCTATTCAGGCAGGTTTTCTGACTTTCGGATCAACTTACTCTCTGCATCTTCCCATTTGTCTCTATTTTTAAATTCTAAACGAATTAAGCAGATAGATAAAAACAGTGATATACGGCAGATTTCATACTCGATTACAGCGGCGGGTCCGTTCCTGACTTTCACAGGATTCCCTTTTATAAACACCTGAAATTAAAAAACTTCATATAATTAAGGTTATTCTGTTAATAAGTCAATTAAAAATAGCATAATTCAGCAATTCTAATTTGATATTATGTATCATGGCTGATTTGATTTATTTCAGCCCTGAAATAAATTTTTAGGCTCAAGTCGGCTAAATCGGCAGATATATTTCAAATAATCTTTTTTGAGTATCTGTTGGCAATATAGAGCACAATTCCAGATATGAGCGTCATCAATCCAACAAGCAGATGAGCCTTTGTCCACTCACCGCTGCCTGAAAGGGTGTATATTGCAATCGGCATTGTGTCTGTTTTTCCGGGCAGATTACCAGCAAGCATCAATGTTGCCCCAAACTCTCCCATTGAGCGTGCAAATGATAAAATAGTGCCTGCAAAAATGCCCCGTTTTGCAAGAGGAATAATCACATGTAACGCTGTTTGAAATTCTGACAGACCAAGAGCGTAAGATGACTCGATAAAATTTAGATTAACAGATTCAATTGCAGCTCTGGCGGTCTTTATCATCAATGGCAGTGCAACCACATAAGATGCAAGAACAGCAGCATACCATGTAAACATAATGCTCCAGCCCGTCCATTGGTATATAATACTGCCTATCAGCCCGTTTCTACCAAAAAGAATAATTAGATAGTAACCTGTAACAGTAGGAGGAAGAACTAAAGGAAGCGTGCATAACATATCAATTATCTCTCGTCCTTTGAACTCTTTGCGTGCGAGAAGATAAGCAACGGGTATTCCTGAAACAACTATAAGAATTGTTGATAAAAATGCTACCTGCAATGAGAGACGGATAGAGAATATGACAGAATTTTCCATAAACTATTTTTTGACAGATTTAAAACCGTATTTATTAAGTATTGCCTGCCCTTCATCAGATAATACCAACGAGATAAAAGCCTCTGCATCAGCCTGCTTTTTTGTCTCTTTAATTGCAGCAATAGGATAAACAACTGGTTTGTGGCTTGCATCAGGAGCAGTTGAAATGAGATTGACCTCTTTTGCTCTGAGAGCTGCGTCAGTAGCATATACAACTCCAGCATCAACTTCACCGCGTGCAGCGTAATCAAGAACCTGACGGACATTTTCAGTGTAAACAAGTTTTTCTTTTATCGAAGGCAGCAATTTATAGAAATTAAAAACCTCTTCAGCATAACGTCCGGCTGGAACGCTTTTGGGATTTCCTACAGCAATTTTTTTTATATTCTCTGAATTAAGCTCTTCAAAAGATTTAATATCTGTTTTTATATTCGCAGGAACAACAAGAACAACACTGTTTGCTGCAAAGTCTTTTCTTGTGTTATCAGCAACCATTTTAAGTTTGTCCAGCTCGTTCATATCTTTTTGAGCTGCTGAGGCAAATACATCAACAGGTGCACCACCAGAAATCTGCCGCATAAGGTCTCCTGATGATCCAAAATTTAATATACATTTTACGTTATATTTAGATTCGTAAAGTCCGGCTATCTCACTAAATGCGTTTTTAAGGCTTATTGCTGCTGAGACTGTAATCTCTTTTGATTCAGAACTGTGCGTTGTGCCTGTAAATCCAAACAGTGAGATGGTTACGCAGATTAAAGCTGTAATTATACAAAATGTTCCTATTCTTTTCATGTAACGCCCCTTTTTAAGTGTTGTTTGTTATAATTTAATGTCAGATTGTTTTGTGTTGATTTATATTTTTTCAACACCTATCATTATTATCATTAGTATGTAATTTAAACACTACATTCTATTTTTTTAACTCTTATAATAGTATGTTATACAAGTCAATATATAATTTAAAAGCTACATATTCTTAATGGTAAAAAATATGAAATCTAAAGATGACATAGTAAAGTGCCGCTTAAAAGAGGTGCGTAAACAGAATGGATTGACTCAGATTCAGCTTGCTGAACTTGTCGGGATTAAACGTCAGGCTGTATATGACATGGAGATCGGACGTTATCTGCCAAACACAGGAGTTGCACTTAAATTGGCAAAAATTTTGGGCTGCACGGTAGAGGATATATTTTACGAAGCTGCCTCTGATAATGAACAGTACCTGCCGGCAACTGTTGTTGATATTGGCAAACGATTGGGCAGCGGCAATCAAATTAAACATCAAACCACGAGAGTTACATTATCAAAAATAAAAGATAGATTTATTGCCTATCCTTTAGAAAATTGTATTTCAGCAGATCATGGCGGTATGCAGGCAGCAGATGCGATCCTATCTCCTTGTGGTAAACGGGTAAAACTTCTGTATGATGAAGAGTTTTTAGAAAAAAATGTGCTGCTCATGGGGTGTGATCCAGCGTTTTCTCTTCTTCAATCTCATGTGTCTCGCACATCTGCAAAATCAGAGGTGTGCTGGCGATTCACCTCAACTTATCGTGCTTTAGAAAGGCTGTTAGAGGGAAATACTCATCTTGCTGGAATTCATCTGCACAATATAGATTCTAAAGAGTCAAATGTTGAATCGGCTCGAAAAATTATGGGCAATGAGAAAGGAAAGATTGTTGGATTTTCTCTATTTGAAGAGGGGCTTATGGTAGCACACGGCAACCCATTCAAAATAAAGGGAGTTGACGATCTTGCTGATAAAAATATAAAAATAGTGAACAGAGAGCCAGAGGCAGCACTTCGTGTCCTGCTTGATGACTGTTTAAAGCGTTCTAATATCTCTTCAAGCGAAATATCAGGATATAACGATATTGTTGGAGGACATTTTGAGGGTGCTAATCTTGTGATGTTGGGGAGAGCAGATGCAGCGTTGGGATTGAGGGCTGTAGCTATTTCGTTTGGACTTGATTTTGTCCCTATAACTTCAGTCAGATGCGATCTTGTAATCCCTGAACATATAATTGATCTTCCATCTGTTCAGGTAATTTTAGATGTTATGCAGACTAAAAAATTTAGAGATGAGCTTTCTTTTTTGCCGGGATATGAGACCAGCTCTACAGGTAAGGTTATTGCCACGCTTTAGATATTGTCGAATAAATAGGGAATCGCAATATTGTTTGTTGTTTATATAGCACTGTTCCACATGGAACAGTGCTTTCTTTTATGATGTTTAACCGAAGAGTTAGGGTTATATTTTTCAGCTTAACCAAAAAGTTACAGCTATATTGTTAAAACCATGATCTGTGGCTCCAGACATCTTGCTCTAAATTCTTTTTATCTTCTTGAAGTTTTAGATACATAGAAGCGTTCTGAATAGCAAGTCCGCCTTGGTGACCAAGAGCTTCAACCATCATCAAGAGATCGTTTGGAAACTCTCTTCTATCTCCGCTGTAAAGTCTTAATACGCCGATTGCCTGATCTCTTGCCATAATCGGGGTTACAATCATAGATTTTATCCCCTCTTTTTTCATCTCTTCTCTAAATTGAATCCGCTCGTCAGTATCAGTATCGTTTATAATTACAATTTCGCCTTTAAGTGCCCGTAATGTTGTGTTGGTATTAATAGGCTGGACATTCTTCACAAACTCCTCGCTCAAACCGTAACTTGCCACGACCTGCATAGTCTGGGTATCTTCATTGAAGAGCCGGATTGATGCACCTTTCATATTAAAGGTATCGCACACCTCCTCTGTCATATGTTTAAGAACCTCTTGAATGTCTAAGGTTGAGTTGATAATTGATGCAAGCTCAAGAAATAGAGTAGAACTCTTCTCAAGTCTTGTAAGAATTCGGTTGTTGTGAATCGCAATTCCTGCTTGATCTGCAAGAGCACGCAGAAAAGCTATCTCTTTTAAACCAAAATCTCGCTGGGTTGCTGTGTATATAGATAGAATTCCTATTACACGATTTTTAACGCGTACAGGCAAAGAGATCAAAGATGCGATTCCTTCTGCTTTTTTTGCCTCATGATGCTCTAAGCGGGGGTCAGTTGTTGCATCTTTAAACAGAAGATATCCATCTTTTTCAATCCCTTTAACAAGATTCATAGCCTTTAATGGACTTGCGTGGAAATAGTTTTCTGACAGACCTTTTTGTGCTACAGGGATAAAAAAATCATTCTTTTCATCAGATAGAAAAAGACATGCTGCTTTTGCGTCCATAGATTTGATTGCACTGTCAACAATAAGATTAAGCAGCTCGTTTTGGGTAGCCGCTGTTCCAAAAGCTCTGCTAATTTTGCAGAATATATCAAAATAGTCAGTTTCGATTGTCATTAGTAATCTCCTATAAAATATTTTTTATCTTTTTAGATGAACTGGACTTAGATGAGCCGGAGGGTTTTGAGAGTTTTTTACCTGCATCAACACGTTTGAGCACCTTTTTAACAATATCATTGCTGTTGCTGCCTGCATCAGCAGCTTTAAACGGATTTTTTATAACCTTTTTAGGTTCTGGTTTTAATGAAGATACGTCAGAAGTCTCTGTTTTAGGCTCTTCGTCTCTCTGTTTCAGCCATGATGCAATTTTTGGAGCAAATGCCTCCTGACATTTTGAGCTGACATATATGCCGATATGTCCTGTATCAAGGCATATATCTTCTGTATCTTTGCTTCCAACAACTTTAACAAGCTGATCGCAAGCCTCTGGCGGTACAAGATGATCAAATTTACCATATATGTTTAGCAGAGGCATGGTGATATTTTTTAGATCAACTAATCTGCCGCCAACTTCAAGTTTGCTGTTTATAAGTTTATTCTCCTGATAGCACTCTTTTACAAACTGCCTAAAAACTTCACCCGGAAGATCAGGACTGTCAAAAATCCATTTTTCCATACGGATAAAGTTTTCTACAAAATCCTTATTATTCATATTCTCTATAAAGCCGACATATTTATCGATCATAAGACGGGCTGGATTGAGCAGCAAAAATCCAAAGTTCATCACATCAGCAGAGAGATTGCCATAAGTATTTACTACAGAATCAACATTAAGGTATCTCATCCAAATATGCAGAAGACCTTTATTTGTATCAAAATTTGTTGGTGTGACTGTAGTAACAAGGTTTCTTATTTTTTGGGGATAGAGTGCAGAGTATATAACACTAAATGCACCACCCATGCAGATTCCCATAAGATTAATTTTTGGAACATTGTTCTTTTTTCTGATAAAATCAACGATATTGTCCATGTATCCATTTATGTGATCATCAAAGTCTAAAAATCGATCCTTTCGGGTTGGATATCCCCAGTCAATCATATAAAGATCAATTCCACTGTCAAGAAACCTCTCTACAACGCTTCTTCCGGGCTGAAGGTCAAGCATTGTTTCACGGTTGATAAGGGCATAGACCACAAGAAGCGGGGTTTTATATTTTATTTGGGTACGTGCCTTGTAGTGTTTGAGTTTTACCCTGTCTTCTTGATAGATGACATCATAAGGTGTTTGGGCAAGTTCTGTTTTAAGATCAGAGAGAAGAACCTCTGATGCTTCACTCGCTTTCTGCCTGACCATTGTGGCATCTTCAGCCATCTTTGAGATGATAAGATCAATTGGGACTTTAAATTGAGTCATACAGCACCTCCTGCAGCTTGATTTTCAATCTGCCGTTTAATATTGCGAAGCTCCCGTTTAAGCTGATGAAGCTCTTTTGCCATATCATCTATATCTGATCTGCTGGCAACTGGGAACTGTTTGAGCATATCTTCAATCACCCGCTCGCGTGAACCGTTAAAGAGGCTCATTGATTCTACTGTTTTTGTAAGCGACTCAATATATTCAGGTGTCTGAAACAGAGTCATAAAGTGCCCCTCTAAAATTTTCAGCCACATCTGATAATAAAACTGCGGGTCTTCTGAGAGCTTCCCATTTTCAGCAAGCATCTGCACCTCTTCTTGCATCACCACAGCAGCCCTTTGAAACGGAAGAGATAACATTCTTAGAAATTCAGTTACGTTGGTTTGAGCAATATTTAACTTGTCAGCCATATCGTTCAACCGCTCTTGATACTCTCTTGCTAAACCAAGCTGAGGGATATGGAAAAATTTTCTGAACTCCTTTTCATATATTTCAGACCAAGCCTTAAATATATTCTCATCGATATTGTCAAACTTATAAGCCTGAACCGACTGCCCCATTCTGCTCGCACTTGCTGCTATTTTCTGCTGAATTTCTGCCACGCCTGATATGGTTGACTGGGTCATATTTGCAAGCATCTCCGGCATAGTACCAACGCCCTTTAAAAGTGCAGAGATCGATTCTGGTGATGACATTGCACTTGCCATTGTCTGCCAGTTTTTCATTGCTGTTGCTATTGCAGACATTATATCTTTACGCTTCTCTTTTTTATTTTCTGAACCTTCGCTTCCTACGGAATCTTTAGAATCACTGCTGCCTGATTGAAATGGCCAGTAAAATGGTGTTTTGACCGATTCATCAGAAGATGGATTAAAAAATGGCTTGTGAAACATATCTTGAAAAGATGCCATTTCACTCATTGACTGAGCCAATGTTTTCATTATAGATTCAATACCTAAAGGATCATTTACTGTATCTGCCATTCACACCTCCTGTTTTTATAGCTCCAATTCTTTTATTAAATATTTCTTACGTTTGTTATTGGCTTGATGCTTTATTGGTTTATCTATTCTCTTCCATGTTCTATCTTAAATAGTGTGCTATTTTTTCTTGTTATCTCCTAATTTAAAGAGAGTTTGCAGATTTTGCAGCAAATTTTGAAACTCTCCAGTCTGTTTACGTGTTAAATTTTGGAGATGGTCGAACAGCTCAATAGGTCCCATTCCTTTTGCATTTAATAGATTCCTCAACTGAGATATCAGCTCCTCTTGCATATCAGCCTTTTGTTTCAAGGTGTTATACTCATTTTGCAAGTCAGCGTAATCTTGCTCAAGATTCTGATAGTTCTGTTTTAGTTTATCATGAGTTTTTTTGGGAATCCAACCCCATAAAGTTGCATACTTTGCAAATGAGAGTTGAAATGCCTCAAGAGACTCACGCAGTTTTGCACGCTCTGACTCGTCTTTGGCTGCATTTTGTCTCTCTGTCGCATCTTTGGTTGAATCATCTAAAGAAAGTCCATAACTTTGCCTGAACACTTTTGATAACTCTTTGAAGTGCAGAAAATCCATATTTGTAATGGAATCTATGTTCATAAGAGATGAAATATTCTCAATCTGCTCCTGTCCTTTAGCAACATTGAGAAGCAGGTGTCCCCAAAATTCTAAAAATTTTCTATCTAAAATATTTTTATCGCCCATTTGTGCCATATTTTTTTCCGATATTGTTAAATATTTGCGGTTCAAAAATTGAAATCTGACAGCAATTTTAGCAAAACTTCCTATCATTTATCTATAGTTTTCATATTTAAATTAATATGACCGATATATTATTCTGTCAATTTATGATTCAATGTATGGTCAATTATTTATAATAATTTGCACCAAATACAATTATTGTAAAATATATGAGATTTAACTCCAAACTTAATGAAAAAGCAATTGACTCTTATTTTTTCCTCAAATATAGAGATATAAAAAAAATCATAGAAAATCGGAGGCAAATTGAAAGGCTACATTCAAGTTTATACTGGTAATGGAAAAGGCAAAACAACTGCGGCGTTTGGACTTGCTTTGAGAGCTGCCGGTGCAGGTAAAAAAGTTTTTATAGCTCAGTTTGTAAAGGGTATGCACTATGGCGAGCTTGATATTTTGCCATCAATTGAGAGCATTACATTAAAGCAATATGGCAGAGGCTGTTTTATCTATTCAAAACCAGCAAAAGAAGATTATGAAGCTGCTTTAAATGGATTAGTTGAAATAGAGAGAGTTTTACACTCTGGAGAGTATGATGTTGTTGTTTTAGACGAAGCCAATATTGCACTATATTATGGGTTATTCAGTTGCGAAGAGCTGAAGAGGGTTCTGATTAACAGAGCTGACCATGTTGAGGTGGTTATAACTGGTCGATATGCTCCGCAAGAGCTGATAGATATGGCTGATCTGGTTACTGAAATGAGAGAGATAAAGCACTACTACACACGAGGTATTCAAGCCAGATCAGGTATAGAAAAATGAAATTATAAAACCTTTTCCGGCGGTCGTCTTTCAGGAACATAGTGAGCTTCAATTTTTCCGTTGTTTAAATCTGCTGAAACATATAGACCGCAAAAGCATGAGCCATACTCTTTTACATCTTCCTCTCTATATTCGCACGGACAGATAATATCCTTATCTAACTGCCTGTCTCCAGAAGCAAGACGGCATGGGCACGCCATATAACCATAACTCTCTTTATTCTTCATAAGAGAGTCAAGAAGCTCATACACAAGATCAATATCTTTATTAAAAAAATATCCTTTAGGCTCCTGAAGTTTTTTTAGATTTTCATACAATGTTTTAACATCCATGTTACTTTTCCCTTATAATTTGTATGTAATTTTAAGCGTTTATTTTTTTTCACTCCATTTTTATAATAGATAACAGCAACCTTAAATTCCTAAGGCATCTTTTATCTGCTGCTCTTGAAAGCCGACTATAACCTTATCTTTTATCACAATAGTTGGAAATGAGCATCTTGGATTGATCTTCCTAATGTCTGCAATGGTGTTTTGTCTCTCTTCCCCTTTAAGAGCATCAACTTCAATACATTTATAATCAATATTGCATTCGTTCAGAAATTTTCTTGCAGCTTTACAATGGCTGCATGTGCTGAGTGCATAAAGTAATGTGGTATTCTCGCTCATAACTTATCCTTTTTAAATTTAAATTGAAACTGATTTAGTTATTAATAAAGGTTCATAATTTCTATGTTGTTATTTATTTGTATATCATAAATAATCTTTAAAAATCTATATTGGTTTTAAATATTAGAAAGAGAATATCGTAATTTGCAATTTTTTCAAACCAAATTTTACTTGCAAAAGGTATTGATTTGAGTTTTCATATATTTCAAAATAGTTTCAAACTACTCTTATGGCAACTATAATTAATCTGATTAATTGTTGTCATTATAAATATTATTTTTAAGGAGAACAGAGGAGAGCAATAACAAAAATGAAAACAGATATTACAGTAAAAATTGGAGGAGAGGCGGGACAGGGGATACAGACAATAGGCTCTCTTCTTGCTGAAGTGTGCCAAAGTGCTGGTTTTTTTACATTCTCTATTGATGATTTTGAATCAAGGATTAGAGGGGGACACAGCTTTAATCTTCTTAGAATAAGCAACGAGCCTTTAGCTGCACCCGGGCATCTTCCAGATATTTTAGTTGCAATTGATCAGCGGACAATGAACTTGAATAAAGCCTCTCTTCCGTCTGAGAGCCTTGTTATTTTAAATGCAGAAGAGAATCAGAGCGGCAGTGCAGATAAAAGTTTAAATGCAAGTTCAGATGATATTGATGAAAATACCTGCTCAGATGCAGATTTAGAGGGGTGTGCGAGCACCAATGTTCTAAAGGTTGCACTTAACAGGCTTGCAAAAGATGCCGGCGGATTGATCACGGCAAATACAGTTGCTGCTGGTGCAATATTTGCAGTTCTCGGAACTCCCTTTGAGATGCTTGAAGAGCTGTTATCCAAAAAGTTCAAGGCAAAAGGCGAAAAAATTATCAATTTGAACATCACTGCTGCAAAAAAGGGTTATGAGGCAGCAGGAGATCGCAGATATCATAAGCAGCTTGAGTGGAAACAGACAAAAACAGATCGCATTGTTATAGGCGGTGCAAAGGCAGCGGGTCTTGGTGCTCTTGCCTCAGACTGCCGTTTTTTTCCGTTCTATCCAATGAGTCCTGCAACCGGCGTTATTGCAAGCGTTGTTCCCTATTCAGGCAGACTTCCGATTGTGGTTGAGCAGGCAGAAGATGAGATTGCAGCGGTCAACATGGCGATAGGTGCATCGTTTGCAGGTGTCCGCTCAATGACATCAACATCTGGCGGCGGATTCTGTCTTATGACCGAAGGTTTAGGTCTTGCAGCTATGACTGAAACTCCTTTAGTTATTGTAGATTCTCAAAGACCCGGACCCGCTACCGGTCTTCCAACCCGCACAGCCCAGCCTGATCTTCTGTTTGTTATCAATGCCTCGCAAGATGATTTTCCACGATTTGTTTTAGCTCCGGGCAATCCTGCTGAAACCTTTGAATCAGTAAAAAAAGCATTTTATCTGTCGGAAAAATATCAGGTTCCTGCAATTGTAATGTTAGATCAGTTTCTTGCAACATCTCAAGTTACCCAGCAGAACTTTTTTAAAGCAGATAAAGATGTTGAGAGGTTTATTTTTAGTGAAGATAATCTAAAAGAGTCAGAATCTAATCTTTCTAATGATAATATTAAATCATCAGATAAAATATCATCTTATGAACATTACAACAAACGTTATGTAATAACAGAAGATGGCGTATCTCCAAGAGCTTTGCCCTGCATGGGAGAGATAATGGTTAGAGCCACAGGCAACGAGCATAACGAAGCAGGTCAGATCAGCGAAGATGCAGCCAATAAAGTTAATATGACCAATAAGAGAAACTCAAAACTTGCTGCTATGAAAAAAGAGATGGAGCTGCCTGAAATCATCTATCCTAAAGAAGCATCTGTCAAATCTTCTGATAAACAAGCCGCTTCTGATAAAAAATCCTCTTCTGCTGACAGCCAGTTTTTTCTTACCGGCTGGGGTTCGTCAAAGGGACCAATTATGGAAGCGTGTGAGATTCTGCAAGAAAAGGGGATAAATATAGGCTGCATCTTTTTCAAAGATATATGGCCCATGAACAGCGATGCAGTTAAATCAATTCTTGAGAACAAAAAACTTATAATGGTTGAGCAGAATTCAAATTGCCAGATGGGAAGATTAATCGCTCAAGAGACATGTATTAATTATTACGCATCAATTCTTAAAATTGACGGCAGACCATTTTATCCTCAATATATTGTAGAAAAAGCTCTTGAGATAATAAGATGAAAACCGCTCATTTTATTATGACGGCAGAGAGAGGACTACAGCTTTGCGTCTCTCTGCTTTAATTATTGAGAATATTTAATAGAAATTAAGAATGTATATTATATAAGGAATAAAACAAATGGTTGAACCTAAAGATTACGATAGTGATTTTGAAAATAAATGGTGTCCGGGCTGCGGAAATTTTCTTATCCAAAAAGCTATGAAACAGGCTTTTGCAGAGCTTGATATTCCGCCTAAAAATATTTTGTTTGTATCTGGTATTGGGCAGGCTGGCAAAACTCCGCACTTTATGCAGGGAAATATGTTCCACTGCCTTCATGGGAGAGCACTGCCAGTTGCAACTGGTGCAAAGATCGCAAACCACGATTTAAACATTGTAGTAAATTCAGGGGACGGCGACTGCTATGGAGAGGGTGGAAACCATTTTCTTGCAGCAATCAGAAGAAACATTGATATCACCCTTTTAGTCCACAACAATCAGGTTTATGGATTGACTAAGGGGCAGGCTTCACCAACATCTGCACTTGGAATGGTTACTAAAATCCAGAACCACGGAGTAACATCTTCCCCGTTCAACCCGCTTGCAACTGCACTCGGCTCTGGTGCTGGTTTTGTGGCTCGGGGTTTTTCCGGTGATACAGAGCAGCTAATCAGACTTATCAAAGCTGCAATGAACTACAAAGGTTTTGCAATGGTCGATATTCTTCAGCCATGCGTATCATTTAATAAAATAAATACAAATCAGTGGTATAAAGATCGTGTGTATGACATTCAATCAACTGGGCATGACGCATCTGATCTTGCAAAGGCGATTGTCCTCTCATTAGAGTGGGGAGATAAAATTCCAACTGGTCTGTTTTATGCGAAAGAGTCAGTGCCTTTTCACAATAGAATCGGCGTGCTGCAGGAGAGAACTTTAATATCTTATCCGTTTGATGGAGAAAAGACGGCTGCGGTTTTTTAAGAAATTGGCTATTTTACTGTAATCCTAAAGCTGAGGCTTTATTAGGATTACAGTAAAAAGTAGAGACTAAACGTTAATCACCTTATCTGCAAGCTGCATAGCAGTTACAATATCGAGCATATTGGTAGTTTCACCCACTTGTTTGGAATCCATAAGATTAAAATGTGTAAGGCAGGTACCGCACACCATAATCTTAAGCCCTTCTGCTTCATACTCCAATAACTCTTGCAGCACCGGAGAGCCTTCAATAGTAAGTTTTACCCCGTTATTGACAAATACCAGACGCCACAACTCCTCCCCCATCTCTTTAATAGTTTTGATAAAACTTACCATAAGTTTTTTACCAAGTTCATCATCTCCAAAGCCCATTCTATCTGTTGCAGCAACCACCATTATCTTTCTATGTTGTGCTGAATGCGGTTGCGATTGACTGTTTTCTGAAGCGGGATTGGTTTTATATTTGTCAGAATCAGCCAAAGAGATATTTGAGCTGCCAGATGATATTCCACTTACTTTAAAATCACCACTATCTGAGGTAACTTCAACATTAAATGCTCTTGAAGATAAAAAGCGAGAGACATTTTCCATAGATGCCTCATTATCAACAATGATTGTAATCTCATTAAGTGTGCTGTCAGCATCAACAGCCTTTTTTGCCATAAGAACAGGTGCAGGACATGAAAGCCCGCGAGCATCAAGTGTTTGTGACATTATCTATCTATTCCTTATATTATCATTATTATATTAATCTGGTCACTCTACAACGATCATTCGTTTAATATTGTTACCGGTTTTTTGATCATTAATATTATTTATAGAATCACTATTTGTATTGTGAACCTTTCCAATAATAGCAGCATGTTCAACTCCTTTATCAATCAGACGTTTTACAAGATTTTCTGAATCTTTTTCTGAACATCCTATCAAAAGACCCCCTGAAGTTTGAGGATCAAAAAGAATATCTCTCATTACAGGAGTTATATTTGGTCTTAATTTTACTATATCGCTTCTAAAATTACGATTGCGATGAGCACCTGACGGAACTAAACCCATTGATGCAAAATCAACTGTTTCAGGCAATATCGGCACAAGAGAAGAGTAAACTGTTACTGCTGTATTAGTTCCTGATATCATCTCTGCTAAATGACCAAGCAGACCAAAACCGGTGATATCAGTACAAGCTGTAATATTAAAACTGCTCATAACCTCAGCAGCATATTTGTTCAGCATAGCCATAAAATATGTTGCCATTTTAATTGTAGATTCTGATGCTAATCCGCCTTTAACTGCTGTGTTTATGATTCCTGTACCCAAAGGCTTTGTAAGTATCAGGCAGTCTCCGTCTTTAAGCCCTTGATTGGCAAGTATCCTTTTAGGATTAACAAAGCCTGTCACTGAAAGACCATATTTAAACTCGTCATCTTCAATGCTGTGCCCGCCTATAAGAACAGTGCCGGACTCTTTGAGTTTTTCAATACCGCCAGAAAGAACATCTCTTAGAACCTGACCTCCTAATTTTTGTAACGGAAAGGCTACAAGATTCATTGCAGTTTTAGGAACTCCACCCATTGCATACACATCAGAGAGTGCATTAGCAGCAGCAATTTTCCCAAAATCAAACGGGTCATCAACAATTGGTGTGAAAAAATCAACTGTCTGGATTAGAGCAAGATCATCTGATATTTTATAGACACCAGCATCATCAGCAGTTCCAATTCCAATAAGCACATTATCGTCAACTGGAAATTCAAGTCCGCACAAAGCACGCTCCAAGTCCCCTGGAGAGAGTTTTGATGCTCAACCTGCACCTTTAACATTTTGGGTTAATTGAACGGGTCTGCTCTTTTGAGCAATTTTTTCAGAATCAGCATAACTATTTGACATTATGTATATTTCCTAATTACTTATAAAAATTATGAGAATGAAAAAAATAGTGATAAAGATTGCAATATGCAAATTGATAATTTCATTAGTTAAGGTAAAATATATAGATTATTTCAATAGAAAGAGAGCTTAAGATAACAGTTGGCAGCAACCCTATCTTACAGATAGGGTAATTGACAGGGCAGTAAATCGTGGTTGTTATCATGAGAGTTTATAATAATTGAAGGCAGTTGGATAAATCGTGATATCTAAATTCCTTAGACTATAAGAGAGATATCTCCAGCGTTATAGACTAAAATAATATCTCCAGGAAGGGTCATGGTGTCGGTAAGAGAAGGAGACATAAAACATTCAAGATTATTTTCATCTGTTTCAAAATCAGGCTCAAACCCAACAAATAAAACTGCTGATTCAGCCATATTATCTCTGACAGCACAGAGCGGGGTATCTGTTGGAAGTATAATAAGCTCTGCATCAATCCGTGCTTCTGAGAGCATATTTGTCATCTCTTTGGTGATATTTTTTACATCTGCTTTTGGGGCTGCGGGATACAAAATACGCAGAGAGCAGTCTCTCCACTCTCTGTTGCCGTGTAAAAGAAAAGCCATAAGCAGCATCATCTGACCATTTTTTGAACCGTTCCACCAGATATTTATATTTCCTGTTGGAACAGCCCACTTCTCCTGCTCTTGACAGCATTTTACAACAAGAATGCTTTTGTTCATCTTTTTGGCAGTGTTTAGAATTGAGAAAAATGCACATGTTTTTTCAGGGCTGCCGCTCCAGCCGATAAGAAGTGTATTTGGTTTTAATCCGCCGATTCCATGGCATTGCAAAAGTGATTTTAATGCCTCTTCTAAATTTTCATCAACAATAACCACTGGAAATGCTGATAATCTCTCTTCAAGTATAAACTTGCGCATAAGTTTTTCAGCCTCAACACGTCTGACTAAGCGGTTATCAAGACTGCCGGCAATGATCTGCACAAGAGAGACAACGCCTCGATCTGACGATAGAAGACAGGCGTATCTGACAAGATGCAGCCGATTCCACGCTCCGCCGCTTAAAGCCATTATTGATGGTCTCCAGTTTTTAGGGTGGTATCTCTCTTTTTCAAGCCTCAATAGTGCTTTTCTTGCCTGCTGAAAAGCTAAACCGCTTGCTAAATCGCCCCATTGAACTATTATTTCAGCCCGTGCTATTAAAATATATACTCCCCAAGCAAGTATCATTGCAATCAAAGCCCATAGAGCATTGATAAGAAACATAACTGAAATACAAGCAATAGTGCCGATAAGAGATAAAGACCAGTGGTTTAAACGGAATGTGGGTCTGAAACTTGGATTACGAGATACAGCTTCATAAAAACAAGATAGGTTTATTGCAGCGTAAGTTATAAGAAAAAACATGGTAATTATAGGTGCAACAGTATTGAGATCACCTGCCATAAGACCTAATTGAGATATTATAAATGTTAGTATTGTAGCTCTGCGGGGTTCGTTAGAAGGTCCGCTTCCATGTCCAAAAAGTTTAAGCTTTTTGAAAACATTATCCCTTGCAAATGCCTGTAAAATACGAGGTGCACCCATCATGCTGCCGAGTGCTGATGACAGCGTTGCACACATCACTCCTGCATAAATAAGCGAGCCAGACCATGCCACCTCTTTCATAACAAATGTGCCGCTTAAAAGAGCTTCTCTTGGAGCACTTGCAGCTAAAAATATTGCAATAATTAAATAGATAACAGCAGTAGAAAATATAGCTGCAAAAGTTCCTGCTGGAATTGAATAAGCTGGTTCACGAAGGTCTCCAGACATATTTACGCCAGCCATAATACCGGTAACTGCTGGAAAAAACAGGGCAAATACAGTAAAAAATGAGTATTGGTCTGTCCATGCAGGAGTTAAATTTTCACGCAGAATACTTGTTGACGAGTGATCCCAAGCACCAATCAAGAAAGATATGATTGATAAGGCAATGATAACAAGAATTCCATATTGAATCTTTATTGTCCAGCCGGCACCAATATAGACGCATATAAAAACCACAATATTGGTTATCATTGCAACTGTCTGAAAAGATAGAGATATATCTGGAAATGCAGAAAAGATCGCCTCTGTAAAACCTATTACATACATTGTAACAGCAACAGATTGAGCTATATAAAAAAATATTGCAATAACTCCTCCAGATTCAACTCCAAGGCTTCTGCTGATAAGATAGTAAGCTCCGCCCCCTTTTACCCTCATATTGGTAGCTATCGAGGAGAGTGAAAGGGCTGTAATAGTTGTAATTGCTTTGGCTGCAAGCAAAATAGCAATAGAAGCCCAGAGACCTGCATAGCCAACCACATTGGCATAACGTAAAAACATTATTACGCCTAAAATCGTCAATACACTCGGGGTAAATACACCTCCAAATGTGCCGAATTTAGCAGGCTTTTTTTCTAACTTTTCTGATTTATTAGATTTCATTCTTTATAATACTCAACTATGATATTTTGTTAATTATATGTTTTAAAAGTAATACCATATTGTCTCGTAATCATCAATATCTTCTCCTGCTGCCTCAAGCCTTGCAAGGTAATCAAGTATTGGTATATCCTGACCAATATGCGTGCTGATGCCTCTTGTTATATTTTTCTCCCATGGATGAAATTCGTAAAGTCTTGTTCCATCGGCAAGAATTGAGATAAGATCATGGTGCTGGCGTGCCCTAAGGTAGTTCTTACCCATTCCAGGCACATTATACACAGCCTCGTCTGTTCGAGAAAGACCAGGAAGAAGCCTTGCCTCCTCTTTTTGCTCTTGAAGCAGGCGTGCTATAGGGACGCGGTACTCTAATGTCTCCTCTTTTCCCTTTGTATTAAAAGAGTAATAAGGCTCAACTCCTATACGGCTTAAATTTTTTCTCAGATAGGCAGCTTCAAAACGGCGTGATATAAAAAAGGTGTAAACAAGCTGATTAAATACAGATATTGAACTGTTTTTCAGTTTTGCCACAGCTTCTGCCGTGTCAGGAGTAAGCTCGTAAGGGTGTTGAATATGCGTTACAACTGCCATCTGCCGCTTTCCAGATTCTATGTATTTAGACAAAATATTGACAAGGCGGTCTGTGATTCTCATCGGTGCTGTTACTAAGGTTCTTGTGCCGATGCGGATTCTCTCTACAGATGGAATCCCGGCAACTCCAGCAACAATACGCTCTACATCGTCATCATTCATTCCAAGAGGATCGCCGCCTGTAATCAGCACCTCATGGATAGCAGGATGCTCTTTAATCCATTGCAGGGCATCGTTGATCTGCTTATCAGAAGCCATTGCACCCGGCATCATTGCATCTTCTATCTCCCAATTTCTTTGGCAATAGACGCATATTTGAGGACATGTGTTAAACGGCTTAAAAATACAGATAGATGGATACCGCCTTGTAATAAGGTCTATTGGAGATGTATCTGTTTCACGCATAAAATCAAGGCATGAGCGGTCTCTTTTATCAAATTCAGATAACTGCTCTGTATAACTAAGCGGAGGAAGAACTTGTGCCCTTATTGCCCAGTCTCTTCCTGATTCCGGCTTGTCGTCCATAAGAGATAAATAATATGGTGTAATGCCAAAAGGAATTTTTATTGATCTTGAAATATCAAGAGAGTCAGCCTGCTCAGGGGTAAGCGTTACAAGCTGTTTAATCTTATCAGGCTCTCGCATTATATTTTTATACTGCCATCTCCAGTCATACCAATCAGATAAAGAGCTGTTTAATACTTTAAGAATATGGTCTCGGCGTCTCTGCCTTCGTTCAATAGAAGATATTGCAAGACCGTCTGAATATTTGTTCATATATTTTTCCATATCTTCAGATAATGTATCAAGCTGGATGCTTCTCTCTATTGCAGCTTCCCTGCCCTCAAGCTGGCTCGGCATAAGGTGGTAATCTGCAAATTTAGGTCTCGGTCCTTTTCCATTCAGACTTAAAAACAGATGCAGAATTTCAGCATAAAACGAAGGCGAAAGGTCTTCTCTTGGCACATTGCGGGCAATATCAAGCAGAGCCTGAGCCACAGAAAATTGTGCTTTCTCTTCAGCACGGCATGTCAAAATCTGGTTAATCACCCAGCCGCAGTCTCGGACTCTGATAATTTTACCTTCACTAAAAGAGCTGAAGTCGTTAAATGTTTCATACTGCATTTTATGGACATACTCAGCCGCCTTTTTACGAAATTCTTCAATATCATTGTATTGGCGTGCAATCTCAAAGATTTCTGGTATCTCTGATAAGAGATATTCTGGACAATATTTTGCTGTATCTATCATAATTTACATACTCCTTTAAATTTTTATCCAATCAACAATAAGCTGCATGGATTTAATAATATTAGGACACCACATTTCTGCAAAATCATCAGGCAGAGGCTGATCAAGAGGGATTGTTTCGCTTGCAGTAAGGGTTTTTGCACCATCAAAATCAACATAAGCCATACGAACAGTAAGTTCATTAGAAGGTCTCTCAAAAGCAGAACCAGGAAGGGCTGCAACTCCTATCTCTTGAAGCATTTGTTCGCACAATGATTCGCTGGATATGATCCCTCTTTTGGCAAGATTATCAGCAAATGGCGAAAAGTCAGGAAATAGATAAAAAGCTCCATCTGGAAAATGAATCTTTACCCCTGCATCAGAGAGAATTTGAGCACATTTATCTCCTATATGTGCAAGTATTCTTCTCACATGCCAAAGATATCTTTCAATCACAACTCCACCATTAAAAGCTCTTATAGCTGCATATTGAACCGGTGCACAGACTGATGTATAGGTTTCGCTTGCAAGTGAAGCCATAGAAGAGAGAAGCCAATCCATATTTTTAGGAAATGTGAATGTCCCAAGCCTCCACCCTCCGGCTCCGCACCACTTTGACAAACCTGAGCTGATAATAGTGCCTTCTGGATAGAAACTTGCCGCAGATACATGTCTTCCTTGATGGTGAATCTCGCCATAAATCTCATCTGAAAGAAGAATGACTTTATATTTTCTTGCAACTTCAGCAAGCTCTTTAAGCTGATCCTCTGTATATGTGCAGCCATCTGGATTTGCAGGATAGTTGAGAATAAGAATTCTGGGGCGGAAATCATCGTGTTCATCTGCAAAATATCTCTCCATCAGCTCTGCTGTCATTTTCCAGCGATCTTCAAATCGTGTTGGAATCAATCTTACTTTTCGTCCAATAATATTTGCCTGAGGAATATAAGAGACCCAGCAGGGAGTAGGGACAATAAGCTCTCCATAATAGGCAAGCTGAAGCAGAAACATTAACTCTTTTGAGCCAGGTCCAATCAAAACATTGTCTTCACAAAACTCTACACCTGTTTTTTGACGGTGGAAATTTGCAACTGATTTGCGTAATTCACGAAGACCAACAGTTGGCAGATAATCTTTTTGATGTGCATTTACCTTTAATGCTTCAACAATCGGAACAGGTATTGGAAAAGGAGATTGTCCAAGTCCAAGACGATAAACATTTTGACCTTTCTGCTGCAGCTCTTTGCTTCTCTCGTTAATTGCTATTGTTGGAGATTGATCCATTCCTCTGATATTTAAGTTCAGACTTACATTTTCTTTGATATACATAACATTAAATCTCCTTTGATATTCTAAGTTATCAATGGGTTCTACAGAGAGATACCTATTCTCTGCTTTTTACATGACTTTTCCAGCAATATAAGGCATAATAAAAAGATAATTATACTCTAAACTTTTTATTACTTTCACACGATTCGTTTTATGTCAAGGTAAAAAAGGTAAAAATATATACGATATACACTATATATTACTATAGTGTTTTTAAGGATACGCTGATTATGAGTCAAAAAAACAAAATTCTTGTGGTAGATGATGATGCAGGACACCGTACAATGCTCAAAACTCTTATGACAGGGTGGGGTTATGAGATACATCTCGCAGATGACGGCTCTTCAGGCGTGGAAAAAGTTCATAAAGAGAATTTTGATATTGTTTTAATGGATATGAAAATGATCAAAATGTCCGGCATGGAGGCATTGCATAAGATATCCAATTATAATCCCGCACTTCCAGTTATTATAATGACAGCCTACTCATCAGTTGAGACTGCTGTAGATGCCCTGAAAAATGGTGCTTACGACTATATGACAAAGCCTCTTGACTTTGATAAACTTAAATTGACCATAGCACGAATAATTGAAACTATTTATCTTAAAAAAGAGAATATTAATCTTAAAAATAAACTTAATCAGAATTTTAATCGTGAAAATATAATTGGTAATAGCACCGCAATGATAGCTCTGCTCGATACAGTTGAACTTGCAGCACCGTCTGATGCAAATATTCTTATTACAGGTGGTTCTGGCACAGGCAAAGAGCTGATAGCTAATGCTATTCATTATAACAGCCCTCGTAAGGATATGACTTTTATTAGGATTAACTGTGCTGCAATAACAGAGACATTGCTTGAGTCTGAGCTGTTCGGGCATGAAAGAGGTTCATTTACAGGGGCAGATAAAAAGCGTAAAGGTCGTTTTTTGCAGGCACACGGCGGCAGTATTCTGCTTGATGAGATTGGAGAGATGAGCCTTGCAATGCAGGCAAAGCTGCTTCGAGTGCTTCAGGAAAAGGAGATAACTCCGGTTGGCAGTGAAGAGAGCATAAAGGTAGATGTTCGTGTGATTGCCTCAACTAATCGTGATCTTAAAAAAATGGCAGAAGAGGGGCTGTTTAGAGAAGACCTCTATTTTAGGCTTAATGTTGTAACTCTTGAAATTCCTCCGCTAAGTGACAGAAGTGAAGATATCCCCTCTTTGGCTCTTCATTTTCTTAAACTCTTTTCAGAAAAAAACAGGCGTGATATTAAGGGCTTCACCCCCGAGGCAATGGATGCCATGATACGTTATGGTTGGCCCGGAAATGTTAGAGAGCTTATGAACTGCATTGAGCGTGCGGTTGTTCTTGCAAGATCAGATTATCTCTCATTAGATGATCTGCCGTTTGCAGCAGAGCTTAACAGTTCTAATAGATTACAAGCAGGTCAGCAGGGTTTAATATCTAATAAATCCTTAACAGAAACAGATATCCCGCTTGCCGATATAGAGCGGGAAGCAGTATTAAGAACTCTTGAATCTGCTGAAGGTAATAGGAGTGAAGCTGCTCGAAGGCTTGGGATTACACGTAAAACCCTGCTTAAAAAGTTAAAGCAATATGGAAAAGCATAAAAAATAAATAAAAGTATCAACAATAAATATAAGAAGGAATCGTCATGCCTGTTATTGCAAAAACTGCATTTTTACTGATTTTATCAAATGTATTTATGACATTTGCATGGTATGCCCATTTAAAGAAGCTTAATGATAAAACATGGATTGTTGCCGCACTTATAAGCTGGGGAGTCGCATTTTTTGAGTATATTATTCAAGTGCCGGCTAACAGAATAGGGCATACAGAGTTAAATCTGTCCCAATTAAAGATACTTCAAGAGGTCATTACCCTTTCTGTGTTTGTGCCTTTTTCTATTTTTTATATGGGTCAGGGTATAAAGCTGGACTTTCTTTGGGCTGGTTTATGTATGCTTGGGGCGGTCTATTTTATCTTTAGAGCATGAAGCTATCTTTATTATTTGGATATCATAAATGGATAAATGATTATATAGTAATGAAATGATTTATATTTCAGATATATATGTTTGTAGGTATCTATCTGATATGTTGTAGATATGTACAAGATAAGTTGATTATAAGGAGCCGAATAAAAGATAGTCAGAGATAATTTTAAAGATAATTTAAAAAAAGTGTTTGACATGGAAGTGAAGTGTCTGTATAAAGCCCGAGTCTTTGTGA
>CAZIJN010000035.1:0-37741 GCA_964539635.1 uncultured Desulfobacterales bacterium | reverse complement strand
CTTGCGATGAGCCTCACGACTCAAGCCCCTTGACTTGTCAAGGGGTAATTGACAATTTCATTTCATCTTTTTCTTTAACGCCCTTACCTCTTCAATATTCAAGCCAGTTACTTTCGCAATGTTCTCAATATCAAGCAGCCCAGCTGAAATTAAATTTAATGCAACTGTTTTTCTCCCTTTTTTTTCACCAATTGTATAGGTAGATTCCACCATACTTGCTTGATAATGCAGGTCATCTCTATATTTTTGATATGCTGTTCGTTCTTCTTCTGATAATTTAAGGATATCCAGTTCCTGTTTTGCCTTTTTTAATCCCTTTGCTTTAAAATCTTCTTTAATTTCTTCATTTTTTAAAAAATATATCCATTCGTCAAGTGTATTTTTGGCAATGTCATCAAAATTATTGACTTTTATGAGATAATACTCTGGAAATATTTCGTGGATTTTCTCTTTATAATAGAGTTCCTGCTGTTCTTCTGACAGCTCAAGTATATCTTGCTTATTAAGTCCCTTGAATAATGTAGAGCCATAATATACATAATCACTACCCTGACCGAGATCAAAATACAAAATATTAACAGAGATTACTTTTACTATTTTTGAATACGGCTCGCCCTCTTTCAAGTGTTCAATTATAACCCTTGATGCTCCATACAAAATTCTTTGGAGATAATCAAATTCACGATCATATTGAACTTCAATAATGATAATTTCATTTTTTAGGTTTTTTACCTTGAGATCGACGCGGTTAAACTTATCATGGTGCTTTTCTTTATTACTTTCACTCTCAAGGATTTCAAGAATTTTGATATTGTCATTAAGAAGCTCACTAAGAAAACCTTCTAAAATTTCAAAATTTGCCTTGCTTCTCAAGAGTTTTTTCATTGCCCAGTCAAAGCTGATTAGTTTTCTTTTTGACATTGTTTTCACCTCTTTATTTAAAGTGTTTGAGCTTTTACTTTTTACCGCCCTGAGCTGAAGCTATGGGCTGGTTTTTACTCAAGCCCGCTTAAACGGGCTTTTTTTATAGTCCGGTCAGCCGAGAGGTTTAGCTTAACGGTTGACAGAGGCTGATTTGAAATATTTTTTGTTAACTTAATGGCATTGAGGCTTCAGCCAAACGGCTGAAAAATTGAATAAAAAAAATGAGGATACAGCAAGCTGCACCCTCATTTCATATCAAAACAAAAATAATCCAGCTTCTAAGTGATCAATACTCTCTCGGCGTTTTATTCAGCTCTTCAAGAGTAAATACAGGACCATCTTTGCACACAAGCTCTTTGCCGATATTGCATCTTCCGCACATGCCGATTCCGCATTTCATACGGTTTTCAAGAGACATTATAATCTGATTCTGACCATATCCTAATGATTCAAGTGCAGGCTGGGTAAATTTAATCATAATCGGAGGACCGCAGACAATAGCAAAAGTATCTGGATCAGCTTTAGGTGCTTTCTGACCAACTACTGTCGGAACAAATCCAACATTGTATTTCCAGCTTGGATCATTGGTTGAATCAACAGTTATGTGCATGTTTATATCGTCTCTCTTTTCCCACTCATACAGCTCGTCTCTGTAGAGAAGCATTCCCGGGGAGCGTGCACCATAAACAACATCAATTTTACCAAATTTTGAACGATTTGCAGGATCAAGCATGTAAACAATTGAAGCTCTAAGAGTTGTAAAGGCAAAACCTCCGCCGATAATTACAACATTTTTTCCTTCAAGTTTATCCCAAGGATACCAGTTTCCTAAAGGACCACGGATACCCATGATATCACCAACCTTCATGTTGTGGAGATAAGAGGTAACAACGCCTGTTTTAAATACAGTAAATTTGACAAATCCCTTTTCAGTTGGAGAAGATGCTATTCCAATTGGAATCTCACCTTGACCCGGAATAGAGAGTTCAGCAAACTGACCAGCTTTATGGGCAAATTTTTCTTCATCTTCTTTATTCAAAAAGACAAACTTAAATGTTTTAAGCGACTTATCCTCAGTTGCAATCTCAATATCATCAATGCGAACCGGATAGGGCATATAAGGGTTTTCCATTTTTCCTCCTTCTATTTCTTTGGCTCGTAATTGTTCATGATATTGCACACTTCACGGATATCAATATTCACAGGACAAGATTGAACGCATCGTCCGCACCCTACACACATTGTACCTTTGTCATACTTATCAAGGAAATATTTGAGCTTGTGCATAAATCTCTGTCTGACTCTCTGTACCTTTTCGCCTCTTGGATTGTGCCCTGAGCCGTGAAGTGTAAAAAGAGGAAACATACATGAATCCCAGTTACGGAAGCGTGTGGAAGATTTACCTTTTGTCTCATCTTGAATGTCAAAACACCAGCAGGTAGGACATACAAAGGTACAAGTTCCGCAGTTGATACAGGCAAATGCAATATCATTCCAAAATGGTGCCTCGTGCAGTTCAAGAATTGTCCGTTTTGTAAGATTGTCTGTACCGACTTTTGCTGCGACCGCCTTTTCAGCAGCAGCTTTTAACTCTTCTATCTTTTTGGCAGCAGACTCATCAGCACTCTTGTTAAAACCAGCAGCATCTAAGAAAGATTGTCCCTTATCAGTTATAACCTTTGCAAGAAACTCACTGCCGTTATCCACAAGAAGAACATCAAGACCCTCTTCGCCAAACGGAGACGACCCCATTGATGTGCTGAAATCAAACTGAGAAGGTTTATTTACAGCAAGCCCGACAAATGTGGTTGCCTGATAAGCATCACACCAGTATGGATCGCGGTAATCTTTTGTGTCAAAATTTAGATTTACAAGAGTCAATGCCTTAGCATCAAACGGGCGTATGCCTATAACTGCCCGAGGCGAGTAGTCAGTATCAACCCTTTTCATTATATGGTGATCTGGAACAGATGGATCAAGCGAGACTTGCAGCATCTTCTCTGTTTGTGGAAATACTGCACCTTTTGGAGAGAGAACTGTATCAGATGCCTCCATATCAGGAAACTGATCTGCAGAGAGCTGCTTAAAAATATAACGCTCATTGTTTTGTACATCTTTATCTTTTACAGGACCGAACAGCAGATATTTTGCCCTTGATTTATCAATTCCGCCGGTCCACTCTGTTTTATCAATTTTTATGACTTTCATAATTTATTGCCTTTATTAATTGAGGTGGATAATTGACCTTATTTGATAAAATCATTGGGATCATCAGGATTAAATGTGTCTAACGGCGGACGTTTTGTCATATCAAGCCCTGCTTCCCATCCAAAAAGATCAAGAGCATCTTTATTGAGTTTTCTTGTAAACGCCCTTACATGGATATCCATTGGACAGGCTGCTTCACAAGCACCACAGTCTGTGCATCGTCCGGCACAGTGGAAAGCCCGAAGAAAATGGAAAGTCTGTATGTCTGTCTTGTTCTGCCCCTTGCCGACCCACTGGGGAGCTGATTCATCAACAAAACAGGTTGGACAGTAGCATAAAGGACAGGCGTTTCTACAAGCATAACAGCGGACACAGTTTGAGAGCAGATCCTGAAAATGTCCCCATTTTGCATCTTTATCCATTGCCTCAATTGCCTTTACATCAGCAAACGGATCATCAAGTTTCTGCTCCTCAACAGGCTCTGCTGCCATTATATCAAATATCACAGGATTTCTATGTGTGCATGTCGCACAGTTGTCCCGCAGCTCGTCAGGATTGTGTTTATCAGCCATTCCTGTGCACGGAACTCCAATAATGTAAAGTTGATCTCTTGAGATTTTATTCTCAACAATATGGTTGACAATGTTTCTTGAATCGCACCCTTTGGCAATAATGCCGATTTTCTCTTTTCTGCCTGTAATATAGTTGGCAAGATTTAAGGTGCAGTGTTTGTCCCATATAAAATTTTCAGTCTGCTCAGGAGTTCTTGCCATATAGGGTTTAGAGGTCATGGGAATAGTTCCTTGTGTGAAACCTATCACCATCTCAACCTTACCCTCTTTGAGTATATTTGAGGCAATCTCCCTAATTTTTTTTGTTAAGCTATCCATTTAAAACCTCTTAATCTGTTTTTTTTACAAATTTGTCAATGGGACCAAGAGCCTCAATAGTGTTTGCAACTTCTGTGGCAACTTTAGCAAATTTTCCCGCTTCAGCAGATGATATCCATGAGAACTGAAGCCGCTCTTTTTCCAAGCCTATGTGTTCCAAAAGATTAGCCATAAGTGCAAATTTTCTGCGTGCGTAATAATTACCCTCCAGGTAATGGCATTCACCCGGATGTCAACCAGAAACCCATACGCCGTCAGCCCCTTCTCTAAATGCGGATAGTATAAATTTTGGTGTTACCCTGCCAGTGCATGGTATTCTGATTACACGTATGTTTTCAGGATACTGCATCCTGCTTACACCGGCAAGATCAGCAGCACCGTAACTGCACCAGTTGCACAGGAAACTTATGATTTTTGTTTTTTTCTGTTCAGACATATTTAAATTTCTCCTTAAACGCAGGGTTAAACCGTTAAATCAACCCTGCGAAAAAATATCTTTTAGCAATAAGACTTTTTAAGCAGCTTCTGCAGTAAGAGCAGATATCTGTGCAAGTATCTGATTTGTATCAAAACCTTTAAGATGCAGTGCCCCTGATCTACAAGATGCAACGCACAATCCGCAGCCTTTGCAAAGCACAGGATTGATCTCAGCCTTGCCTGCAAAACGTCCCTCTTTAACAAAAGATGGTGCTGAATATGGACATATTGAGACACATACACCGCATGAGCTGCACTTATTCGGATTAGCCATTGCAACAGTTCCGCTTGTTTTAACTGTCTGTCTTGCAAGCAGAGTAACGGCACGGGAAGAGGCTGCCATTCCATGGGCAATAGATTCATCAATCGGCTTTGGATAGTGGGCAAGTCCGCACAGGAAAACTCCGTCAGTTGCAAATTCAGAAGGTCCAAGTTTTGCGTGTCTCTCTACAAAGAAACCATCTTCATTCAATGGAACTTTAAAGAAGTTTGCAAGTTTTTCGTCTCTGTTAGGAATAATAGCAGATGCAAGAGTTAGAATATCAGCTTCAATCTCTACAGGCAGATTAAGAACATGATCAGTTACAGTTACAAGAACCTTGCCGTCTTTAATCGCAACCTGCGGTTTATTATCAAGGCTGTAACGTATAAAAATAACTCCAGCCTCTCTTGCCTTCTGGTAGTTGTACTCTCTCTCTCCATATGTTCTTATATCTCTGTAGAGAATATAGACATCTGTTTCTGGATTGAGCTTTTTCAACTCAAGAGCATTGTCAATCGAATGGGTGCAGCAGACTCTTGAGCAGTATGGACGATTTGAGTCTCTTGAGCCGACACACTGGATAAACACTGCTGATTTAACTGAATCTAAACTCTTATCACCATTTTGTGCCCTATCTATCAGTTTTTTATCAAACTCAAGACTGGTAACTATTCTATCATCTTTTCCATAACAGTACTCGTCAGGTTTAAGTCCTTTTGCACCAGTTGCAATAACAGCCACGCCATGTTGAATCTCTGAGACTTGACCATTACAGGAGATTGTTGATTTAAAATTACCGACAAAACCTTGGACATCTTCAAGCGTTGTATTCAGATGAACGTGTATTTTATCATCATTCTGTATCTCTTGCTTTAATCCAGCAAGCTGGCTTTGGATATCCTCTCCCTGAAATGTGTGGTAAAGGTTGTTGGCTTGTCCGCCAAGTACAGCATCTCTCTCAATAAGGTGAACCTCGTATCCCTGCTCTGAAAGATTTTTCGCTGAGGTTAATCCAGAGATTCCTCCGCCGATAACCATTGCAGCCTGATGTACCTGAAGTTCAACCTCTTTTAAAGGCTCAGTAAGAGCAACCTTAGAGACAGCCATGCGGACAAGGTCTTTTGCCTTTTTAGTTGCAAGTTCAGGATTGTTTTTATGAACCCATGAGTCTTGATTTCTTATGTTGGTCATCTCAAACAGATACTTGTTAAGACCTGCTTTCATAAGTGTCTCTTGAAAAAGAGGTTCATGTGTCTTTGGCGTACACGCTGCAACAACAATTCTGTTAAGATTATGCTCTTTAATAAGTTTTGTTATTGTCTCTTGAGAATCTTGAGAACATGAATAGAGGTTATCTGTATAATACTCTACAAAAGGAAGAGAAGCTGCATAATCTCTTACTGCTGGAACATTAACAACACCAGCTATATTTGTGCCGCATTTACATATAAAAACACCGATTCTTGGACGCTCTCCAACAATATTTGTCTCTGGAATATCTTCAGGCTGCTTTGTCATGGTGTCTCGTACAGAGCTGAGCATTGCACCAGCACCAGCAGCAGCAGCACTTGAGTCAACGACTGACTGAGGAATATCTTTTGGACCCTGGAACGCACCGGAAACAAAAATACCTTTTCGGCTTGTTTCAATAGGAGAGAAGCTCGAAGTTTTAGCAAAATTGCCTTCTGTCAACTCAATACCAAGTCTATTCGCAAGAGCTATTGTCTCTGGTGGTATTTCAAGTCCTACTGAAAGAACTATCATATCAAATGTTTCTTTAATTATTTCACCATTGTCAGAGACATAACGAAGGCTTAAGTCACCAGAATCAGCTATCTTATCAATAGTATGAACCTTACTTCTTACAAATCTTACTCCAGCATCTTTAGCACGGTTATAGTATCTCTCAAAATCTTTACCATGAGTTCTCATGTCCATATAAAATATAGTGCAGTCAAGCTCATCTCCTGCATGTTCTTTTGCAATTACAGCCTCTTTAAGTGCATACATACAGCAAACAGAAGAGCAGTATTTGTTGTCGCACTTGTTCATATCTCTTGAACCGACACACTGAAACCATGCGATTTTTTTCGGCTCTTTATGATCAGACATTCTTACCAAATGCCCGCCAGTTGGACCTGACGCAGAAAGGATACGCTCAAACTCCATAGCTGTCATTACATTTGGGTGGTTAGCATATCCGTAATTATCAAATTTAGATGGATCAAATGGTTTAAAACCAGGAGAGAGTATAACTGCACCTGCATCAAGCTCTATGATCTCATCTTGCATGGTGTAATCAATGGCATCCATCTGACAAATTTCAGAACAGACCATACACCCGCCTGTTTTAAAGTGCATACAGACGCTTCTATCAATAGCAGGGGTATTAGGAACTGCCTGAGCATAAGGAACATATACAGGTTTTCTGCCTTTAAGCCCCATCTCATATTCTGACGGGATAAGAAATGGATTCTTTTTTGTGAAGCTGTTTTTAATCTTTTCCAGAGTGATATGACCTGTAGGACATACTGATGCACAGGCACCGCAAGCCATACAGACATCAGATTGAACGCTAAACGGCGTATCAATCTTCATATCCACTCCGCGTCCAGTGAGACTTATGGCACTGTTTCCCATTCTTTCGCACATGCGTACACAAAGCCCGCAAAGAATACAATCATCATTTTGTTTGGGAAAACGCGGCTCTTTGATACCATAATCTTTTGCAAGTTTCTGTAAAAGTGGAACATCAGGACATCTTGCATATAGCATTTCAACAATCAGCTTTCGCCCTTGATGAACAGCCTCAGTATCGGTTTTTATCTCCATACCTTCCCATATGGGATAGTTACATGCTGTTACAAACTTTGTCCTTCTACCATCAAAAAGCTCAACTGTACATATTCTGCACATTCCTGCTGGCTCCAGAGCTTTATGATAGCAAAGCGTGGGGATTTCAACCCCATATTTCTGAGCAACATCAATTAGATATTGCCCATCTTCTCCCTGAACCTCTTTACCATTAAGTTTAAAAGTAACCATAAATATTCTACCTCATATTATTTGATAACGATTGCATTAAATTTACAGGCATCATAACAAATTCCGCATTTAATACATTTAGCCTGTTCCAAAATGTGGGGTTCTTTTTTTTCACCTGTAATGGCGATCTGGGGGCATTTCTTCGCACAAACACCACAGCCGGTACAGGCATCCTTATCAATCTCATAATAAAAAAGGTTTTTACAGATACCCGCTTTGCACTTTTTGTCAACAATATGAGATTCGTACTCTTCCCTGAAGTATTTAATGGTTGTTAAAACTGGATTGGGGGCTGAGGTTCCAAGACCACATAATGAAAATCTTTCAATCATTACACCAATCTCTTGGAGAAGTTCAATGTCACCCTCTTTACCATTGCCTTCGCATATAGCAGTTAGAATATCAAGAGACTGTTTAATCCCCTCTCTACATGGGTTACACTGACCACAGGACTCATCTTTGAGAAAATCGAGAAAATATCTTGCAACATCAACCATACAGGTGTTTTCGTCCATAACTATCATACCACCAGAACCCATTATTGATCCTACTTTTGCAAGCTGCTGGTAGTCAACTGGAGTATCCATCAGACTTTCAGGAATACAGCCACCTGAGGGACCGCCGGTCTGAACAGCCTTGAATTTTTTCCCTCCTGGGACTCCCTCTCCCATATTAAAAACAATATCTCTTAATGATACACCCATTGGAACTTCAATCAAACCAGTATTTTTAACCTTACCTACAAGGCTGAACGCTTTGGTTCCTTTACTGTCATCTGTACCAAACCCTGCATACCACTTTGCACCTTTTAAGAGTATTGCCGGAACATTTGCATACGTTTCAACATTGTTAAGATTTGAGGGTTGATCTCGGAATCCTTTTTCAACAGTATGTACATATTTTGCTCTGGGACGACCTACTTTTCCTTCAAGAGAAGACATAAGTGCTGTTGATTCTCCGCAGACAAAAGCACCGGCTCCAGTCGATATCTTTATTTTAAATGAAAAATTAGTTCCCGCAATATTGTCTCCTAAAAGACCATATGCAGTAGCCTGTTTTATCGCATTTACTAAGCGTTTTACTGCAAGAGGATACTCATTTCTAACATATATAAAACCTAAAGATGATCCAATCGCAAAGCCAGCAATAAGCATTCCTTCAATGATTGAATGGGGATCCCCCTCAAGGATACTACGATCCATGTAAGCTCCCGGGTCTCCTTCATCTGCATTACATATAATAGCTCTCTGTCCATGATGTTTTGCACAGGTAGCCCATTTGACACCTGTAGGGAAGCCACCGCCACCTCTACCTCTAAGACCAGACTCTTTAACCGCGGTAATTATTCCTTTTGGATCATTATCTGCAAGAGCATTAAGGAAGGCAAGATATCCCTGTTTAGCAAAGTACTCTTCTATATTGTCAGGATCAATATATCCACAATTTCTCAAGGCTATTTTTATCTGACCTTTAAAAAAAGGTATCTCATCAAGAAAGGGTATCCCTTCGACAGTTTGAATATTCTCCTGAGGATTTTTCATATCATCCTCAAGAAGAGAGCGTGGGTCTTTTACCTGCCCAACTATCAACTTCTTAATTTTTTTATCGCTAAAATCGTTGTTTATATAACTATTGACAATATCAACAATCCGGTCTTTGGTCACATTTTTGTAGAGTATGCGAGGTTTGCCTTTGGAAAATATTTCCACCAGCGGCTCAACTTCACAATACCCAAGACACCCTGTTTGGCATATTTCAATATCTTTATTCTGTCCAAACTCCTGTTTCGCAGTGTCAAAGGACTCTTTAGCACCTGCTGCAATTCCGCACGATGCCATCCCAATACTAACCTTAACCTTTTCAGGAAAGTTGACCTTTAGTCGCCACTCCTTCTTTATATTTTCCAGATCTTTTACAGACTGAATATTCATGACTCATTACCTCTTGTAATTTATTCGTATTTATTCAAAACTGTTTTTAGTTCATCAGGTTTAAGACGACCGTGTAAATCTTCATTAATTTTTATAACAGGTCCAAGACTGCAACAACCTATGCAACGAACAGATTCAAGAGTAAATTTACCGTCATTGGTTGTTTCACCAGCTTTAATCTCCAGAGTTTGTCCAATCTGTTCTTGGATTTGCCCTGCTCCTCTAACATGGCAAGCAGTTCCAAGGCATACGGATATAATATTTCTGCCCCTTGGTTGAAGGCTGAATGTGCTATAAAATGTACCTACTTCATATATTTTACTGTAGGGTATATTTAGTTTTTCAGATACGTATAAGAGTGTTGCTTTAGGAATATAATTATAACGACGCTGGATTGCCTGAAGAATCATAATAAGATTCTCCCTGTCACCGTTAAATTCATTCTCGATTAACTGGTCAAGCTCCATATAGTCAATCGCTTCCGCGTTATTTTTATTTTGAGTAGTAACTTCACTCATCTGTATTTCTCCTTAAATAATTAACAGACTTTAAAAGCACATTATGCTGTAGCAATTTGTTGCGTTACAGGGCAGTTCTCGACACAGGCTCCGCATCCAGTACAACGGTCTGTCCTTATACTGCGAGCCCTTTTTTTGACTTTAACTTTGAAGTTTCCAGCAGAACCTTCAATTGATTCAATATCAGAATAGGTGATTAACTCAATGTTCAAATTCCGGCCGACCTCGACCAGTGTTGGCGAGATAATTCACATTGCACAGTCATTTGTCGGAAATGTCTTATCAAGCTGTGCCATCGCCCCGCCTACAGACGGACTTGTTTCCACCAGATAAACATAATAGCCTGAATTGGCGAGATCAAGGGCTGAAAGCATTCCCGATATCCCCCCTCCAACAACTACTACTGAACCTGTTACTTTATTGTTCATATTAAACTCCTTATTTTTTATTACTCTTTTTTAGTTACATTATTACTCAATACATATCAAAATTACCTTTCAAGATTCTGGTAAATATGTCCTCTTCAATAATGCTGTTTTTTTACAGAGTCTTTTTACGCTATTTTATAACACAGTTTAACATAAATTTTGAGCACAAACTTAAATTTAAAAGCCAGACTTGTCAATAAAATTCGGATTTGAAAATATGAGCTGTTAAGTCATGTTATTGATTAATATAACTCTCACTTATACCGTATCTGTGAATGCGATTCCAAACAGTTACCCGAGATATTCCCAATATTTTTCCAGCAAGAGAACGGTTGCCCTTTGCCTGTATAAGTGCTTGAATAAGCTCCTCTTTTTTAATATCATCACTGCTTGGTTTTAATGTATAATCGCCGGATAAAGTTACAAATGCCTTACTACCCTTATGGTTGAGATGGTGGATAATATCAGGCGGGAAATGTTCAATTTCAAGCCGCTTGTCCATACATATAACAAATGCGTATTCAAAAGCACTTTTAAGTTCTCGCACATTTCCGGGCCAATTGTATCTGTCCAAAGACTCCATCACTTCAGGAGAAATTCCGCTGACAGACTTGTTGCTTTTAAGCTGGATACGTCTAAAAAACATCTCTGCTATCAAAGGTATATCTTCAAGCCGTTCTCTAAGAGGAGGCAGAGTTATAGGCAGAACATTTATTCTATAGTAAAAATCGCTTCTAAAACTGCCATCTTCAACCAACTGCTTAAGATTTCTGTTAGTTGCGGTGATAACCCTAACATCAACTGGTATGGGTTTATTATCTCCAACACGTTCAATGACCTTCTCTTCCAAAACCCTGAGCAGCTTAATCTGTATTGTTAGCGGCAGATCACCTATCTCATCTAAAAATATAGTTCCTCCGGCAGCAGCTTCAAAACGACCCACCCTGTTTTGATATGCTCCTGTAAATGCACCTTTCACATGACCAAAAAGCTCGCTCTCTAAAATAGAATCGTTAAGTGCGGCACAGTTTACTTTTATATAAGGAGACTTTTTCCGTTCAGAATTTAGATGAACCGCCCTTGCTGCCAGCTCTTTTCCAGTTCCGCTCTCACCTAATATAAGTGCAGGTGCGTCTGATTCTGCTACATTTACAATCAGATCAAATACCCGTCTCATAGATTCGGATATGCCGACCATGCCATAAAAGCTGTCTCCAGACTCAAGCTCTCTTCGGAACGCCTCGATTGTGTTCTCTTTTTTCATCAACTCTGTAATATCGGTTACTGTCTCAACCGCACCAATGACCTCTCCGGAAGAGTCGTTAAGAACAGAGGCATTTTTTATAATATTAACCACAGTGCCGTCTTTTCTGGTAATTAAGCACTTTTTCATCTTAAGGCTTCCAGATCGAAACAGCATACACCAATGAGAGCCGCTCTGCTCAAATACAGCATCACAACTATTACAATTTAAAACTGAACACCTTTTACCGATCAACTCCTGATTTGAATATCCTGTAATCTGCTCAAGAGCCCTGTTTACAGAAACAATAGTTCCTTTAACATCAACAATCATAACTCCATCTTGAATAGTATCCACAACAGTTTTCCAATATTTATCCAGCTCTTGCTCAAGCATTATTTTTTTCGATCTCCTCCCAATCCGCATGATTTACAGGTAAGCTGTTCAATTCTTTTTTGTAACATTTCCATTGGGGTATATACTGCTCCATTAGTTTAAAAAAACGCTCATTATGCCGCCTCTCTAAAAGATGGATCATCTCATGCACGACAACATACTCCAAACAGTGCAGAGGCTTTTTTGCAAGCTCCAAATTTATCCAGATACGCTTTTGGGGGATATTGCATGTTCCCCATCTTGTCCGCATCTGTTTTATACGCCACTCTGCAACAGTTACGCCTATCTGCTGCTCCCATTTTTCAATAATAGGCGGAATAAGTTTTTTCAATTCGCTTCTATACCATGCTTTAATAACTGCCTGTCTATTTTCAGGCGTGCTGTGATCTGCTCTGACATACAAATCAAGATGGGTTTTGCTCTGTAAAACCACTTTAGGCGGGGCATCATGTTCTGTAATTCTCAATAAATAGCGTCTTCCCTGAAAATAGTGGCTCTCACGCTCTTTATACTGGCGTTGAGGCTCTCTATCTTGATCAGCGAAATTTCTCTGATGTTTTCTTATCCACTCTATTTTTGAGATGATAAACAGCCTTACAGCCTCTTCGCTTACCCTTAAAGGTGCAGAAATACGGACTCTTCCGTCAGGCGGGTGGACTGAAAGGTGCATGTTCTTGATATTTTTATGAATAACATCAACAGATAGTTCTGGATTTATATGTAGGATTTTTCTTTTTTCTCTCATTTCTGTTTTTTTAAGGTTGAAAGGTGACCCTCCCCAAAAAATTGAACGTCAACTTTATCTGGCAGCAGGTGGTTTTCGTAAAGAGAGAGGAAAAAATATTCAAGTGCCTTAACTTTTAACTTGTCTAAATCGCACTTTAAAAGTTCAAAATATCTGCTGACATAGCCGTTATCAAGCCCAAGTTTTTTCGCTCCTGCTTCAACAACCTTATCAATGTTATTATAACCTTTCTGACGTGATTTGTAGAAGATTTCAAGTGCCTCTTTAATTTCATTGCAGTGTGAGATTGCAGCCTCTCTTCTTACGACCCACAGAGCAAAGACAAACGGAAACCCAGTTGTCTTGTGCCACAGATTTCCAAGATCAATCCGATATTTAAAACGCTCTTCCCAAGGCTGGCTCATTGCTGCGTCTCCTATAATCATGGCAGCATCAGCATCAGGGGGAATGTCGCTTACGGTTCTTAATTTTCCTGTGATGAAATTGGGCTTTATCCCTTTTTGTATGGCAATAAGGCGGACAAGTGCTGATGATGTAGCTGAATCTTGAGTTAATACAATGGTTTTGCCGTCAAGCTCCTCTATAGGATAATTTGTCATCAAAATTACGCTCAACACCTCGCCATTACACGATATTGAGAGATCAGGAAGCAGAATAAGCTCCTTGTGGTTCATGCCGTAAAATGCTGAAGAGACAGGGCTTATCTCAAGTTTACAGCTCTTTATCATTGAATTTAAAACTGCCGGCGGTCCCTCTATCATCTCGATCCAATCTGGTTTAAGTCCATGATCCAACCCATAATAGACAGGCGAGGCATTAATATAGTCGATTTTACCCATTAAAAGTCTTTTTCTGACAGTCTTTTCTTTTTCTATGCTCATTTTGTGCTCTTATACTCAATTATTCTCATTATTATATCTGAAATATCAATTTTAGGTTTATTTAAGGAAACGCTTAAGGGAACATAGATAAAATCAGCCCTTCTGCCTTTTTCTATCGAGCCTGCAATCGTAGAAAATCCTAAAGCATCAGCACTGTTTAAAGTTGCCATTGCAAGTATATCAGATGGGTTTATATTGGGAAATTTTTCTGCCAAATACAGCATTTCATCAAACATGTTTAATGTCTCGCTACTGGCTAAACTGTCAGTTCCAAGAGCAGGTTTAAGACCATATTTGAGAAAAAGTGGAATATCCGGCAGTTTTTGGTGAAGATTAAAGTTGCTTCTTGGGCAAAAAACAGGTTTTGCCTGTGTTTGTGCAATAATTTCAATGTCTTGGCTATTTACATTAAGCAGATGCACAGCAAGAGTTTGTTTATCAAGCAGACCTATATCATGCAGATATTGAACAGGCGATCTTGAAAGAGCGTTTTTGCTATGAGAAATCAGCCCTGATTGATTTAAACTGCTTGAAGATTGTTTCCATGAAGAGAAGTCAATGCCTCTCTCTTTAAGGAAATCTGCCCAACTGCCTCTGCCGCAACAGATAAACTCTGTCTCATCGTCTGACTCTGCGGCATGGATTGAAAATGGAAGATTTGCCAGCCTGCTCTGCTGTTTTAGAAATCTTAAAAGTTCTGGAGAAGTGGTGTGCGGTGCGTGTCCGGCTATTGATCTTTTTTTATGATTAGCTGGATTATGATCATTAGGTGTCTCCTGCTCATTTGAACTGATATGTTTAGATAGACTTTCTTTAAAATCTGATCCTCTGTTTAAATCTCCGAGATACTCTTGAAACCAGATACCCCCAATATCAGACTTTGCAAATATATCCTCTGTAATTCCAAGAGTTGAAATTTCACCAGCAAGAGATGTGCCTGTTTCAACTGCTGTTTTTATTGCCTTTTCAGCCTCTAATCGAAGGATATCAATTGAACACTCCCCACGCTCCTTAATAAGCTCTCTTACCCAGCCGTTAAATCCCATGCTGAATGGAATTTTGCCATTTAATGCAGATAACTCAAAATGGGTGTGGGCATTGGCAAGAGCAGGCATTAAGATTCCCGGACCGTAATCAATCAATTCTGTTGGGGTATCAGAAGTATTAGAGGAATAAGAAGCTATATTATGGTGTGAATTATTTAGTGATATATTGCTGAGTAATCTATTACAGGAGTTACCAGCAGAAATATCGACAATAGTTCCATTATAAACAGAGATAAAACCATTCGGAACTATCTGCCATGGATTGATGAGCAGATATCCTGCTCTATGAATTTTTAACATTGCCCGCTAATCCTGCCTAATACATCTCATACTTTGCAAGTACTCCGTCCAATCCCCCTGCTTTTAAAGGCATTTTCCATGACGCTTTAAGAGCGATATTTTTTATATATTCAGGATCGCCGAAATAGATAAAGGCTTTAGAGCCTTTGCACCTCTGTTTGAGAAAATCACCTAAATTCTTGTAAAACAACTTTAAATCTTGATCTTTTCCCATTCTTATTCCGTAAGGCGGATTTGCAACAATAACGCTGTTCTCAATTGAAGGGATATCGTTAAAATCCATAAGTTTTATATCAACATTGCTGCCAAAATGGAGACCCATGAGGTTTGTTTTCGCTGCATTAACAGACTCTTCAGATATATCGCTGCCTGATATTAGATTTAAAGGAAGCTCTTTTATTTCAGCATCAGCCTCTTGTTTAACCTGCTGCCAAAGCTCGGGATTGTAATCAGGAAGCCTTTGAAATCCAAACTTTTCCCTAAAAATTGCTGCCGGAATATTGCACTGTTGCATCAGAGCCTCGCACAGCAAAGTTCCAGAACCGCACATAGGATCATAAAGAGGAACAGAGCCGTCCCACTCAGAAAATTTTATAATTGCAGCCGCAATTGTCTCCTGCATAGGTGCTGATACAGACTCCTCTCTATAACCGCGTTTATGGAGTGCCCCTCCTGACGCATCTAAGCTGATGTCTGCAATATCGTTTCTAATATGGAGGTTTATGATTATATCAGGCTTTAATGTATCAACATTGGGGCGTTTGCCTGTTCTCTCTCTAAAATAATCAGCAACAGCATCTTTTAGACGCAAGGAGGCAAATTGAGAGTGGTCAATAACGCTGTCTGACACATTGGCGACAATTGAGAATGTTGTCTTTTTAGATATAAGAAGTTCCCATTTAATTTTTTTTGCATTTTTGTAAAGGATATCTGTATGATTGCATGGAAAAGATTCAAGAGGCGCAAGAACTCTTGATATCAATCTTGTCATATAGTTGATTTTATAAAAAACAGCTTTTTCAGCATTAAAATATATTCCTGTATATGAAGGCTCAATATTTTTTGCTCCTAACATTTCAAGCTCTTTGACACCTTCAGCACTTAAATTTTCTGCAATTTGTGCAAAGTATCTGCCGTCCTGCTGATATTTAAATCCAGAAGCATATCGCTGATGCTCTCCAGCTTTTTTTCTGATTACATTTTTAACGTTGTTATTTATCATATTTTTATCTGTCCATAGTTTGTAATATAGTTGTTATTGTGTTGCAGGCAATTTCAGTGCCTCCCTGTTTTTTTTCAATATAATCAACGGCTTTTTTTAACACATCTTCTCTATCAGGAGGATTTTTCAAGATTTTAACCATAAAATCTGCAACACAACCACAATCGTCTGCTTTTTTAACAATGTTATGGCTGAAAATCTCATCTCCTGCCCATGCAAAGTCATCAACGTATGGTCCAGTAACTGTTACAGCTCCAGAGGTTAGAGGCTCGATAAAATTGTGTCCTCCTAAAGGCTTTAAACTTCCTCCTACAAATGCAACCGTTGCAAACGAATAAGCATTTTTTAACTCTCCAAATCTATCCCATAAAATAACCGTTCCTGATGAAATTGGCTTTTTTGTTTTATACGTCTTATTATATATCTCAGATGCAAGCTGCCATTTATGAGCAGTGTCGGAAAGCCTCTTTTGCCAATTATTAACTCTATGCGTATGACGGGGAAAGAGTCCTACAACCTGATTTGGAAATTTTTTAAGTATCTGAGTGATAATTTCAAGAGCATCTTCTTCTTCCTCTTTTCTTACAGATGCAAGAATTGAAAACCTGATACCGGCTGGTAATATATCTATTATCTCTTCTCTATTTTTCTCTGAGCCTCTATTTGCTGAGTTACTATCTTCTGAGATAATATTTGAGATATCAGCAGCATAAACGGTATTTTGCCCTTCAGAGTTTGGAATAATGCTGTCAAATTTAATATTCGGCATCACATCAACTATTGAGTTTGGAAAGATATCTTTAAATCTTTGTGCATCTGTATCGCTGATTGCAATGACTGCGTAAGGCTCAATTTTGTTCCACAGCCATTTAGTCAATGTGTAGTTTCTATGGCTTTTAGCGGACATTCTGCCGTTTATCACAACCACCTTGACACCGTATTTTTTTGCAGCCGACAAAAGCGAGGGCCAAAGCTCTGTTTCAAGAAGCACAACAATAGATGGCTTTACTTTACAGATAACGTTTTCCATTAAATCAGGGATATCAAAGGGAAACCATGTTATTTGATTTATATGGATAGATTGAGATATGTTATCAGGATTAGATATATTTTTGTATTGAGAGGAGTTAAATTTTGAAAGATTTTGATTTAAAATTTCAAACCCTTGAGAGGTTGTTGATGTGATTAAAATTTTTTTAGTTTTTTGAAAGCAGGGACAATCCTTAAAATAGAGAGTTCTTACAATTTGGACAGCAAGATTACACTCTCCTGCTGAAGCAGCCTGTATCCAGATATCAGCCCTTTTAAAGTGGTCAGATGATGTCCGCTCTTTTATCCCTTCACGTAATCTTCTGTTTTTTCTAAGAATAGGCAGTGCTGCCAGCCACAGTAAACGGTAAAATTTCAAAAATAAAAATAGTATTGTGCTCTTTTTCATATTAAAGTATGGTCTCACATTTTTTGAATATTGACAATACTTCTGAATAGGTAATTTAAACAATAAATATGTTTTTTTTAAGGCAGAAAAAAGATTAACAAATAGAATAAAATGGATTTTATGAAGGGTTTAATCTCTAATATATTAAATGATCAAAATAAAGAGCGTTATAAATCTCTTTTAAAAATTATAGCACGGCATTGGCAGAAGCTCTTTTTTGCAATGCTCTGCATGATTGTTGTTGCCGGCTCGACCGCTGCCTCTGCATATCTTGTAAAGCCGATGCTTGATGATATTTTTGTCAATAAAGATAGAGCAGGTCTTCTTTTTATTCCAGTTGCAGCAATAGTTGTCTTTTTATTAAAAGGTCTTGCAACTTATGGTCAGCATTACTTGATGAGCTATGTTGGAGAGCAGGTTATAAAATCTTTTAGAGATACCCTTTATGAGCGGATTATTGATCTTCCGCTTGCCTATTTCCATCAAGAAAAGACAGGCACTTTAATGTCAAGAATCACCAATGATGTTAATATTGTAAAAGGCATGGTCTCAAGTGCTGTAACAAGCCTGCTGCGTGATTTTTTTACTGTAATCGGTCTTACATGCGTAATTTTTTATATGGATTGGCGGCTTGCAGCATGGGCTTTTTTAGTTCTTCCGGCAGCGTTCTATCCGATTATTGCTTTTGGAAGAAGAGTCCGCCGTTTCAGCACAGGCTGTCAAGAGGCTATGGCTGAACTTAATGTATTTTTGCACGAAACATTTTCTGGTGCAAAGATAGTCAAAATATTTACAATGGAAGATTATGAAAAGAATAGATTTAAAGATAAAACAGAAAAGCTCTTCAGACTTGAGATTAAATCTGTAGTTGCAAAATCACTCTCATCTCCAATAATGGAGTTTTTAGGAGGAGTTGGAATTGCTTTTATAATCTGGTTTGGAGGTTCAAGAGTTATCAGCGGAGCTTCAACTACTGGAACTTTTTTCTCTTTTCTCACTGCTGTAATGATGCTCTATGATCCTGTCAAAAAACTGACCAATCTTAATAACACAATTCAAGAAGGTCTTGCTGCTGTAACCCGTATTTATGATGTTATTGAACAGCAGACAGAAATCAGCTCTGATAAAGGCAAATCTTTCAACTGCCTTGAAAATGCTGAAGATAGTCTCTTTTTTAACTCTCTTACACTTGAGCCATGCAGAATGGCAATAAAATTTGAAAATGTCTTTTTTAAATATAGTAGTGATAGAAATAGCGATATTTATGATAAAAACAGCGGTTGGGTCTTAAGTGATATTAATCTGAATGTAAATCAGGGAGAAGTTATTGCTCTTGTCGGCATGAGCGGAGGAGGCAAAACTTCTCTTGTTAATCTGATTCCAAGATTTTACGATGTTACAGAAGGTAAAATAACTATTGGAGACACAGATATCAGAGAGATTCCATTGCCGATTCTTAGAAGCAGAATCTCTATTGTTACTCAAGAGCCGATTCTGTTCAACGAAAGCGTCAGAGACAATATCCGCTACGGAAGAGCAGGAGCATCTGATCTTGAAGTTGAAGAGGCTGCAAAATCAGCATACGCACACGATTTTATAACATCTTTTCCGCAAGGTTATGATACAATAATCGGAGAGCTTGGCAATCGTCTCTCTGGCGGAGAGAGACAGAGAATCTGTATTGCAAGGGCATTGATAAAAGATGCACCAATTTTAATTCTTGATGAGGCAACTTCAGCTCTTGATGTTGAGGCTGAACAGATAGTGCAAAAAGCCCTTGCCAACCTTATGAAAGGAAGAACTACATTTGTGATTGCACACAGATTATCTACAATATCTCATGCAGATAGAATTATAGTCATCAGCAGCGGCAGGATAGTTGAAACCGGCACCCACGAGGAGCTTATGGCAAAAGGCGGAGAGTATTTTAAGATGCGGAGTATGCGTCATCTTACTCAAAATTAACAACTAAAGACTTATGACACAAGAACAAGACAAAAAAGAATACAACCAGCATGATACAGGCTACAAATTGCTATTTTCTCACCCTGCTTTGGTCAAAGACCTGCTTACTGGCTTTGTAAAAGAAGATTGGGTATGGGAGATGGATTTTAACACGCTTGAATCAGTTAATATCTCCTTTGTTACTGATGACTTTCGAGAACGCCATGACGACAAAATCTGGCGTTTGCGTTTCCGCGGAGAGTGGCTTTATCTCTATCTTCTGCTTGAGTTTCAATCATCAGATGACTATTTTATGGCTGTAAGGATAATGACCTATATTGGTCTTTTATATCAGGATATTATACGCAGCCATGAGCTTAAAAGAGGCGACACTTTACCGCCTGTTGTTCCGATGGTGATTTATAACGGCAAATCAATTTGGAAAAGCCCTTGTGAAATCAGAGAGTTAATTAATCCTATACATCAAAGTTTAGAAAAATTTACACCTCATATCTCATACTGGCTGCTTGATGAAGGCAGAGTCGGCAATGACAATTTAAAAGAGTTTGAAGGCTCAAAATTCAATCTTGCTGCAGAGCTGATCGGCTTTGAATTGTGTAAAAGCCCAGAAGAGATTAGATCGCACATATCAAGGCTGCATAAAAATCTTCAAGAAGCACAAAATCAGCAGCTAAGACGGACATTTTCAATATGGTTGAGCCGTCTTTTAAGGTCTCGGTTAAAAAATGAAAACATTCCAGAATTTCAAGAACTAAAGGAGGTGGACTCTATGTTAGCAGAGACAATTACTGAATGGACAGAACAATGGAAAGCTGAAGGAAAAGCTGAAGGAAAAGCTGAGGGAAAAGCTGAAGGAAAAGCTGAAGGTGAAGCTAAAGGACATGCTAAGGGGCTACAGCAAGGCAAGATGATTGAAAGAATCCGGCTGCTTCAGCAAATTCTCAAGCAGCCTATTTCGCCAGAATATGAACTACTTGCAATGGAAATCAGCGAACTGCAAACCTTGTGCGAATCTATTGAAAAAGAGTGGCAAAGTGTTCAAAATTAGATTAAACAGTCATAATTTTTCATCTGTGCAATAAGTTTAATCCTTGGCAATCTGTAATTCAGACAATCATAAAAATTTTAAAAAAAGGAGCATAAAATAAAATAAAATGACAATTTCACAACAACTTCTTGATATTTTAGTGTGCCCCAAATGCAAAGGGGATATACATTTAACTGAAAACAAAGATAGACTTGTGTGCGAAGCCTGCCGTCTTGTGTATGAGATACGAGACGACATACCAATAATGTTGATTGAAGAGGCAAAACCTTTACAGAAGTAAATACCTAATCTTACGACTCAGATAGAAAAACAGACATTTAAGAGGTAAAATTTTTAGAAAAAATGAGTATTCCAAAAAATCCAGACCCTGCAAAATTGGTTATCAGCCTTTTTATGAACCACAAGGATATATTTGAACCTGCCCTGCTTGAGCTTAAAAGGCTTTTTGGTGAGGTAGATATGGTAAGCAGTTGGTTTAATTTTGACTATACTGACTACTATTACTCTGAAATGGGTTCGCCTCTGTTTCGTAAGGTTGTTGCATTTAAAGAGCATATCAATCAAAGCGACTTGGCACAGATAAAGGAGAAGACCAATCTGTTGGAAAAACAGTGGGCAGGAGCATCAACTTTAAACAGATCGTTAAATATTGACCCTGGTTATCTTCTTTTATCAAGATTTATCCTTGCAACTGGTAAAGATTACTCTCACAGAATATATATTGGAAGAGGCATTTACGCTGATCTCACCTTAATTTATAAAAAAGGAGGATTTAAATCTCTTGAGTGGACATACCCTGATTATGCGTCAAAAGAGATGTGCGATTTTCTTGAACAGGTGAGAGCTGAATATGCCAATGATTTAAAACAGTCACGGTAGATTTTAATTGTATAACACATAATCACAATGCTTATAAAGACAACTAAACTGTAGAGACGCACAGCCATGTCTCTACTTTGACATAAAAGGCTTATGGAAAGAGAATTATAGAATGATAAAAAGCATGACTGCATACGCAGAGGCATCACATATTGAAAACAGCATCAGATGCGATGTAGAGGTTCGTTCATACAACAGCCGGCATTTAGATATTGCACTATATCTGCCGCGATCATTTAACAGATATGAAGATGGAATTAAAAAACTTATTGCAGCAAAGCTCTCACGCGGCAGAATTGAGATGCGTGTATTAATTGACGATCAATCTGAAGAGGCAGCTCAGTTTCAGGTTGATATACCAAGAGCACAGGCATATTACAAAGCACTTATCCAGTTAAAAGAGAGATTGGATAAAGCCTCTGTTGATTCAGGTTTTAATATTAATTCTGATATTACAATCTCACAGCTGCTTGACGGAAAAGATATGATTAAGCCTGCTGAAAAGAGTGGAGATAACGATCTTTTAATATGGGATACTATTTCAAAAGCCGTAGATGGTGCAATAGAGAGCCTTGAAACTATGAGGGCAGATGAAGGTGCAAATCTTGCAAAAGACCTTTTGGAGCGGATAGACTATATTGAAGACTCTCTGCTTAAAATTGAATCAGAAGCAGCGTTGATGCCTCAAATATACAGAGATAGATTAATAGAGAGGATTTCAGTATTAATAGAGTCAGATAATAGTGCGAATCAACAAGCTGTTACAAACATTGATCATATTATTGATCCTGTAAGGCTTGCCCAAGAGGTCGCTATTTTAGCAGACAAGAGCGATATATCAGAGGAGATTGTAAGAGCTAAAAGCCATATAAGCCTGTTCCGCGATATTATAAATTCTCCTGAACCAGGTGGAAGAAAACTCAACTTTTTGATTCAAGAGTTTAACAGAGAGTTTAACACAATGGGATCAAAATCTGGAAAAGCAGAACTATCTCATATAATTGTAGATTTAAAATCTGAACTTGAAAAAATAAGAGAGCAGATTCAAAATATTGAATAAAAGCTGATAGGTGGATTAAAATAACTCTTAAGAGGAATCAGATAAACAGATGACTTTCAGAAAACAGGTAAAATTACTTATGGAACAAGAGCTGCTTAATATCGGTTTCGGAAATACTGTGGTTGCAGATAAGGTTGTGACCATATTGACCCCTAACACATCACCCATGAAACGGCTCAAAGATGATGCAAAAGAGGACAGAAGGCTGATTGATGCCACACATGGAAGAAAAACACGCTCAATAATCATAACAGAGAGCAACCATGTTATACTTTCAGCTATTCAGGCAGAGACAATTTCTCAAAGATTTACAGCACTAAAAAAAGATGATGAAGCTGAGGATATAGCTTGAGGATTATAAATTATGGTTGAACAAAAGATAATAGAGAAAAAGAAAAAAAAAGGCAGAATTTTTGTTATATCTGCTCCGTCAGGTGCGGGTAAAAGTACGCTCTGCTCAAAAATAACAGTCCGATTTCCCGATCTTGCATATTCGGTCTCACACACAACAAGAGAGCCGAGAGCAGGCGAAAAAGATGGAATTGACTATTTTTTCATATCAGTTGAAGAGTTTAAAGATAGGATAAAAAATAACCTTTGGGCAGAATGGGCAGAGGTTCACGGCAATTTTTACGGAACATCTTTAAAATTTATACAAGATAAAACAGCCCAAGGCAGCCATCTTCTGCTTGATATTGACGTGCAGGGTGCAAAGCAGTTTAAACGCTCATTTCCTGAAGCAGTAACAATTTTTATCATGCCTCCGTCAATTGAGACTCTTGAGCAGAGGCTGAAAAAAAGAGCAACTGATTCTGATGAGGTGATTGCAAAACGGATTGCCAATGCCCAAGGCGAAATTGCACAGAGTTCTTTTTACGATCATGTTGTTGTCAATGATGAGCTTGAGCGTGCATCAAAAGAGCTGTTAAATATTGTCGAGTCTAAAATTAATGAAAAATAAAAACAGCAAATATTTAAAGTGCAGGTATTTAAGATGACACCTGATGATAAAAAAAATCTTCTATCAATTATGTCCCGTTTTTTGGTGTGGAGTATTCTGTTTGGGGTGTTATATATTCTCAGATCATTTTTTCTGCTTATCTTTCTGACGTTTGTATTTGCTTATATTCAAGTCAGCATTGTAAGCTATGTTGAAAAATGGCGTTGGCTCTCTAATAGACGGCTGCGGGTTGTGCTGACAGGCGTTGCCCTGCTGTGCTTTTTAACATCTGTAATGCTATTTCTTATTCCAAGCGTAAAAAAGCAGACAGAGGTTTTTATAAGCCAATTCGGCACTTATATAAATCGTGTGGATCAAGAGATTCTGCGGTTAAGCCACAAATACCCATCTATAAACAGGTTGATTATCCAATTAGAGCTTGTAAGCGTAAACCATATAAATAATGGCTACTCTAATGAATCAAATAGTTCGTCTAATGGATCAGCAGATGAGTCAAAACTGATACAACAGCCAGAGCCGTATTTTCCTCAAAATTTAAAACTTGAAACTGCAAAACCTCCCCAATCAGATATATCAGAGATTGATACGCCTAAATATTCACCAGTAATAAATCTTTTTCAAAAGGTTATCGGCATTGATAGTGAGATAACAGGAATCGGCAGTTTAAACCAGATACTTGAGAATTTTCGCAATATCAGCGGCAAAGTTGCATCTGTTGGTTCTGCGTTTCTTCTCTCTCTGCTCTTTTCTTTTCTGATAGTGTTTGATCTGCCTGATCTTACGCGTCTTGTTACTGATTTAGAAAATACAAAGCTGAAATTCTTTTATAAAGAGGTTGCAGATAACATTAAAAATTTTGCTGAAGTTCTTGGTAAGGCTTTAGAAGCACAACTCTCTATTGCGATTATCAACAGCATTTTAACAGCACTCGGACTTTATATACTTGGGATTGGCAAATATATCGCTTTTTTATCAGTGATTGTATTTTTTTGCAGCTTTATTCCAATTGTCGGAGTTTTTATAAGCTCTGTGCCGATTTGCCTTATAGCACTTCAAAAATCTGGTCTTAACACCATGATTGTGGCAATTATTCTGATTATCATTATTCATCTAATTGAAGGCTATATTCTTAACCCCCGAATTTACGGCTCATACATGCGTATAAATCCCGTTCTTGTGCTGATTATTCTTACCATTGGCGGCAAACTGTTTCATATATGGGGGCTTATGCTCGGCGTTCCAGTATGCACATATATTTTTGCTCATGCCATAAGAACAAAAGATAAAACAGCAGCAATGGATAAAATATGCTCTTAAATAAAAAATATAAAATCACTCCTCAAGAGTATCTAATTGCAGAAAGACTCTCTGAATCTAAAAATGAGTATTTCAACGGAGAGATATTTGCAATGGCAGGTGCAAGCATGGAGCATAATCAGATCTCAAGCAATATTGTAAGAGTTTTAGGAAACCAACTGGTTGAATCTCAATGCACTGTGCTTGCAAACGACATGAAGATAAAAATAGAGGCAATTGAGAAATATACTTATCCTGATATTGTTGTGGTGTGCGGCAATGTAGAGTTTGAGCAAGATAAAGAAAATAGTGATGATAAAGCTATTAAAGATGAATATGAGAGAGAAAATGATATCCTGCTAAATCCTATTGTGATCATGGAGATACTTTCTATCTCTACTGAAGGTTATGACAGAGGAGATAAATTTTCCCATTACCAATTTATTGACTCATTTATTGAATATATCCTTATCTCACAATATGTTTGCAGGGTTGAAAAATTTATACGCCAAAAAGATAAAACATGGATATATTCAACTTATTCAAATCTTGAAGATACAGTTAAGATTGAGTCAATCAACTGCGATCTTCCTGTTGCAGATATATATAGAAAGGTCAATCTAAAACCATTTGTGTTAAGGCAGGTCAAAAATATTTAACATGGCACATCAAACTGAAATTTTATGCGGAATCCACTCTGTTTTAGAGGCACTTAAAGCAGAAAGAAGAACTTTTGAAAAGATATACATATCAAAAGATCGCACCCTTTCAAGGTTAAATGAGATTATTGAGCTTGCAGAGGCAGACAAAAGGAGTTCGGTCAGTAATAATCAGTCCGGCAGTAATGATAAGTCAGGAAGAAGAGACATTGTAGGAAAAATAGAGATTGAATTTGCAGCTCCTGCCTATCTTGATAAGATGAGCAATGGAGTAAAACATCAAGGAGTTGCTGCAAAAGTTTCTCTATTTCCTATAAAAAAAGCAGAAGATGAGATTAAAAATTGGGATAATTCAGATTACATTAATAATTTATCATCTTTTGAAAATGAGAATACGGTTGATAAGAAAATATCTAATTCATTTAATAAAGATAAAAAAAAAGATAAAGAGACAAAAAAAGAGAGAAAAGCCGAAAATAGAGATAAATTTATTGTGGTGCTTGAAGGCATTGAAGATACCCACAATCTTGGTGCAATAATTAGAACAGCAGTGTGTGCAGGAGTTGATCATATCGTAATACCAAAAGACAGGGCAGTCCAGCCGTCCCCTGCTGTATCGCGGGTATCTGCTGGAGCTATGGAACATGCTGATATTCATGTTGCAACCAATACTGCCTCTTATCTTAAGAATCTGAAAAAAAAGGGTTTTTGGATTGCTGGTTTAGATGCAGATGGAGAGACTTCTCTTTTTAAAGCTGATCTTACAGGCAGCATTGCACTTATTGTAGGAGGCGAGCATCAAGGGATACGACCGCTTGTTAAAAAAGAGTGTGATTTTCTTCTATCTCTCCCGCTTGCAAAAGTAATTAGGTCTAAAACATCTTCAGAAAAAATAATATCTTCTTCTAACTCAAACGCAATAATTGCAACTACAGAAGGTATAACTTCCCTCAATGCCTCAGTTGCCTGCGGAATTGCCATTTATGAGGTTGTCAGGCAGAGAGAAGTTAAGTTGCTATAATAGACTGAATATTTAAACAGGCTCTAAATCTATTTGTCTAAATCTGTTTTTTAAAATCTGTTGCTTTAAGTTAATTTAAGTCAATTTGCTCAACAAACCATTTAAGAATTGTGTCCATAAAAAGCCAGCCATCAATGTTTAATTTAAATCTATTTTGCTCTATTTTACCCCATGATCCCTTTTCAACTTTATCAAGAACCGTTTTAAATATAATTTTAAACAGCTCATCAACAACGTAAGACTCTCTGGTTTTAGTTATCTTTTGCTTCTTGGTTAGGCAATCAAAGTATAGGTTTTCAAAAGATTTAATATCAATTCCGTTATCAGTTCTAAGACCTACCATTATCATCTCAATAAGCTGCTGTTCATCTGTTAAAGTCTCTTTTTCTGCAACAGGCAGCAGCCCTTTATTAAGCGAACTTATATAGCTTTTAACATCTTTTATATTCCAGCAGCGTTGAAAACTATAACCATCTGAAGAGTCGATAGAGCAATATGAATGGGCAGACGGACCAAATCCAAAGTATTCGCTCATATCCCAATATTTTTTATTGTGTATAGATTGATGTTTGAGCGTAGAAGCAAAATTTGATATCTCATAGTGAGAAAAGCCTTTTGAGATAAGATATTGTGATGTGAATTTAAAAAGCTCTGCTGATTTTTCATCATCAAGCGGGATTATCTTGCCGCTCTTGTAGGTTGCAAACATAGGAGTATCAGGCTCATAGCTCAACATATAGCAGGAAATATGTTGAGGAAAGTAGTTTGTTGCAGCCTCAAGATCATCAAGCCAGACGCTCGTATTCTCTTCTGGAAGAGCGTAAATAAGATCAACTCCTATATTATTAAATCCAGCATCTCTTGCAGATAAAACAGCCTGATGTGCTGCTTCGGCAGAGTGTATTCTTTTAAGAAATGAGAGCCGTTTATCTTGAAACGATTGAACTCCAATGCTTAAACGATTTATTCCAACCTCTCTAATATCTTTTAGATAGCTATAAGTTACAGTGCCGGGATTTACCTCCATTGTGATCTGAAGATTTTGGAATTTATCTACAAAATGAAAGTTCTTTTCAACTGCCTTAACTATTTTTTGAAGCTCTTCACAGCTCAGAAGAGAGGGGGTTCCGCCTCCAAGATAGAGCGTATCTACAAGAAGGGCAGGGGAGGAGCGAAGTTCAATCTCTTTTATCAATGCACTAACAAACTCCTCTTTAAGGGAGATATCATTTGTTGAATAAAAATCGCAATATGGGCATTTTCTAATACAAAATGGGATATGCAGGTAAATTCCGGCAGGAGAATCAATTTTTATATCCTCTTTAATGAGAGGATTAAACTGCACTCTATTATAAGTGTTATTAGACATAGGCTCTTTTCTTTGTTACGACAAAAATGTTTATCTTTGACAAAAGATTGTAACTCAATTATGTTGAAATTAATAAAGTAAAGAGGCATGAAGGTGCATCTCTACTTTGAACGAATAGAAAAAAGATACACTCAAGCATATAAACTAAAATTATTGAAAAGAATATGAAAAAGATACTTATTGGATTCTTTATAACTTTGTTGATAGTTGCAGCTTCTGGAGCAGGATTTATACTATATCTTCAGCATTTTGCCCTAACGCCTGCAAAACTGCCAGTACATAATGATGGTCATCTGATAACAATAAACAGGGGGGATAGTTTACGTCATGTTGCTGAAAAGTTAGAGAGTGCATCTGTAATAACTAACCGTCATCTTTTTGTAATCCTTGCAAGATATAGAGAAGATCACAAAAAAATAAAAACTGGAGAATATGAGTTTTTTGCCCAATATACGCCGGAAAAGATACTTGATATGTTAGTTAAGGGAAAGGTAAAACTTCATAAAATAACAGTTCCTGAAGGGTTAAATATACGAGAAATTTCAGCAGTTGTGGAAAAAGCGGGATTTGGAAGCCGTGAAAACTTCATAAAACTTGCAACAGACCCCGATTTTATTAAATCTCTTGAGATTGAGAATATTCAGGCAGGCTCTTTAGAAGGATATCTGTTTCCTGAAACCTATTTTTTCCCATCAGGTACAGATCAGAAAAAGATAATAAGCAGCATGGTTGATCGTTTTAATAAAGTTTTTATCCAACAGTGGAGAGATGCCTCTCAACAGCTCGGGTTTAGTTTACACCAGATTGTTATTCTTGCATCTATAATTGAAAAAGAGACTGCAAACTCTGCTGAGAGACCTTTAATCTCTTCTGTATTTCATAATAGACTTAAGAGGGGAATGCGTCTTGAGAGTGATCCAACTGTGATTTACGGAATTGCAGATTTTAACGGGAATATAACAAAAAAAGACCTTTTGGCTGTAACTCCATACAATACTTATGCAATCTCTGGTCTGCCGGCAGGTCCTATTGCAAATCCTGGAAAACTTTCGCTTCAGGCTGCTGTTTTTCCCGAAAAGAGTGGTTTTATATTCTTTGTCTCAAAAAACGATACAACCCACCACTTTTCCAGCACACTTAAAGAGCATAATCTTGCAGTACGTAAATATCAATTAAAGAGATAGGTTAAAATAACAAGATAGTTAAAATTGTTTCAGATACGCAATAATAGCTCCGCTCTGGCTCTTTGTTCGTCTGTCCCACTCAAACCACAGCAGAACTCCCTCTCTTTTCAGGCGGATCATAAGCTCTTCAACAACATCAGGAAGAACAGCACCATAAGGTGAATGAACTCCTCTGCCAACAATAATCTGCACAGTAAAAAGTCCGTCTCTCCAGCAGTTCCTCAAATAGGCTTCTGTTTTGGATTCAGCCTCTTTTGCATTGTATCCGTGAAGGTCTATCTCATCTTCAGGCGGTGGATAGCGTTTAAGTCTTTTTTTCAATGGTACAGGTTCAGGCAGCGGACGATCAGACTTTTCACGCATCATGGAATCTCTGTTTTTTCCCTTAAGAGCCTCTTCAATCAGCTCGATAAAATTTTCATCTTCTTCTCTATTTTCATTTGAAATATCTTTTATATTATCATCTTCATCTATCCCTATATCTTGACCGCTCTCTTTTTTAAAAGTGACGTATTTCTCTGATTCAGCACCATCTGAAAATATCTTTGAAAGAAGTCCTGCATTATCTAAAAATGGTACACCATTTTTGTCAATTTTAATTCTTTTGATACTTTTATCTTCAGGCAGATATCTATCCTCTTCACTACCATTTTCTGCCTCAGAAGAGTTCTGCATAAAGATGTCATAAATATCTTTATAATCGTCTAAAACCTCTATTCCATTCCTATTTTTAGGCACGATCCTCTCTTTTCTATCTAAAAATTTTGAATCATATTTTATAATTTTGATTTTTAAAAATTTTAAGATATTACTGCACGTTACTATTTTTTTCAAGTGTAATGACCTGCTGATTGACTTTAACCATACATACTGATATCATAATTTAATTATGAATATAGGAAATATTGTAGAATATATAGAGCAGCAAAAAATAATATGTGCTGTTGTGTTGCAGATAAAAAATCAACGACTCAGACTGCTTACGGAACATAGCCGTGAAGTCAACCTCTCTGCTGGAAGGGTTGCCCATTTTTCTAATGAGCTGCTTGATATTACTGCAACAAAAGACTCTCTTATAAGAAGCCTTAAGCAGAGTTCTGCATTAAGACAGGAAATGTCTAAATCTATCAATATCAAAGAGTTATGGGAACTTCTCCATGAAGAAGAGGAGTCTATTGATCTTGAAACCATGACATCATTTTGTTTTGACCCTCCTGTAACATCTGACCATGAGGCTGCCGTTATAAGGGCATTTTTCAATGATAAGCTCTATTTTAAATTCAGCCAAGACAGCTTTACTCCAAGTTCGTCGGCTCAGATTGAGATGAGGCTTAGGCAGATAGCGGAGGCAGAAAAAAAGGAGCATCTAATTGAGTTAGGAGCATCATGGCTGAAAGATATTGAAAAAGGTATTATATCTCCTGTTCCTGATCCTCAGATAAAAGATATTCTTCAAGATTACTATATTTATGAACGAGATAGCCGTACTGCTGCTGATGCCCGTGCCATACTGTCAAAAAACGGGACAGACTCTCATCACCAGATTTTTAACCAATTGGTTAAAGCTGGAATTTGGCATCAAGATGAAAACATTGAGCTTATCAGGCTTGATGTCCCTGTAGTTTTTCCACAATCTGTTGAACAGCAGTCAATGGAGCTGATTGATAACCACGAAGATTTTATCAATGATCCCAAACGCAGAGATTTACGCGATATCCCTCTTATCACAATAGATGGACAGTCAACATTGGATTATGATGATGCCATAAGCCTTCAGAAATTAGATGACGGCTATATTCTTGGTATTCATATAATTGATGTCGGAGCTTATATCAAGGACGGAGATCCGATTGACATACATGCACGCACAAGAGGCAGCTCGATTTACATGCCTGATGATAAAATCCCAATGCTTCCTCCAAATTTATCAGAAGGTCTTTGCAGTCTAAAGGAGCAGGAACCAAGACCCGGAATAAGCACTCTTGTTCGGCTTAACCGTTTCTTTGAAATTATTGATTATGAGATTGTTGCAAGCATAATACAGGTACACCATCAGTTGACCTATACAGAAGCAAATATTATGAACGGTGAAGATGATCCCATCACAACCCTTCATAAAATGGCAACGGTTTTACGGGATAAACGCCTCAAATCAGGAGCTGTACAGATTACGCTTCCTGAAATTAATATCTGGATTGAGGAGAATGGAGAGATTGGCATATCAAGGATAGACAGGGAAAATCCCTCTCGAATGCTCATCTCCGAGTTTATGATTCTTGCTAATAGTTTGATGGCTGATTTTTTAGTAAAAAACAATATGCCGGCAATATTTCGTTCTCAGCCAGACCCTAAGCAGAGGCTGTTCCATGGAATTGAGCCGTCAATCTTCCTTAACTGTATGCAAAGAAAACAGCTTAACAGGGCAATTATCGGAACAAAAGCTGAAAACCACTCTGGACTTGGTGTTCGAGCCTACCTTACTGCAACATCTCCTATCAGAAGATACTACGATCTTCTCACACAACGCCAGATACGAGGAGTTCTTGGATATGAACCTCCTTACTCCAAAAATGAGCTTGACCAGATTCTTCATACAATTGAGATACCTGTAAGCAATACTGGAAAAATTCAGTCTCAGCGGCGAAAATATTGGCTGTTTAAATATCTTGAACGAATGAAAGGTGCTAAAGAGGAGGCGATAGTTCTTGAGTATCGTAAAGATTTTTACACAGTTCTTCTTAAAGAGTATATGCTTGAGTGGCGGATACCTGCTGGCGGGTTAAACCTAAAACCCGGCGATACTATCCATGTTACTATCCAGCATGCTGATGCAAGAAGAGATATTTTGTCTCTGTTTGTGTAAAATTAAGTAGAATTAGACTGATAACCAGCCTTTCAATCATACTCCAATCAATCTCTATCTTACTTTAAATAACAAGGAGAATAATATGCAAACAGAACGCAAAAGATTATTCTGGATATTTTTTATAGGATATCTGCTGTTATTTAACACTCCAAACTTCTTAGAAGCCCGCGATATCACACCTGAACAGCCAGCCGTTCCCATGAGCCAAATAGATGCTGAGGGATTTGTCTTTAACGTTAGCTCTGATGAAGCTGTTACTATTGCCCCAAAACTTATAGTCCCTTTAGAGCATCAAGGAGAGATTGGAAATCTGTTTGCCGTTGCCCTTCAAAGCAATTGGGCTGTATTAATGGATTCATCTGGCTGGATACCATACAGCGGCGAGATAAAAATGTTTAGCAAGGTTAATCTTGGGAGTGTTGTAGAGCCTTTTACAGTTAATATTGATAAGTTGATTAAGGCTGGCGAAAGCATTGATTTTTTTTACGGCTATGAGATAGAAAAGACATTTTTTTTAGGCAACGCCCTCCGTTTTAAAATAGAATCTGAAGATGCAGACAATCAAAATCAGACTCAGAACCAAGATGTTTTTAAGCTCTCCCAATCTGCTGATGAACTTGGAACTCTCAGCCCTTTAGAACTGCCGCTGACCCAGATATTTTATAACTGCCGAGCACTTATCCCTTCTATTCAAGTTGCTGATGCTCATGTTGGTTCTGCTGCCCAACTGTTTGCTGCTATTTTTATTGAGCAGTATGTTATTGTAAAAACTTCAACAGGCTGGAATTTTTATAACGGAGGCGATCTTATTCCGTTTAAAACTATAAAATTAGAAAAAGAGCTTTCAGAGTTTGATCTGCCTCTGCCCCCTTCCTATGACGGTGAAGTTTTTTACTATTACGCATATTTAGTAAATAGAAAGAGCATGGCTGGTAATGCAATGAGAGTTACTGTTGAATAGTTCAATTAACAATATTGCAAAAATTATAAATAATATCAATTATATTTGTAGGGGTGCAGCGTGCTACACCCCTACGGAATTAGAATATATAATCATTTCAACTATAAAGATGATTTAAAAAATACCATCACCTTGCAATTGCCTGTAACTGCTCCTGTTGTGTAGGTGTAATTCGGGCTTGTTCCAGATACAGAACCTCCGCACCCCAACACATAATTGATATCGTATCCTGAATCAGGAGTTATAGTGAATGCTGTCGTGCTTCCATGAGTTACGACAGTATCTCCTGACGGCGTTATGGTTCCGTTTGCCGTAGCTGCAGCGGTTACAATATAGCTGTTAAGGCTGAATACGGCAGTTACGATGCAGTTGTCAGTTACCGCGCCTGTTGTATAGATATTGCCTGACAGAGTTCCTGAGCAGCCTGAAACGCTGTCAATATGATAACCCCAATCAGGTGTAATTGTAAACGTGGTTGGTGAGTTGTATTTTACTGCTCGAGAAGATGGGCTTATACTGCCTCCTGTGTTCCTCCAGAGACAGACGCCCCTACTGTATAGCTGTTAAGGCTGAATGTTGCGATAACTTCACAATCTGCATTAACTGCTCCTGTGGTGTAGGTGTAATTTGGACTCACTCCAGATAGAGAACCACCGCAGCCTGTTACTGTGGATAGACTTGAGCCTGCTGCCGGAGTTATGGTTAGTGAAGCTGTATTGCCTGCAATTACGGTCTGGCTTGCTGGAATTACTGTTCCTCCTCCTGACCAGAAGCGGGCTGTGCCTGTTACTGTATATGATTCTTCTAACCATTTTGCATATAGAGTAACATTAGAAGTTCCTATAGTGAAAGTGTTTCCAGCCTGATATGTTGTTCCGCTTCCATCTGCTGCGGTATTCCAGCCGTCAAAAGTATATCCTGTTTTAGCAAGAGTGCCTGTATTGCCAAGAACATTTACAATAGAACCTTGAGGGTATGCGTTGCCGTCTGCAGGAGGAGTGCCAGATGTATTTTCATTCCCATTGTATGTTACGGTGTAGTTGGAAGTTAAGTCTAAATTACTCAAGTTGGTTACAGAAGCACTACAATCTATGTTTGCACTACCTCCATTTAGAACAGTTATACTTGCATTAGACATTGTAAAAGTACTGCTGCTTGTAAAATTGTTTAAAGCAAAAGAAAGATAGGTTGAAGGCATTGTTATTGAATTTGTTGAATCACCAAAATTTAGATTCAATGTTGAATTTGGTGCAGTCGAAAAAGTGCCCTGTATAATTTTACATCCTGATGCATTTATTGTTCCTGCCATTAAAGAAGATACCTGTTTTGAGTATGCTTTAACAGAAGCAGAGTTAGAAATTTGAATAGAAGTGTTACTGATTTCAGTTGCATCTGCTCCGTTACCGTATCCAATAGCACGGCTTGTTGTATCAGAATAGGAACGTGCATATACAGTTCCTCCTGAAATAACTATAGTTCCACCTCCCCCTTGATCTCCACCGCCTATTGCAGCAGCACCATAACTTCCATAAGCATTTACAGTACCACCTGTTATTGTTATGGTTCCAGCAGTTGTATTATAAAAAGCACTGCCGATTGCAGATGATTGACCTCCTCCATTTGCAGTTATTGTACCTCCATTGATTGTGATACTGTTGTGTCCTGCATATCCACCTCCACCTATTGCAGCAGCCCCGCCTGTTACAGATATATTACCAGCGTTTATAGTAATAGCTCCATTAATTTCAGATACATTTCCACCAATTCCAGCACACCGCATCTGTCCAACTACTGTAAGAGAACCGCTTCCATCAATAGTAAGTGACGCAGCAGGAGCTACCCGTATCCCAACGCCATTGCCGTACATAGGTGAACCGCTTGAATTACTGGCAGCACTTTTCAGTGTGTTTGTACCTGACAATGTCAGATAAACCGTTCCTGCTTGGATATCAAATGCCATTTTACCCAAAGTGTCTGTCATGTTTGAAGCGGAGAAGTCTATTGATGTATTATCTAATGTAATATAGTTTGTTCCACCTGTAACTATTATCTTGTATGTAGTCGTTGTACCTGTAATAGTACAGGTTTCGCCATTTAGTGTAACATTGGCAGTGCTAATGTCGTATGCTTTGGCGTTCTGGCTATAAGTAAAAGATACAATCAATATAGTAGTAATAAAAGTAATAAGTTTGATTATAGAGCTTTTCATGGACTTCCCCTTAAAGTTATAATTATTGTTTTCAGGTCTCTTTAAATCATGAATATTTACCATTTGATATCTCACTGATGCTCTATTTTATGCTCATCATAAACATCAATTATACCGCTATCATTATCTGATGTATGGGCAATATCTTCTCCTGAACTAAATACCTGATTATCTGCTTCTGAAAAGTGTTGTGTATCAGCCTGTGATATTCCAATATCATGGCTTAATATACTGCTGTCATTATGACTTTCAGAAGTTATCTGATTAAGCGGCTCAAGCTCATTTGCCTGAGTAGTGCTGCCTGAAATCATGTCATTAAATGACTCTTTAGGACTAATAGTAAATCTATCGCTTAACTCAGCATTATCAATATCTGCATCACTTGAAATATAGCTGAATGCTGCATCTCCTGCTGAAGCTTTATGACCGTCTGCAAATTGAACAGAACTTGTTCCAAAAAGAAAAATTCCGTGTGCAGACGAGATGCTCTCTCCATCATTTGTCAGGCTGATTGACAATACGCCCATATCATCTAAACTCTTAAATTCGCCTTCGTCAGTTTTTCCGTCAGAGTCTGCATCCTGCCAGATTCCAAACTCTTTCCATCTTGCATCATCAGGAGTCAGATATTTATCTCCGTCAGTGTCAAATGCTGTTTGGAGAGCCTCCATATCTGTTGATGCTTCTGGTGCATGATCAGTGAATACAAATTCAGACTTATCAGTTATATTTTTGTCTCCGTCTAAGGAATGAGCATGCAATAACTCCCTAAACTTATAATCATTGAAGATTAAATATTGAAGAGCGGTTTCAAATGATTTCGGGTGTTATTAAATTTTCATTCCTAAGTCAATTACTAAAATACCGTCTTCAGGTCCAACCCATGCCGTGCGGTCAGCGTGTCTATCATCGTTCATATCAAAATGGACAGTTGATTTATCAACGCCTATAAAATCAAGTCCATCTCCATTAATATCTATAACTACAGGAGTCACAGCCGTCTCTGTTCTTATATCATCAATCCAGAAAGTATTAACGCTTGCTGAAAAAGAAAAATGGAGTGAATCCACATTAGAAAAAATGGCATTGTCAGATAAATCAAATGTTGTCCAAACATTTGCTGGAATATTAGAAAATGTTTTAGTTGCTCCTGCAACAAATACTCCGTCTCTATACCCTTCAACAGTAACATCAGAACTTGTCCATACCCCCGAGTCGCTTGAATTATCTAATTTCCCTTTAAAAAATACAGTGGAAAATTCAGAACCATCGGTTGATGATATTCTTACATCTTGGAGTTTATCTGGTAAGCTGTAAGCCTGTGCAGCTATTGTGTCATCATCAAGAGATGCTGATTCATCACCATTATCTGTGTTGAGATAAACCGTTACATTCTGCCCTGTATTACTATTTTCAACATATATATCCCAGCCAGTGCCTAAAATATCAGTAACGGTTTTACTGCCTAATTGTAAATGGGTATTAAAATCAAAAACAGAGATTAACCCATCAAATGTAGTGGTAGTTTCTACTATATTAGTTACATTCAAGGTTAAAGTTGCTATATCTGTTCCAGCATTGCCATCAGAGACTGTGTAGGTAATGCTGGTTGTTCGGCTTTGACCACTTCCAAGATCATCAAAGTCTGTGCCGGGATTAAAGGTATAGCTGCCATCATTGTTTATTGTGAAACTTCCGCCGTTGGTTCCGATTACAGTACTTCCGACATTACCGGCAACTCCGTTTACTGCAGATATGTAGTGAGTATCATTAGTGTCTTTATCAGTGTCATTTGCAAGTAAACCGCTGCCCGCAACCACTGACAGAGAATTGCTTTTGTTAGTTGAACCGATATCATCAAATGCAATAGGAGCATCATTCACGCCAGTAACTGTTATGGTTATGGTTGATGTATTGCTTACAGAGTCATTGTCATCTTTAGCAGTGTAATTAAAAGTTACATCAGCAGATTCTCCTTGAGCAAGATAGTCAAAATCTCCAGCAGGATCAAAGCTGTACGTGCCGTCTGGGTTAAAATTGAGATTTCCGCTGCTTACGCTGCTATCTAACTGATAGCTGACTACTAATCCATCAGCATCAGTTGCTGCTGGAATTGATGCATTCAAAATCGTATTTTGATTGGTAGTTTGAATATCCTCAGAACTTGTAGTTGGAGGATCATTAATAGAATTAACGGTAATCGCCACTGTTCCAGTTGAACTCTGTCCGTCTAAATCAGTTACTGTGTAAGTAAATGAATCTGTTCCATTATAATCAGCGTTGGGCGTGTAGGTAAATGTGCCGTCTGC
>CAZIJN010000034.1:0-41635 GCA_964539635.1 uncultured Desulfobacterales bacterium | reverse complement strand
GTCCTATTGAAGATTGTTTAAAGCAAAACGAGATACCATATCATATTGAGAATGGGTCAAGTTTCTATCAGAGAAGAGAGGTTAAACTTCTGCTGGATTACCTCAGAGTCATTAGTAATCCAGATTCTGATGAGGCAGATGAAGCCCTCAGAAACATTATCAATGTTCCTAACAGGTATATTGGTAAAATATTCATGGTTGGACTTGAAGAGTTTGCAGGTCAAAGAAACGAACATCTCTATCAGGCGTTGAAACATATGCCTGTGGAAGTTCCGTATCTGAGAAAGCATGTTAAAGAGTTTTTGGAGATAATGAATCCTTTAATAAGAGATGCAAATTTGTTAGAACCATCAGATATAACTCATATTCTGCGAGATAGATTAGATTATGACAGTTATATCTCTGATGATGATGTTCCAACACCAGATGATTCTAAAATTGAGAATATTAATCAGTTACAGATTGTAGCTGCAAAGTATCAAAGAATTGCAGAGTTATTAAACTTTACAGAGTCGTTTAAAGAAGAAAACACCTGTAATAAAAGTGGTGTAGCCTTGATGACAATTCATAAGTCAAAGGGGTTGGAGTTTAAAGTAGTGTTCCTAATAGGTATGGCTGATGGAGTGACACCTAATAAAAATGGGGATATTGAGGAGGAGAGAAGGATTGCGTTCGTAGGACTAAGTAGGGCGATGCAGCGATTGTATCTAACTTACCCTCAGATGTATTCAGGAAGGTCAATAAAGAAATCAAGGTTTTTAACTGAGATTTTTGGAAGCTGAACGGAAAAAAAGGTGTTTACCATCAGGTAAAAGGTAAACACCGCCGTTCATTAATAAAATGTGTATAAATATATTTTTTATTGCATGGAATGTTATGTTTAAATATCTTAATTGACCCTAATTTCCTATACAGCCAGCAGCTGAACTATAAATTTTTCATAGAGATATATAAAATAAAAAGGAGGGTAAAATGAAGAGATTTATAGTCTGGATCGGATTTGCTATTTTTGGCTATGTGCTTTATATACAGCCAAGTTATTTATACCTATATTGACCATTGATTATGAAAAAGGAGGCTGTTATTAATAACAAAATCAACGAAAAAGACACCCTTGATGTAACTGCTGGCACTGTTCAAATCCAAGACAAACATTTGCCAGTTGACACTTCTTGATGCAATATCCCTATTTTTCAAGGATTTGTTGAAAGGAAGTGTCAACTACTTTTGGGTTGATATGAAGGATGCCTAATTATGAACACTATTATTATGAATAGGTCATGATCAATATAGACTCAAAATCAAAAGGCACTTACATACTCATACTCCACCTTAAAAGAAATCATCAGATAACCATTGGAAAGTTGGGAGCGATTAGCTTCGACAAAGGATACTATGCATATGTGGGAAGTGCATTTGGCTCAGGTGGGTTAAAAAGCCGAATCAAGCATCATAGACAGGCTCCCAAGACAAGACTCCACTGGCACATTGATTATTTAAGAGAAGCAACAGAGTTAAAGCAGGTGTGGGTATCTGACCATGAAGAGCATCTTGAACATGAATGGGCATCAATATTGAGAGAGATTGCAATCAAACCAATACCCAACTTCGGCTGTTCAGACTGCAAATGTGAATCTCATCTTTTCCACTTCAAGACAATGGGAGTCATGAAGGATTTCAAAGAAGCTATAACTGAAATTTAGCTTTCTTTCAATATCTCTCCAGAGTGCCTTAAAGGCATCATAAATCAATGTAGTTCATGACGGGGAGTCCATTAAAATATCCAAATGGTCAAATTCAAGAGATATTTACGCCCCATCACCTTTGCTTTAGCCTGTCCACCAACTAATTTGTTCAGGTAGAATTGACTGAACCATGAGCTTCAAAACAAAACAACTACTATAAAGATATAACATTTACAGTGTTGTACAGGATGAGGTAATTGAATGACTCCATCTGATCTCAACTTCACCATGTCTGAAGACAACAGGGAGGGTCTCCCGATAGGATGGAGTACATTCAAATCTTTGCCGTTCATCATCAACACTATAAACTAAACTCATCCGTAAAGTAGTAACCAGCAACAATCCATATATCTTTGATATTAGTTTGAATAGAGTTCAATCCAGATAAAACTCCCTCCCTCCATCAATCCATACAGACCAACCTCATATCCACCCTTTGATTCTTATAAATTTCAAGTTTACATTTCTATCAATATAATACGGAAAAATATTCCTACTGCTGTGGTAGATTCTTCCTGTCCTGTAAAATCTTGAGTCTTATTGATCTTAGACAACTGGATATATCTCTATTTTTATTAAGTTTTTAATATAGATATTTATATAATGAAACATCAACTTTCTTACTAAAAAGGAATGATAATCATGAATATCTATGTGTTAATCACAGTTTCAGGTGGTTTTGTTTCTGATGTCAAATTTTACAGTAATTTATCAGAAGCAATTTATGAACTGGACAGATTGTATGAGACGATGGATTTGGAGTGTGAATCAGCAGCGATATTTTCACCAGAAGGAATTATTTTCAGTACCTACAGTATTGCTGAGAGGACATTTATAATTGCAAATCCAAACCATAGTCTGGGATTTTTAGTAATCGGTCATCATGAACCAGTTGGACATCAAGATCCAGTAGAAGCACTGTATTATCTTGAGAAGAAACGGAAGGAAATGGGCAATCATATCGGTCTGTATCAAGCAATCCCTGTAAAAAAGATGAAGGTTAAAAAATACAGTATAGAAGAATATGCTAAACAGAAAGGAAATCTGGACGTTCAATATGAACTAATATCAGAGTTCCTTGAAGAGTAAAAACTGACAGCATCCCTGGGAGTCACCAAACATTACTTGGTGTCTTCCCTGTCAGTACTATTTTTTTTCAATGATAACGGCAACTATTTTGTAGAACATTTTCAACTGTTCAGGGTCTGCTTTATCCAGTAGGTCAATGATCATTTCTCTACTGATTTCAGGGCTTTCCAATTTAACCGATTCAAAAAAATCTTCTAATTCTACATCTAATGAATCTGACAGTTGAATGATGGTATTCAAGGTTGGATTTTCTCTCCCTCTTTCAATGCTACTCAAATACTTTGGGCTAATGTTTACATCCTCAGCAAGCCTATCCTGTGTCAGTCCTTTGCTCTTACGGATATTCTGAATACGAGCTCCGATCATTTTCTTTAAATCCATTTTTATCTCCCAGAGTAATTAGAAAAATATAATTATTCCAGAAGATTCAGGATGATATAACAATCTGACACACTTAATAAATCTGATAATTAATTGTGTCAGATAGATTTATTCTTGTGATGGAATGATTCTTGATTAAAAGTGATTCCAGAGGATAGATTTTTGAGCAGATGGGTAAAATTTTCCATTTGCCAGACTTATATTTGAGCAAAATAAAATCTGACGGACAGATATCTGATAAAAACGATTCGCATGGAATGATTTTTGAGAAAGCATGAGACCTAAGATAGAACAAGATACTTTTTCCATCACAAAAATCAAATAGAGATATTTTTGGAGAGTACTTTTGGCAAAATTATAAAATGAAGGATTCTTAATGAACAATGTCATTATCAATCAAAACAAATACAGCAAGTCTTTTTGCTTATCAAAAACTGTCAAAGAACAGTAATCGTTTGAACGGCAGTTTAGAGAAACTTTCATCCGGTTTGAGAATCAATAAAGCTGCTGATGATGGTTCAGGTCTTTATATTGCGGATCAGCTTCATTCACAGGCCAGAGGATTAGGTCAGGCGGTAAAAAATGCCAGTGATGCTATCTCTATTGCAAAAACAGCAGACGGTGCAATTGATGAGTCCATTAAGATAGTAAATATCATTAAAACCAAAGCTATTCAGGCGTCTCAAGATGGTCAAACATATGAATCCAGAAAAGCTATTCAAAGTGATATTGATAAACTCAGAGAAGAGCTTGATCTTATTGCCAGCTCAACGTCATTTAATGGTCAAAAATTATTGTCAGGTGGTTTTTCCAATAAACAGTTCCAAGTGGGTGCTTACACTGGTGAAACGGTAAATATCTCCATCGCCTCTTCTGAATCAACAAAGATAGGACATACTACTGTTGCTGAGGTTATTCCAGATTATACAAAACCTATTTATACGACACTTCAGGATAAAGCTACTGGTGAAGATATTGTTATTAAGCCGTTCCAAATAGAATACTATACCCCAGACCTGATGAAGGATGAGCTGGATAAACTTACGAGTGAAGACATAAATAAGATTAAAAATCTTACAAATGAAGAATTGGGTAAACGTACAAATCTTGATATAAGTAAGCTTACGAGCACAGAAATAGATGAACTTAAGAATCAATTTATAGACGAAATTGTGGAGAAGGCATCAGATGAGCTCAAAAAAAATGTATCTGATCGACTCGTAAAAAATGGAATTGGTGCACTTGCCAGACAGATCAATAAATTTGAAGAACAGACAGATGTTAAAGCATTCCCTATTGTTGAATCAGAGAGTAGTATTATAGCAGGGAACACAAGCGATGACTTCAAAATAAATGGAATTACAATAGGAAATCTGGATGTGCTTCCTAATGATTCTGATGGAAGTCTTATTGCTGCTATTAACGGCAGATCAAGTGAAACTGGTGTCACTGCTTATGTTACAGCCACTGGAAAACTTGAACTAAAATCATCTGATGGTAGAGCCATTAAAGTAGAAGGACTTCCAAGACCTGAAGTGATCAGTAGTAGTGCTCTTACTACACATGGATATCTTAAAATGATCAGCAGGAATTTTGGTCAGTATCAATTCTATCAGGAAAAAACAGTGATTCAAGAAGAATCTTCAGAACTTAAACGTAATGGAATAATCTCTCTTATTTCAAAAGCAAGTAATGGTGATGAAGGTGATGAAGAGAGTTTAATTTCAGAAATATCTGCAAATGGTGATTTTATTGTATTTTCGTCTGCTGCAAACAATTTGGTTCCAAATGATAGTCCATTCGCGGATATTTTTTTATATAATATAAAGACCAATGAAATAAAATTAATATCAGTTGCTACAGATGGAACACCCGGGGATTTGGAGAATAGAGATCCAAGCATTGATTCATCTGGACGATATATAGCATTTTGGTCAAAATCACAAAATTTTGCTCCAGGAGACAATTTACCACGAGGCAGTGTTTATTTGCATGATACAGTAACAGGTATAACAACTTTGATCGGGAAAAATACAAGTGGAGAAAAATCCATACATGGAAGTGATTGGCCAAGTATAAGTGGTAATGGCAGATATGTTGCTTTCGTGTCCGAGTCTGATGATATCATACTTGGTGATGACAATAATGAAACGAACGAAAATGACGTGATTATGTATGATACACAAACAGATACAATGATCTTGATTTCAAATGGTGATGGTGACAATGACCCTTCAGATGGAGGATGGATACAAGGCCAAAATAGAAGGCCTGACATCAATTATGATGGAAAATATGTTGTTTTTCAAGCAACTGATCCGAATGCTACTGTGGAAACCGATAGCAACGGATCAAGTGATATATTCTTAAGAAATACTCAAACCAATAGAACTACCCTACTTTCTAAAGCAATTAACGGCGAAGCAGGAAATGGGGGAAGTATAAACCCTGTGATAAGTGACGATGGACAGTTTGTAGTGTTCGAATCTAATGCAAGTGACTTAGTTTCAAGTGACAATAATGGACACAAAGATATTTTTTTGCATAATACACAAACAGGTCAAACTACACTTATTTCCAAATCATCAGATGGAAATTCTGGCAATGGTGGAGATAGTTTTAATGCATCTATCAGCAATGATGGTAGATATATTGCTTTTGCTTCAAGTGCTGATAATTTAGTAGAGAATGATAATAATGGTGTTGCAGATATCTTTCGATATGACACACATACTGGCGTTTTAGAACGTATCTCAGAGGGTTATAATGGAAACGAGAGCGATGGAGACTCTGGAACTTCTATAGGAATATCTAATTCACCTATATCTCTTAGTGGTGATGGACGATATGTAACCTTTGGCTCTCAAGCAACAAATCTTATTGCGGGTTCAACATCAGGAATAAATCATGTTTATCTTTATGATTCTCAAAAGCCAATTGAAGAAGAAACATCTCCATATGAAATTCTCAATCCAATTAATAGTAGATTACTACGTCTCTGCGATGTCAATGTCACCTCATTTGATGATGCACAAATAGCCATGGAGCTTGCGGATGTATCTCTCCGTGATCTTGACAAAATTAGAAGTAATGTAGGTTCAGTGCAGAATCAACTTCAGTCAACCATTTCCAACATCACCAACACCCAGTTTAATGCAACAGCTTCAGAATCAAGCATAAGGGATGTTGACTTTGCAGATGAGAGCAGGAACCTGTCAAGACTCCAGATACTATCAGAATCAGGAACATTTGCATTGGCTCAGGCAAATAAATCAAAAGAAAACCTTATCTCATTGCTGAAGTAATAACCCTTTTTACAGCCCACCCCTGAAGACTAAAACTGCCGTTCAAATAGAGACATCCCCATTATCCAACCTCAATAAATATAACCCCATTTAGTTCTATATAAAAAACATCCCAAAAATATGTTTTCAAAAGACCTTGTACTATCATGCCTGAGAAACAGCACTATCAACAGCCCTATTATGAATCAACAGAAAATTGTTATTTGATAAATAATAGGGGAAAATATATTTCTCTTCATCCTTAAGGTTTAGACCTTCCTCTCATATCATATACGAAATCAAGTTGCTTTTCATGCATCTTGAAATTTTGTCTCGCTATGATCATCCTCTCCCCAAAATACTCCTTTTGTAAACTCACTGTTCACTAATTGATCAATATACATTCTTTTACCTCTTCAATTTAATGTCCATATTTTTAGAACCATTTTTATACAGATATAACTATTCAAGTATTAACTATTTAGAAGTTCAACAAATAAAACAATTAACAATGGAGTCAAGTATGAAAATCTCAAGATACAACCTCAAAAGATTCAGTAGTCTAAACAAGCAAGGGATAGTTCTTCCATCCGGTGATTATGAAGCTGTTTTAAGAAATAGTGTAGATACAACCTTAAAGCGTAATAAAGAAATGTTGAAGCTAACCTGGCAAATAAAAGATGGCTGCTATTCTGGTAAATATTTTTTCTCATTCTTCAACATGAACAACGCTGAATCTCTTAATGTGCTTTATAAAATGATTCATAACATGGGATTTATTCCAGAAAACGTTCAAGACCTGAGAGAAATTTATGGGAGTTCCTGCCATCTGATTGTCAAATGCTATTGGCATCCTGTTCATGGAGCATCCAATGCAGTGGAAAGATATCTCCCTCCTTTTAATGAGTCTGATAATAACGAATCTATTTATGACTCATTACATCCAAGAGCCTTAGCAACAGCCGTTTAATAATAAATAAACCAAAATCAACAAAAGCAGTAATGCAGGTTAAGATTACTGCTTTAAATAAAACAAAAAAATAGGTAACGACAATGAACTTAACAATTGAACAAAATATTAATGACTATTCTCTGATATGTGAACCTGAAAATAATCAAGTATATGATCAGGCTGTCAAACTCTATAGTGCTGGTTTTCACATAACAAGTCTTCATAAACATAAAAAACATCCCTTTCACGATGATTGGAATATGATCAGATTCAAACCTGAGATTGGAATGACAGGACTCGGTATCGTCACTGGCACTACATGTTATATTAATGATAAGCAGTATTATGTTTTTGCTTTGGATATTGACATCTACCGACAAGAGAGAAGGAATAATATTTTATCACGAATTCTGGAACAAATTGAGAAACCAGTATATCTGGAAGAAACTCCATCAGGTGGATACAGGATAATCTTCTACTGTGAAATCCTCATAGAAAACAAATCAACAAAATTTAACTTTGCAGAAGTAAATGACGCAGCACAACACAAAGATAATATTGATTTCTTTGCAGGTAATAAACAGGTCTTGATAGCTCCAAGTAAAGCAGAGAATAAAAACCATGAAATTGGAGAATACAAACAGATTTCTGAAGAGGGCTTAATGGAGTCTGCTATATTGAATGAGTATGAACTGAAAAGTCTTCTGACAATGTTGGATAGCCTATCCCATGAATACTCATCTCAAGTCTTCCAGCATCAGCACTCTATCTTACCTGAAACAAGAGAAAAAATTAGACAATTACACCTGTATTTAAAATCAGAAGGTTGTAAAACTGGCCCTCTTTATAACGGCGAAAGACATTGTTCTATTCCAAACTGGAAAAATGGTGTTGATGATTCACTCTTTGAGAAAGTAAACCTTACGGGTATTACTCTGAAACTTGGCAGACAGACAGATGGTTCTTATCTGAACTGCTTTGATATTGACATCAAATATCATAAATTTGGTGAACTGCCGATGGATGTACTGGAACGATTTAAAGTAGTTTTTGGTGAATCATTCTACGCTGAACAGTCAGTCTCTGGTGGGTATCATATTATTTTTAAAACTGAAAAACCGTTAGACATGAACAGAAAATGGAAACTTGCTGATGGCCAAACATTAGAGGTCTTGAGTTCAAATCAGGATACCATCAACATTGCACCTACCAGTGCTTATATCAACAAATATAAGTTTTCTGGATACCCTGAATATGGAATTGGTTTACTTTTATCAGACATCAGAAGTATATCAACTGTAGATGCCGAAGCCGTTAAAACCTTTGTAAACTCTCTTGAACCAGCAAGAACCAGCATAAGTTTTAATAATGTAAAATATAATTCTAACTCAGCAGAAAATAGAGCTGTAAAACAGTATATGCAGCAGTTTGATAGATTAAGTGCGATCGATAGACAAATCAAAGCTGTTTTCCAAAACATAATTGATTTATTGGACGCTCTTGGTATCAGAAACTCAGGACGACCTAAATCTCAATATATGAATTTTTTCTCTCTCTATGCAGATGATGGCAATAACCCTGATGCAATCCTGTTCTATAATAACAATAAAAATCCAAAGAATACTTGGAGCGGTTACTCTGTACAGGATTTTCACTCCGGTGAAGTAATGGCATTTGGTCAATATCTTTGCAAGTATCGTCAAGACCTGTTTGATATGCTCATGGAGAAAATCGGTTACGGGAGACTTAATAGACTTGTCCCGATCACAACGACATTTAGGAAAACTCCAATAGTCTATAAATGTGGGCAATATATTTCTGATGAACTCAGGATGCAGATATTAAATGATATCAATGAAGCGATTCGGAAAAATCAAGGAAATGGTAAGCAGACAAAGATATTGATTACAGCACCTACTGGTGTTGGTAAGACAGAGATGTTCTATAGACTGGCTGAAGATCAGCAAATAAGAATGATTCTGGCACTCTCTTACACCTCTCAGGTACTTCAGGGGAAAGAGACTCATACTCGCTCTGGTGTACTTCAAGGGATGTGTCAGAACGATTCTGAAGTACCTGAAACAGGTTCAATATTCATGACATACGACAAGTCTCCCATAGTTGAAAAAACTATTAATCCCGAAGAGTATATAATGGTCATTGATGAAGCTCATAACTTGGTAAATCATAGTGATTTCAGGGGTAAAGCATTACAGAATCTTCAATACCTGTCTGACAGATGCAAATCAGTAGTATATATGACTGCAACCCCTGAATATCTTAACCATAATGACGTTGACATGGTTATCAAGATTGAACAGGAAAACCGGCCGTTAAAGCAAGCCCATGTTTGTAAGTATAAAAAAGGATCAACAAAAAGGGTTGTTAATGCACTACTTTCTCAACATATTCCAGGTGAAACTGATGTTATATATGCCAGAAGCAAGAAACAGTTGGTTCTGATGGAGAAACTTATACAACAAAGATCAATTAAAACTCATGTACTCTACAGTGATATTAAAAACGATAGTGAAGCATACAGTAACCTGTCAAAATATCAGACATTATCAAGCAAAGGTTGCTTGCAAGAAGGGATAGTACTACTGACCACCAATCTCATTGTAGATGGTGTTAATATACTTGATAACAATATTGGGAATATTTTTCTTGTGGATATTAAATCTACTACTGATCTGATTCAGTTTCCATCTCGGTTCAGGAATGGATTCAAGAATTATTTTCTATTTGTATCTGGTAGTACTCCAGCATATGTTGAAAAGAAAACTCGTCAGGAATTAACTGAAAAGGACTACAACTTGGCCTTAAAACAGAAACAGTCCTATGATATTTTTAAATATAATGTGCTCTATCCACTTGTCTCAAGTGGTATCCCAACTGAAAAGATTGCTTTAACTGATAGGTATCGATATCTGGACGACAATGGTGAAATTTCAGAGAATATTGTGTTAAAACATGTACAAGAAACAGAAGCCAGAAGGATGAACTATAATGTCTGTGCCATAGAAGAGTTTGTTAAGGCTTACAACTTTACTGTCACTGAAGTGCCTCAAGAAGCTATAATCAGCAACAGGCTCACTAATGAAGAAATAGAACAGGCAAAGCTCGATCTGACTGGAGAAACAGTTGATAAAATAACTATTCTTTGCAAAATTTTAATCAATAAAGATAATGTTTACACATCTGTACAGCAAGAACTTCTTAAGGACTATCTAAAGAAGAAGTCTCAACAGTTTGAAGTTTTATCAATTAGATGGAACATTACGGAGCACAAATCTACTGGAAAGTTTAAGGAAATATGGAGCAGCCTTGAGTGTATGGATGCTCTGTATCGCTACTGTACTGGACTTGAACTGAATGCTGAAAAACCGTTTCTTTTATTATATAAACGAGATTATTCAAATAAAGATATTGACTCAATGAAAAGAACATACAGAAACCTGAATATGGAGATGGACGGAGTAAAACCAAAACCAGAGAACAGGTATTACAGGTTCATTGAACTGCGACGATGTGCCAGAGAATTAAAAGCTGCAGGTGTTACATTGATTCTCTCTCCAGAACAACTACTGGCGTTTGTAAAATACTTTAACTCCAGATACGCTCCCGTTTACAATGAGGGAGATATCAAAGCAGTGCTTGAAGACTTGAAAGACATATTTGATGTAAAAAAAGTCGAAAAGAGACTTAAGAATGGGAAAAAAGTCAATGAATATCATGTAAAAGAAGAGTGGTCGTTAAATAATATTCAAGGACTACAATTCAGAAGAAGCACTTGTAATTATTATTAATAATAATAATAATATCATTTTTTATATAATAATTTTTATAGAATAGACAGGTGAAGGAACTCCAGCTTTTAAAGTTAATATTACTGAACTAACTGGAGCAGAAGTAGCCACAGGATAGTAATACTTCTGACCATGGCCCTAAGTGAAAACGACTTTTAAGCTTTTTTTACAATATATGTAAAAACCCCTTAAATTTTACGATCACTTATGGCCGTGTCCTTTATAGTTACATTTACAGTCAAAACTGCTTCTTTTATTATCCTGAATGTACAAGATTTCGTCTGTTGCTCCTACTGTTGGAGGTGGCGTTGATTCTTATTGTCCAAACAAATAATATATTAATATTATTAAGAAAAGATATGATTTTAACAGGATAATCTTCAGTTGGTGGTGATAATCTGTCTTAACGGCAGGGGCTGGAGATGGGATACGGCAGTGTTCATTTTGAACGGACTCTTCAGGGGAAATAGTGAATCTAAAAGTTGTTAAAAACATTCATCATTAACACAAAAGCTTATTGTTACAACTACAAATGACTTATGAATGAAAGGCGGAGTTTCCCATTTAACAGTATCAGCACGGTTGCTATACTTCCGAGTGGCACTGAGATGGGAAACATCATCTCTGAAGTTCAAATCCTAAGAACCCACATCATCACCTCAATGTGCCATTGCTTCAGCAAAAGATACAAACAAACCTTATAAAAAACCTATCAGAATAAATTTTTACTTGAAACACAAGTATCAAAAAGATGAAGGCTGAGACTCAACAACAGAATCAGTTTAGACTAAGCAGACTACATCTTTTGTATTATTACTGACTCTTTATAACTGCTGCATCGTTCTTTCAAGTTGGTGTTAGTGCTATATGGTAATCCTGATGGTCTTACAGATACTGTTAAAAAGCCACTCCTGTAAAACGATTAATGTAATACAGGAGTGACAGATAACTTTTATACTGATGGCCTGTTTGCCGTTTTTGTTTAAATATGTTGAAGTCAGTTTGCCGTTTCTGAATGAATATGAAGAATCTGTTTGCCGTTTCTACATGGCCTCTTCAACTTTAAATAATCTGCTCAATCTTTTTTTGATTAGCAAGAGTTATGAATAAAAACGGCTGAGGTTTAGCAATAGGATAATAATTGTCAATTACAGGTCTGATTGTTGGTTCAGTAACTCCTTGATTTGCTCAAGGATCTCCTGTTCAAATATGATTCCCTGTGGAGTTTTGCCGTTAATACTTAACTTCTTTTTGGTAAATTGAATATTATAACCACTCAAGGTTTTAGTGAGAAGTCTTCCAAAACTTTTGTCAGAGTCAACTCTTGAAATGTCAGGAGCATTCAAATTATAGGTTTTAAGAATCAGGTTAGTTGGCAGTTCATAGTTGTTCCTGCTTTGACTAACCTCAATGATTGCAGATAGAATTCCCCTCTGGATATTGTGAGCAACAGGAATAACTACAGGGGCTGGGATTATTTTTTCAATATTATGTGTATTAGCAGATCTTTTTTTAAATGGTTTATTATTGATCATCTCATTCAGTATCCACTGTGGGGCTGCTGCTATTGGTATATTTTTTCTTATGAAATAGGGTTTTCCTGATGGATGAATAGAACCAGGAGCAACAACATAGCCGCTTATGCCTATGAACTTTGCACATGGTATCCGGCACTGTTTGTATTGTTTGCCATCTTCAGGGTATTTAAAATAATAGTGCTGACTCTTACCACCTGATTTAACTGTAAATGTTTCAGGAACAGGATTTGAAAGACCTTTACTTTTACACCAGTTTTCAAACTGACTCCAATCATCAATATCCAACACTATTAAACCACTTGCAGGGCCACATGCTATTCCAGCATTCAGCAAATTTCCATCTGAATCCTTGTAGTCATTGATGTTAAACGGAATTTTCTTAACACAGCGTTTTGCCCATTTACCTATTGGTTCTTTAGATTGGGATTTCACAGGAAGTAGTGAGAATCTTTTCGCTAACTCGGTATAGGTGTAGAATTTATCATTTATAATGTTATATTTATGAATTAAATTATTCAATGCAACAGTTTTATCATCAGTAATATCTTGCGGCTTATCCAAATCAGAAAACTGATTAACAGTAAGCTGTTTAAAATCAAATGGATTCATGTTGATGCTCATCAGAAACTCCTCCATAGTAAAGTGTTATTGTTCAAAATAGAACAGCTGGCATGAATTATCCGGATAAGATTCAACTGTGTCTGTTCTACGAGTGATTAATCATGTTATTTTAATATGTTATGTGGAAGTAATATCTTTATAATTGTGTTTCTTGGGTTAATGCCATACTCTTGACAATTGTTGGGATAAGGGGAGACCTTTTCCCGCTGTTGAAGTCAAATGTGTTGCATATTCAAATGAGAATAAAGGAGATTGGAAAAATCTGCTGTGCTGGTGCGGGTATCAAGGGAGAAGTCCAAGATACCCAGCACCTCTTTTTTTAACATTTTAATCGGGCTGGATTATTCCCGGATATTAAATATCACGGTTTACATGTAATCATGCTGATGTTATAGGTTATTCTTATAATCATCATAAGCAATACATGGTGGTTTTCAGCTATATCTGAAATATTTTTTGAAAGCATGATTTTAAATTAAAAAACAATATCTTGTAATGAGAACAACATGAAATTTATACATGTACTTGGGAGTCCTACTCCAATTGATACTAACAAGAACAAGGGCTATGACACACCCAATATCAATTTGACAAAGCGTGCATTGCTCTCATTGATATATGGTTTGAAACAAAAAAACTTCGGATTTGATACAGTAAAAAAAATAGCTCTTAAAATAAGAAATTATGTTGAGTCAGAAGATATATCTTTTAATTTGTATATTGACTCAGGCGGATACAGCATCATAGGCGGAGACGTGCCGTTCGATAGCACACATAAATTCATCGAAAGCTATCATCAATATCTTGAACATCATCATATGGATTTCAACTATATTTTTTCACTGGATATTCCTGTTTGGGGTAAGCAAAATGATAAAAATACAGTTAAGAATTTATACGAGTTTAATAAAATTTCTCAATCGTATTCTAAGAAATTGTTACAGCGGTACCCAGAAATGCTTCTTGATAAATTTCTCTATGTCTGGCAGTTCAAGATTATAGACCAGTATGAAGTCTGGAACAGGTTATATGAAGAGCTGGAAATAAATAAGTGGATTAAGAACAGGGCTATTGGCGGGCTTGTGAGTATTCGTGATGATGCCCATCATATTGATTTTGCCGCATTCATTCCAATGGCTTATAGATGCTTTTCTGATCACATGGATAGTCCATATGCTGCAGATGTGTTTAAACTGCATTTTCTCGGGATTAACCTCTATCAGGACAGGTTTGCAATTGCTCTGCTTGAGAAGATGTTCCAGTTTTATTTGAACGGTAATAGTTCTACTGATATCACATATGATTCCATCAATTATAAGAAGGGTGGAATATTACAAGTACGTTCCATGCAAGTTTACGATTACTGTGATGGTAAATTGAACCTGTATAAAACGGTAAATCATTTACCAGAAAAAATTGTTGATAAGGTTTATTATACTCCAGAGTTGAAGGCAGGATTCTTACATGCTAAAGACCTGCTGGCGGAAGGGGATAATCTATCTGACACATCAGTGTTTGTGCCGTTAAATATTTATAGTAATATGGAAGTAGATAAATACTTCAGCGATATCATTGATAAATATAATTTTGTTGAACTGTTAACGTCAACGAGCTTTAAGACAAAGGCGATGAATAAAGTGAATAATGCACTTTATGACATGGAGAAAAATGAACCTGATATCTTTGCCGATACATTCTTTGGAGAGACGTCAAATAACCTTGATTTAATCTATGATCTGAATCAGTGGTGTGTAAATGGAAGGGATAAGAAAGAGCTGGACAGGTTTATCAGGGAATTTATTGTTGATAGAATTAAATTTTCATTCAGGTTTAGTTGATGTGCTTTGAATCTTAGGAATCGGCTTGAATTATGTTTTGTTGAGGATGGGGATAGGATTTTGCCAATCCCACCCCATGTAAGTGGTGTTTAGAGGTGCCAGTTGTGCTTGCTGACAGGTATCAACCGTTCATAGTATTTAATTTTCACTGTTGTATCTATAGCCATTTCTACGTAGAGCCATGTGCTTGGGGTGCTCAATATCCAATCTGGATCATCATGGACTTCATATAGACGTATACACATAGTGGCTGCACGAGAAAATTGATCAAATCTAAATGATCTATAAATAGCAGTTGGTCTTTTATTTAGATTATCATTAACAGCATTCTTTACCATTGGTATTCTTGAACCAAATTTATTCATAATAGAAACAAGAGTTCCTTGTGTTATAATAAAGTCAAGCGGCCCGCTTTTTTGCGTATATTTAAATAATGCAGGGATATTGGTTATATTGTTAATTGACTTGTATTGTAATTTCACATCATCTATAATTTTTTTGCCACTGTAAATATCAATAGGAACATTAACTACTTTATAATTTCCGTAGTATTTTGTTGTCGATACATATGCACATCCATTGGTAAATGTGTATTCATTATCTTCATCATAAACAGCTATTGGTTTATTGCTTATTGGTATTGCCAAAAGTTGTTTTGTTTCATTAGTTAAATTAAGAAATGAAAAATCAATCCAATTTACGGTGCTCGAATAATCTATTTCAATCCATGAATTTTCACTCAATTGATTATTAAGATAACCATCTTCGATAGAAATATTTGGCAAAAAATCTAATGCTTTAAAACTTTTCATCAAAGAATCCCACTGTCCTGAATTAATTGTTCCAATTTTAGTTTTCATGATATAAATTCCTTTGCTGATTCAAGCCTGCTTTTTACACAGGCGAGAATTGATTATATGATTTGCTGTAGATTGCGGTGTAAGTTGGATGGTCGTATATTTATATAAATTTCAAATACTTGTACCCAACTTACACAACTTACACTACTTAAACGACTATAGCTTCATTACCAAAGCTTTCTTTCCAAGATCAGTAATTTCGTACATACCGTAACTTAAACATTTAACAAGACCTTGTTTTGTTAAATGTTTCAACAGATTGCTAGTTCCTTGAGAAGACCTTTTTGCTTCTTTAGCAATAGTTTTAACTTGAATAGGGCCAAATGCTTGATATGTTATCTCCAAAATCTCATCTCTTTCTGGAGTCAGATTAAACTCTTCAAGTTCTCCCAGGTACTCCCAGCAGCCCTTGTCTTTATTAAATTTCAGAGCATATTCAGAATCGCCATATCGACTTGTCACTAGAAGCTTCCCAAGTTGTTCGGATTTGTCATGCTCAAGCAAGATGATGTTATCTGCTGCACCGGTAAATCCACCGTATCCTCGTAAATCGTTGAGATTACCTTTACTGCTTTTTACAGTATGGTGAATCAGTACAATGGAGACTTTCAGATCCTTTGCTATTTTCAATATGTCTTTTGCAACATCAGTTTCATTTACATACCCTTGATTTCTTTTTTTACTACTACTTTCTACAAAACGTGTTAATGTATCTATAATCACTACCCTAACATCTTGATTAGCCTCTAAGTATATTCTTAAAAGATCTAAACCACCTTGATCAAATGGACACCATTCAAAATGATACTCAATGTTATCAAGGTTAGTGCTATCTCTGATAATACGATGAATCCTTATTTCATGATCTTCATTGTTTTCTTCCAATGAGATATAGAGAATTTTACTGTTTAACGAATCAAATTTGTTCAAAAATTGTCTGCCCTGAGCTATTGCGCATACAATTTGGGATATAAAAATGGATTTTCCTACTTTGGGTAGACCTCCGATTATTGTTAGTCCAATAGGTATCAATGTATCAATAAGATATTCAATCACTCGTTTTGGAGCATTGAACAAGTCCAGCCCAGTGATCCTGCGTTTAGTATTATTACTCATAATTCCTCCGTTATGATAAATTTGGAGGCCGGCCTTGGTTGTTTCTTGAGCTCTTTTTTTAATTTTTTTCAACTACTTGATCAGGGTAGTTGAGGTATATTCCAGAAAAATATTTTTTCCTTTCAATAATCATTGTGTGATAATGCAGAGAACATTGTGATGTTTAATTAAAATCATGTTTGTTTATTATGAGACAGTAGATAATTACTTAAAATATATGGGATTTTACAAACGCTGCTTATTATAAAATCCCATACTTTTTTAAAATTTATAAATCCGTCAAACTTTTTTTAAGATAGAAATCAGCATGCAAACTGGATAAAATTCCAATGATCTCCTCACGGAACTTGATCCAATCGACACTCTGCTCTACAGTCTTATTATGGTTAATTTTACCCACCTTCCAGTGGTCAACCATAGGATGAATTCGCTGAACAAGCTTAATCGCCTGTGCTGGGTCAATAACCGGTTCCATTGAGACCCACGTTTTAATTCCAAGCTCATGTGCTTTAGCAATAGTTTGAATTCTATCTTCAACTGATGCTGCACCCGGTTCCCACTGATCAACTGAACTCTGTTCGGTAAATACAAGGCTTGTGCCGAATCGGGCATTCGGATAACTTGCGAGAAGATCGAAATCTCTAATTGCTCGTGAACCTCCTTTTGTAAGTACCGTGAACGGTAGGTTATGTGCGATCAGGATTTGTATGATTTGTCTTGTTAGTCCCAGCTCAGTTTCCTCATGCTGATAAGAATCGCCAATGAAACTCAAAAGTATCTCTGGAACATTACTGCACTGCGAGAGCTTTGCAGCATCCTTCTCTATACGTTCAATAAGATTGCGTTTTGGATTTGCTCCTGAAAAGTAGTCCTCTTTTTTCTTATGAAAACACCCAGGTGCATAACAATAGGCACAACAGTGGGTGCAACCATTGTAAGGATTTAAAGCCAGAACTGCATATTCTCCGGCCTTACCTTTGGGACTATATATTGCGTTTAGGCTTACAAGTTTGTAATCTTTCATATTATTTCCTGGATTTTTCCATTCACATTATCTGTGATTTGCGTTTGAATTGCTTGTAAATGGTCATTTCGCAGCTTAATAATAAATGGAAAACATCCCCCTCCTTTTTATTAATTGTTTGAGTTGTTACTTGATTAATTCATTAACTATCGTATTAATATTGACTTGAGACATTAGTTGAAAACGCTCTATCCAGCTATCAATGTCACTTTTTCTAATTCTGATGATGCGACCTGCATTGCCAATGCGGAAATGAGGAATTGGGTTTAAAGGATCTTTCAAACAATCTCTTAAAAACCTTTCAGATATTCCTGTGTAAATGGCTGTTTCTGCAACAGACAGATAACTCTTTTCCACCTTTAACGTTTTAGCTTTGCTAACGGAAATCATAAAAAATTCACCTCCTTTTCATTAATTAAGTAGAAAAATCCGACTACAATGGAGTGGAGAATAGCATGACCAAAATAAGTAATTGCTCCACCAAAAATAAATCTCATGAAGCCATTTCTATAGTAAAAACACAGTACAATTTGGTCAGGAAATGTTATAGTTGAAGTTGCAATGAGAGGTTTACAAATGCGGCTTTAACATAACCATGAATCAATTTGTACTGGAGGAACTATGGGAGTTAAAGTCAGAGAAAAAACGAAGGGTTCTGGCGAGTGGTGGATTTTTATTAACCATGACGGAAAAAGAAAGGCTAAGAGGATTGGACGGGATAAGAAGGCTGCTTTGGCGATTGCAAAAAAGCTCGAAGCAAAGCTGGCTTCGGGTGATATTCTAATTGAGGCTCATCATGATGAACAAAAGAATCCTGTTTTTGAAGAATATGCTGGAATCTGGATCAGCGTTACTGTTCCTGCTACCTGCAAAACATCATCCGTAAGTGATTACAAAGGAATACTTAACAATCACGTATTGCCGGAATTCGGAAAGAAACCTGTAAATGAGATTACAAGACTGATGGTCAGAAATTTTCTGATGAAAAAAACAAACAAGGGGTTTGCTGCAAGTACCGTCACCCACATTAAGAATGCAATATCAGGAGTTCTGAATTTAGCTATTGATGATGAGGTTCTTTCTACTAATCCAGCTCATAATCTTGGAAAAATATTCAAGAAACAGCAGTCAAAATTGAGTATTGAACCATACACTCAGGAAGAGTTGAGAAAACTTCTTGAATGTTTTGAGTTGAATTTTCCACAACATCATACGATGTTTCTGACATTAGCAAGAACGGGAATCAGGCTGGGTGAATGTTTGGGACTTCAATGGAAGGATATTGATTTTGAAAACAGGTTTATAAATATCCAAAGAGGTTTTTCAAAAGGGAAAATAGAAACTCCTAAGAGTGGTCAGAGCAGAAAAGTTGATATGTCACTTCAGCTTACTGATGGATTGAAGAAAATATTGCGTCAAAGGAAAATTGATACATTGGAAAGAGGATGGGGGCGTGTACCCGAGTGGGTTTTTGTCAGAAACAATGGCGAGCCTTATCATGAAAGTTATCTCAGACGACTTTTTTACAAGATAATAGAAAAAGCTGGTTTGAGAAAAATAAGGATACATGATCTTCGCCATACATATGCTACACTGAGGATTAGTAATGGTGATAATATTGCAGATGTTTCAAAACAGCTTGGTCATCACTCTGTAAAATTTACCATGGATATTTATTATCACTGGGTTCCTGGTGGGAGTAAAAATGAGGTGGACAGGCTGGATGACAACGCAACCAACCGCAACCTATACGCAACCAAATAAAAAAGGACTTGGGAATAATTTCCTAAGTCCTTGATTTTATTTACTTAATATTGGCGTCCCCAAGGGGATTCGAACCCCTGTCGCCGGCGTGAAAGGGCGACGGAGAGCGTATTCCACCCATATTTTACGCACTTCTACACCATTAAAAGCCGTTTTGAGCCGTCAAAAGCCGTCCAAAAAGCCGTCAGATTTTCTTGCAGGAAAGTATTATTTTGCAGAAGTTTTTGTTATAGTCGAGACTTTCGGCGAGCTTCAGCAAGTCTGTCTTAAACGTCTTGTTCTCTATTATTTTTTTCATTTTCTTTCCTTTCTGTCTCTAATTTTCTCCGATATTCTTTTGCCAGAAAGATATCATACCATTTACCTAACCGTAATATTGCAAAAGCTGCTGCGACTCCAGTAAGTAAAGAGTAAAGAAAAAGTGTGAATCCTATAAAGGCGAAAAAACCAGTTTTTATTTCCCAACTCATTGCAACTATTGAGGAAAATAATGCTATAGCCTGAACTACTATAAAATGTACAAATGCCCCATTCACGTTCATGAATGGTGATGGGTCATCATCATCTCTTGCACATAGAATCATAAGAAATTTCTCATTGCCAAACGCAAGTAAAATTGCATACCCACCTAATGTGAACCCCAATAGACTTGGCAATGCTGCTATAGGTAGGTTATACCAAGATGGAGTAACTGTTTTTGACCATATTGGGAAGCAGGATAGTGATGTAAGTATAGCAAAATGCAAATATGGCGTTTTTAAAAGTGCCTCAAGACCACCATAGTAATGCCAGTATAAGACAATACTATCTTTAACATTTTTATAAATTTTAAAATGATCTTTTTTCTTCATTTCAACTCAATATTGCTCTAAGCATTTTTTTTGCTAAAATTCTGAAGGCCTTGTACACATCAATTTGATCAGGATCATAATAATCTTTATCCCTTAACGGATGGTCCTCAGTAGATTCAATGACCCTTTTCTCTTCAGCACTATACCCTTCCGCATACACCTTGCCGTTCGATGTTGCAACTTTCATCATGAGTTTTGTTTTGTCATCAGGTGTAAGGCTTTTACCTTTAAATGCAGTCTTTTTCTCATAAACAGTTCGTGAACCTTCATTATACATTCGATCCATCACTTTTTCTTCATCACTCATACCACTATCATCTGGATTAGGTAAAGCAATCTGTATTTCTAGTAGTGCAAGCTTTGGTAATTGAAGAATTTTTTCGATAGTTTCCTTGGAGCTTTCAATATGAATATCAGGAATACCAAATATTTTGATTACCTCTGGATGTTGAAGAAGACCTTGAAAAAGTTTCAACGCTGAGTTTGGACTAAGGTTATTTGTCTCAAAGAATAACCTGTGTTGATCTGGATAAAAAATAAAGTAAATTTCTTGTAAATGAGGTTTTAATGAATCTGGGATTGGAGGAGGATTGTCTTTATCGTCCACCTTGATAGACTTATTCTTTTTCTTATCAAACCATTGTCTTGTTGGATCAATGTTTAAATATTTATAAATTGCTCCTTCTAATCCTTTTTCCGGCATTTCTTCATCTAATGGTCTTAACCATCCAATAGTAGCATAGTATTTATCCCAAATTTTTACATGATGGCCTAATTGCTCAACGTCATTGAATAACTTTACATATTTTGGGGGCGTGTGTGGGTGTATCTTTATGTTTAAAGTTGCTGCTTCGATTTTTCGTTTTCTTGCCATGGTTTATCCTTGATGTCATTATCTGAATTTGTACTTATACTAGAGGTATTCTTATGAAGGAGAATACAAAGGTAACTATCCTCCGAAAAATGTTTGCCAAGAACCGCTGAGGTTCTGGCAGTCTGGTTTACTGGCTATTTAGAGCATTTTTTGCGTGCCAGCACTCTAAGATAAAGACAACTAACGTGTGAGAAGCATTTACTGCCAGTCGAGCTTCAGCAACAACAATCTTAGGTTGGGTAACTCCGCGACCATGTGCTGAACCAATATGTGTCCTAAAAGCACCTACCCCATCAACTATTGAAGACAAACCTTGTAATATTTTACGCTGATCATCTTCGAGATTTCGATCAAGGTTAAGACCCAAATGCATTTGAACAGACTTCCATAGCGGAACAATGTTTTGTCTATTTGGCATTTCTAAATTGAATGTTTCGATGTAGGTCTTACACACTGACTCTATTATAGAACTAGCTGCCGTGATTGAGGCATGAGGATCGGTAACGATATTCTCTAATGCACGGTCAAATTCATTTTTTACCGATGAAAAATCACCTGCTTTAAAATAATCTTCTAGTGTTTTAGTAATTGGGTTGAAACCTGCCAGAGTCACAAATCCATTGGTGCGATATTCGAGTTGATTTTTTGTTAGTGCTGTATTTATTTTAATTTTTCCTTCTTTAAGTGGATCAGTACCATCACCATCAAAGAATGAAGGTGTAAGATCACGATCCATATAATCCTGAATTACAGCACCCAAAACTTCAAAAGCATCAACTGTTGGATCATCGTTACAACGTTTCAACCAACTACTACATTTTATTTCACAATTGCCATCGGGCACGTCTCCCGGTGCACCTGATGCCATGAATAGGGTATTAAGTTTTGAGTGGCTGTAATAATGGGCTGCAATCACCGATGCAACAGCACCAATAACTGAATTCGGAATTTGATTATTCAACTTTGAATCTCCATATGCCTAACCTAAAAGATTTTATCCACCGTCTCGCGGTCAAGAAGAGTGAACGGCAGATTTAATGAGACCTCCCCACAAAGAGAGCTCGTTGAAAAAACAGACCAGGGATGGTGGATAAAATCATGTTGAAATCAATAACTGTATCGGGGTCTACCAAATATACATGGGGATTGCAAAGGAAAAAGTTACTGAATAAGAAACGTTTGGGCTTGTATTTCCTTATTTCTATTTAATTTTATTTTATTTTATGATCAAAAGGAAAGGCTGCCAAGGTGCACTATTTTGAAAAGGCTGCTTAATTTTGATTTAGGTGACAACTTGCTTGACACTCACCGTCAGAGGCGACATCTATCCTGACACAGGGGGCTATTATCAAACACAAATGTTGCTGATTTGCCTTTGTTTTTTTCTGACACTCTTCTTTTATTTATGTTTATCTTGTGATAGAATTTTTACATAGTGATAATCAATCATTTTTAAGAGATCAAAATGATCAAACTTGAAGATATTAAAAAAGATGCTCTGATACGCGGTATCCAGACAGAAGAAATAGTCAAAATTGTACAGGTAGAACTTGTAGGTAATTCTGCACTTACAGTTTATTACAAAGATAGTCAGGGTAAACTTGGGGAGCAGATGTTATTTCGCTCTGACGAAGCTCGTCTGGAACTTGCAAAAGCTGGTCGTCCATGGGCTTTTGATGCTGCTGGAAGTGAGTTTAAACTTGCACTTGAAGCTTGGCGTATCTCTCAGGCAGCCCTATTTGATCCAATGATGGCTGTACATGCCTCTAATGTAGAACCTCTGCCTCACCAGATTTCTGCTGTTTATGAATCAATGCTGCCCAAACAACCATTAAGATTTGTATTGGCAGATGACCCGGGAGCTGGAAAAACAATCATGGCGGGTCTTCTTGTCCGTGAGTTGTTGATGAGGGCTGATGCCAGACGTATTCTGATTGTTGCCCCTGGCTCTCTTACGGAGCAATGGCAGGATGAACTGATTGAAAAATTTGGAGTCCAATTTGAAATATTTAATAGAGACAAACAGGAACAGTGTGTCTCAGGAAACTATTTTGATGAAACAGACCAGCTTATCTGCCGTCTTGATCAACTCTCCAGAAGTGAGGATTTACAGGAAAAGCTCAGGAATACAGATTGGGATTTAATCATTGTTGATGAGGCACACAAACTTTCTGCAAATTATTATGGCAGCAAGATCAAAGAGACTAAACGCTTTAAACTTGGCAAACTGCTTGGGTCAATCACCCGCCACTTTCTGCTGATGACAGCCACCCCTCATAATGGAAAAGAAGAAGACTTTCAGATATGGCTCTCCTTGCTTGATGGAGACCGTTTTTATGGTAAGTTCCGCGAGGGAGCACATAAAGTGGATGTATCAGACATGATGAGGCGAATGGTTAAAGAGGATCTGTTCAAATTTGATGGAACGAAACTCTTTCCTGAAAGAAAAGCCTATACTGCAAATTATCATCTCTCCCCTCCTGAAGCATCTCTGTATGAACAAGTAACAACTTATGTACGTGAAGAGATGAACCGTGCAGATAAACTCAATGGCACAAAAAAGAATACAGTCGGTTTTGCGTTGACCCAGCTGCAAAGACGTTTAGCCTCCAGCCCTGAAGCAATATTCCAATCATTGAAACGTCGTCATAAACGTTTGGAAAATCGCCTTAAAGAGACCAAATTGCTCGCACGAGGACAGAGTGTGAATCGTGGAGAAAATCATAATAACACAATTGCTGAAACTCTTATTCAATATCATGTAAAGAGAAAAATTGACCTGCCTGACAATCTTGATGAAATTGAGGAAGAGTTGAGTGCTGAGGATTACGAGACCTTTACTGAACAGGTAGTGGATCAGGCAACTGCTGCCGAGACAATTCCTGAGTTGGAAGCAGAAATTCTGAGCCTTAAACATCTTGAGCAGCAGGCACTTCTTCTTGTTCAATCTGGCAGTGATAAAAAGTGGGAAGAGCTATCCTGTCTGCTTCAGGAGAGGGCTGAAATGTTCACAGCAGGTGGCAGCCGCCGCAAGCTGATCGTTTTTACTGAACATAAGGATACCCTGAACTATCTTGCATGTCGGGTTAAAGATATGCTGGGTAATCCAAATGCTGTCAGAGTTATCTATGGTGGTACTAACAGGGATGAACGTAGAAAAATTCAGGAGGAGTTTCGCAATGATCCTGAAGTAACTGTACTTATTGCAACTGATGCTGCTGGAGAAGGTGTCAACCTGCAAAATGCCAATCTCATGGTCAACTATGATTTGCCATGGAACCCCAACAGGTTAGAGCAGCGTTTTGGTCGTATTCACCGTATTGGGCAGACAGAAGTATGCCATTTATGGAATATTGTGGCTAATGAAACACGAGAAGGCGAGGTGTTTCAGAAACTTTTTAATAAAATAGAAGTTGAAAAAGGTGCATTGGGCGGTAAGGTTTTTGATGTACTGGGTGAGGCTTTTGATAATGTCTCTCTTAAGGATCTGTTGGTTGAAGCAATTCGCTATGGAGAGAATCCCGAAGTTAAAGATAAAATGTATCAAGTTATTGAGGGGGCATTGGATACTGAACATCTTAAAGAGATTTTGAAACGGAATGCTCTTGTTGAACAACATATGGGGCTTGAAGAGCTTTATGCTGTTAAGGAAGAGATGGAAAAAGCAGAAGCACGTAAACTGCAACCCTACTTTATCCGTGCCTTTTTTTCCGAAGCTTTTCAGTCTTTGGGTGGAGAAATGCGACCGCGTGAGGCTGGCAGGTTTGAGATACGTCATGTGCCTGCTTCTATCAGGGAGAGAGACAGGGTAATTGGAGCAAGCCGCACACCAGTACTAAAAAAATATGAACGAGTGTGTTTTGAAAAGCATCTTATAAGACAACATGGCAAGCCAATGGCGGACTTGCTGCATCCTATTCACCCTTTAATGAATGCCACGATAGATATGGTAATGCAATCACACAGGCAAAAACTCAAACAGGGTGCAGTGCTGGTGTCTCCTGATGATTATGGAACAGATCCTAAAGTGCTTTTTATGATAGAGCATACTGTAAGGCAGACATCAACCCGACAGATTCTAAATGAGCAGCTTAAACACCATAATGACAAGCTGGTTGCCTCACGCCGTTTGCAGTTTGTAGAGATTGATGAGAAAGGCAATGCTGTTTATGCAGGTTGGGCACCTCATCTTGATCTGCATCCCATAGAAAATAATGATTTGGCTCTTATTACTGATATCCTCAAGGCATCATGGCTTAATAATAATCTTGAGACACTGGCTTTAAACTATGCCTCTGAAGAGCTTGTACCTGAACATTACAATGAAATTAGAGGTCGTAGAGAGAGACATGCTGATAAAATACTTGCTGCTGTACATGAGAGACTGATAAAAGAGATCAACTACTGGTCTGATCGTTACATCAAGCTGAAAGATGATGTAAGTGCTGGCAAACAGCCTCGTATGCAGCCTGAAATGGCTCGTCGTAGAGTTGATGAGTTGACCGCACGTTTAGAGCAGAGAAGAGCAGAACTTGTTGCATTAAAGAGTGTTGTTTCAAGTACACCTGTTGTTATAGGTGGTGCATTGGTCATTCCTCAAGGGCTTCTTGCATACAGAAGAGGTGAAACACAATTTTCTGTAGATGTTGAGTCCCGTGCCAGAATTGAGAGGATTGCAATGAATGCAGTAATGGAGACAGAAAAGGGGTTCGGACATCAAGTTAAAGATGTAGGAGCAGAAAAGTGTGGGTGGGATATAACTTCACGACCAAGAATAAATGCTGATGGTTCCATAAAGCCTGATAGACATATAGAGGTAAAAGGAAGAACTAAAGGACAAAGCACAATAACTGTCAGCCGCAATGAAATCATCTATGGACTGAATCAGGCGGATAAATTCATCTTAGCTATTGTTATTGTTGACGGAGATGTATATGAAGGACCTTTCTATATCAAACATCCATTCAAATCCGAGCCTGAATTTGGTATTTCCAGCATTAATTATGATTTGAATGAGCTTCTTTCACACGCTGTGGCTCCGGAGCAAACCTTATGAAACTTGAAAGTATAACCATTGAAAATTTTAGATGTTTTGATGAACTGACTGTGAATCTTCATCCTGAACTTACAGTGTTGATTGCCCAGAATGGTGCAGGAAAAACAACGCTGCTTGATGCTGCAAGAATTGCTGTCTGGCCATTTGTGAAAGCCTTTGATCTTGGAAGTCAGGCAGGCAAGTCGGCAACGATTCAGATAGAAGATGTTCGGATTATAAGGCGTTCAGACGGCAGTATGGAACCTCTAACCCCTTCAAGAGTAATTACTACAGGAAGATGGCAGCAGGGATTATCAAGTGAAACATGGGTACAGACCCGTGAAAACCTGAAACCACGTACCAACACACTTAATGACTTAAATGCCAAAGCACTTACCAGTTTTGGTTCAAAACTGCAAAAAGAGGTTCGGAAAGAAGAGCAATCTACACCATCGGATTTGCCGATTATTGCCTATTTAGGAACAGGTCGCCTATGGTATCAGGGGCGTCATACTTCAACTGTCAGTCATAAGGTTCTGGATCAGGGTACCTATTCCAGAACATGGGGATATCGAAACTGCATTACAGCGTCTTCAAATTATAAGCAGTTTGAAGAGTGGTATGGGTGGATATATCGAAGTTATCGTGAGCAGGAGAGTATCCATAATGAGAGAAATATTTCTGTGAGTGGCTATGCTTTACGTTTTTATGATACCATTAAGGTGATTAAAAGAGCTGTAAATGAGATTATTGAAAAAGAGACTGGCTGGAAAGATATTGCCTACAGTTCAAGTCTTGGGCAGCAGATCATATTAAGTCATCCGACTCATGGAGATATGCCGCTGAGTATGCTCAGTGACGGTTTGAGAAATACTATTGTCATGGCAGCAGATATTGCTTTTAGATGTGTAAAGCTCAACCCACATTATGGAGTGGAAGCTGCATTAAAAACAGCAGGCATTGTCATGATTGATGAAGTTGACATGTTTCTCCACCCAGCATGGCAGCAGACCATCATTGGATCGTTGCAAAGAGCTTTCCCCCTGATTCAGTTTATTCTTACAACTCACAGTCCGCAGGTTATTACAACAGTAAAAGATGAATGTATCAGAATAATAGACGATGGCAAAATACATATTGCACCAAAAGGAACCAAAGGGGCGGAGTCATCAAGGGCATTGAAGCGGATATTTGGAGTTGACGTTCGTCCTTCCCAAGATGAGAATGCCATCCTGCTCAAGAGTTATTTAGACCTTGTTTATGCTGATAAATGGAGTGCATCTGATGCCATAGTAAAGAGACAAAAACTTGATGAAATATTTGGTAATGAAGAGCCTGCTTTGACAGAAGCGGATTTGTATATTGAGAATAAAAAATGGGAACTTGAGATTGAAAAAGATAAATAAGACTCCTGCTCCTAATGAACTGACACAGTATGCTCAAACCAACCACTATGCTGAGTTGACAGGTGTAAAATGGGAGAACTTCAAAAATCATAATGGCGGCAGTGATTATCGTTCTATTCGCACTAAAATTTTAGATGATCAGGGTGGTCTTTGTGCTTACTGTGAAACCAGCATCATTAATTTACCACCCCATAAACAACGTGTTGAACATTTTCATTCAAAATCAGATAGTGACGATCCAAACAAAAACTGGGCGTTAGACTGGAATAATGTTATCTGCGTCTGCATCGGTGGAGATGATTCTGATAAACAACTTCATCCGTTACCAGAGAACCTAAGCTGTGATTCCCACAAGAATCATCTGATAAACAGAAAAAAATTTCCCCAAGCTTGTGAGGGTTATTTGTTAAATCCTCTCCTAATTTCTGCTTTTCCATCTCTATTTGATCTTGATAAAGCCACCTGTGAACTCAAACCCAATAGTGATGTGTGTCAAAAGGTGGAAATAAACAATAATCAGATGGGAACTACACAAGCATTAGTTCAGAATACAATTGATATTTTAAATCTTAATTGTGATCGATTGACTCAAGATCGGCGAGCTGTTCTAAATTCCTACAATCAATGGGTAACCAAAGCCCGTAAACAAAATGATAAACAGTGTTTTAATAAAATGGCTTCCTGCTGGTTTCAAACCAGATGGACATCTTTTTTTACTACCCGCAGAATTCTGCTGGGTAATCATGCAGAAACCTATCTTAAACAGATTCAATATAACGGATAATCATGTCAAACCTTAAAATTCCCAAAAAGCTGATAGAAGTTGCCCTTCCGCTTGATGACATCAATGAGGCAGCATCGCGTGAAAAATCAATTCGTCACGGACATCCATCAACTCTCCATTTGTGGTGGGCAAGACGTCCTTTAGCTGCTGCCAGAGCTGTTATTTTTGCACAGATGGTAAATGATCCGGGGGGAGAACGCGGCTGGACAAGCACCAAAACAAAAGCTCAGGCTGCCAAAGAGAGAGAAGAGCTTTTTGACATTATCCGTGATCTGGTCAAGTGGGAAAACACAAACAATGAATCTGTGCTTAACCGTGCAAGAGAAGCTATAAGAAAAAGCTGGAGGGAAACCTGTGAACTCAACAAAGGAAAATCCGGATTTGACCCTGACAAACTCCCTGCTTTTCACGATCCATTTGCAGGCGGCGGGTCAATTCCATTGGAAGCCCAGCGTTTAGGGTTGGAGAGCTATGCAAGCGACCTGAACCCTGTGGCTGTAATGATCAACAAAGCCATGATCGAAATTCCACCAAAGTTTGCAGGAAGACCACCAGTTGGACCATTACCTGAAGGGGAAGCAGATTTGGATTTAAAAGAGACTTGGAGAGGTGCCAGCGGACTTGCTGAAGATGTCAGACGTTATGGACACTGGATGCGTGAAGAGGCTTTTAAAAGGATTGGTCATCTTTATCCCAAAATTAAAATCACAGAAGAGATGGCTGCTGAACGTGATGATTTAAAACATTATGTGGGAAAAGAGCTTACTGTTATTGCGTGGTTGTGGGCAAGAACTGTAAAAAGCCCGAATCCCGCGTTTAGTCATATTGATGTGCCGTTGGTTTCCAGTTTTATTCTTTCAAGTAAAAAAGGTAAGGAGACTTATATAGAGCCTGTGGTTGAAAATAACAGCTATAGATTCAACGTAATGGTAAGTTCCAAAAACGTGGAAGATGCGAAAAGAGGCACAAAAATGGCTCGCGGAGCAAATTTTAGATGTCTTATGTCCGACACACCAATAGAAGGCAACTATATCAAAGCCGAAGGCAAAGCTGGTAGAATGGGTTCACGTATGATGGCAATAGTTGCAGAGGGCGAACGTGGGCGTGTGTATCTACCACCAACTCTTGAGCATGAAACTACGGTAAACATGGCACACCCTACATGGCAGCCTGAAAACCAACTTATAGGTAAATGCCGTGATCAACTTCCTTTATACGGCATGAATAAATTTGCTGATATTTTTACTAATCGCCAACTTGTAGCACTCACAACTTTCTCTGATTTGGTGCAGGAAGCACGAAATAAAGTAATTGAAGACGCCAAAGCCAAAGGAATGAAAGATGATGGTATTGGAATTGATGCAGGTGGTACAGTGGCGACAGCTTATGGGGATGCGGTTGCGGTTTATTTGGAGTTTGCATTAGATAAAATGGCAGATCTTGGTAATACTATTTGTGGATGGGAACCAATAGCTCAATGCCCTCGACATCTTTTTGGTAAACAGGCAATACCAATGTTATGGGACTTTGCTGAAGCGAACTGTTTGTCAACAAGTTCTGGTAGTTGGATAGTTTTTATTGAGGGAATAAATAAATCATTTTCAAAATGTTTTGACAATACTCAATCTTGGTTTAAAGGATATTGCACTCAAGCAGATGCTGCAAATCAATCAATTAGTGAAAATAAAGTAATCTCTACTGATCCACCTTATTATGACAATATATGTTATGCTGATTTGTCGGATTTTTTTTATGTCTGGATGCGACGATCATTACGAGATATATATCCGAATCTGTTTACAACAATGGCAGTACCAAAGACAGAAGAGTTAGTGGCAACACCTTACCGACATGGCAGTAAAGAAGCGGCTGAAATATTTTTTCTTAATGGTATGACAAAAGCTATCCACAATATGTCAAAACAAGGTCATTCTGTTTTTCCTGTTTCTATTTACTATGCCTTTAAGCAGTCTGATACTCTGGAAGGTAGTACTTCAAGCATTGGCTGGGAGACTTTTCTTGAAGCTGTAACTTGTGCTGGCTTTTCAATTGTTGGAACATGGCCAATGAGAACCGAGAATAAAAGTAGAATGATTGGTCAAGGTACCAACGCCCTTGCTTCATCAATTATTCTTGTCTGCAAAAAACGTGAGGTCAATGCAGAATCAATCTCCCGCCGTCAGTTTCAGCGTGAACTGCGTGAACAGATGCCTGAAGCATTGGAATCCATGATTGGCGGCAGTGATGGTGTTTCTCCGATTGCCCCTGTGGATTTGGCTCAGGCAGCCATTGGACCTGGTATGGCTATCTTTTCCAAATATGAATCCATTCTGAATCAGGATGGCAGCAAAATGACCATACATGACGCTCTGGTTTTGATTAATCGAGCTATCACAGAACATCTGAACCCTGACAGCGGTAACTTTGATGCTGATACACTATTCTGTGATGACTGGTTCAGTCAGTATGGATGGAGTGAGGGAGAGTTCGGACAAGCCAATGTTCTTGCTCAGGCAAAAGGCACAACCGTTGATGGGGTGGCAGATGCTGGTGTGATAATGTCAGGCGGTGGAAAGGTTCGGCTTTTAAAGTGGAGTGAATATCCTGCTGACTGGAATCCTGAAACAGATAATCGAACTCCTGTATGGGAAGCCTGTCATCACATGATTCGGGTGTTGAACCAGCAGGGAGAAAACGCTGCTGGAGAGCTGCTTGCAAGAATGCCAGAGCGTGGAGAGACCATCAGACAGCTTGCATACCATCTTTACACCTTATGCGAACGTAAAAAATGGGCAGATGATGCACGTTACTACAATGAGCTGATAGGTTCATGGCATCAGATAGTTGTTGTTTCAAACAATGTTGGGACTCGTAGAGAACAGCTTGAGATGAGGTTTTGACCTCACCCCCCAGCCCCCTCTCCATAAATGGAGAGGGGGAGAATAGTGTAGATTTAAGATTTTTTGTGTGTACGGTTAAATGTGGTGTTACCTTTTTTTGAAAACTATAATTAAAATTTTTCCTCTGTTGATTAGGAATGGGAATTTAATAACACCAGAAATTACTCGAAACTGATGTTCAATATCAAGTATCTATACTTACCAGTTTCGGGATCCATTCAATAAAACTCCCCCTCTCCATTTATGGAGAGGGGGCAGGGGGTGAGGTCAATTTATGAAACCATTCTCAGTTATTTCTGGAAACCATGTCCCTTTAGAGAAAAAAGAACTTGCAAGGCGATTCAGGCAGGAAGCAACTCTGAATGAAGCTGCTGTATGGGAGTGGTTAAGAAACAAACGCATGATGGGGCTTAAATGGCGAAGGCAACAAGTGATTGAGGGTTTTATTGCAGATTTCTATTGTGCTCAATACCATATTGCTCTTGAAATTGATGGTGAAATACACGATACCAAACGAGCAAAAGAGTATGATATTGAAAGAGATGCAGTTTTTGCTCAGAAAGGCATTCAAACTATCCGCATTTCAAATAGTTCTTGCACCAGAGAAAATTTAGAGAATCTAATTAAGGCAACACTTCATGGAGAAATATGCTTAAAAAGATAACCATCAAAAATCTGACAGCATTTCCTGAAGCTGAATTGAATTTTTCATCAGGGCTGAATGTAATCATAGGTGAAAATGGGTCGGGTAAATCACATCTCCTTAAACTTGCTTATTCAGTTATTGCCGTGAGTGCTGAAGAGGGAAGAGACCCTAAAACTGGAGAACCTACTAAAACATTGCTGCAAAAAAGCTATGCTAACAAGTTGATTCGTGTTCTACGTCCTGAAACTCTTGGACGCCTTGCCAGAAGAAAACAGGGAAGGGAACGCTGTGAACTTGGATTCTATTTTTCAGAAGAGGGGCTTAACAGCAGTTTTGGATTTTCTACATCCAGCAAATCTGAGGTTCAGATTGATAAATTACCTTCTATCTGGCAGGAAATAGCCCCTGTTTTTCTACCTACCCGAGAGCTGCTGACGCTTTATCCCGGGTTTGTATCAATGTATGATAGTCATTATTTAGAGTTTGATGAAACATATCGAGATACCTGTATTTTGCTGGGTGCTCCTGCACTTAAAGGAGCAAGGGAAAAAAAGGCTTCTTTATTGTTAAAGCCGCTTGAAGATGCAATGAGGGGAAATGTTGTTTTGGACAACAGCGGTCGTTTTTATCTTTCTATTCCGGGTCAGGGAAAAATGGAGATGTTTCTTGTTGCTGAAGGTTTGCGTAAACTTGCTATGCTTGCCCATCTGATAGGCACAGGTTCACTTCGGGATAAGAGTTATCTTTTTTGGGATGAACCTGAAGCAAATCTTAATCCAAGATTAATAAGGATGGTGGCAAGGGTTATTCTAAATTTATGCAGAAACGACATTCAGATATTCATTGCAACACACTCTCTATTTTTACTACGTGAGCTTGAAATTCTCTCCCAAGAAAAAGATTTTAAAAAGGTAAAACATCGCTATTTTGCCTTGGTTCTTAAAGATTCAGGTGTTGAAGTTGAACAGAGTGATTCTCTTGAAGATATCAAGTCACTTGTACTGCTTGATGAGGAGCTGGAACAATCAGATCGCTATATGGAAGCAGGATAATCAAATGCAGGAGATAAATGAAGGCAGGCTAAGGTTTTTATTTCCTGATAATACTGTGGCAACTAAATACGATGACTGGTCTTTTTATCGTAATCAGTTTAACAGTGCTTTCGGCGGGACAAAAGCAATTGATCTTGTTCATGTTGACTCACTTCAAACATGGCTTATAGAAATCAAAGATTATCGAATGGACAGAAGAACAAAAGCCATAGACATTGGTGATGAAATAGCTCTTAAAGTCAGGGATACATTAGCTGGTCTTGCAGCAGCAAAGTGTATGGCAAATGATAATGATGAAAAAAAGGCAGCAAGCAAGGCATTGGAGAAGAACCGAATCAGAGTACTACTTCATATAGAGCAACCTTTAAAACATTCAAAGTTATTTCCAAAAGTATTTGATCCATCAAAGATATTACAGAAATTGAAGCATCTTCTCAAGGCAGTGGATGCTCATCCCCGTGTTGTTGATCAACACACTCTGGATAATTGGCATGATATGAACTGGACAGTTAAGGATAAAATATGAGTTTAAAACCATGGCGTGAAATTGCCCGTCCCCATAAAGATGTATTGGAAGGCACCTTTAAACAGTCAGAGTTTGCAGCAGATATTTCACAGGTTGCGGCAGGCACTGCAACTGCTGAGTATCAGGATGCAGAAAAGTTTTTTTCCAGAACCTTTATTACAGAGGGTATGCGTCTTCTGCTGATTTCAGTTGCCCAGCGTCTTGCAGGTCATGGTGGTGATCCTGTGATTCAGCTTCAAACATCATTTGGCGGCGGTAAAACACATACCATGCTGGCGGTCATGCACCTTGCTTTACGCAAGGTTGATCCAGAAAGACTTGAAGGTATTCCGCCTATTTTAGATGAAGCTGGTATCCACGATATGCCCAGTGCAAGAGTTGCTGTTCTTGACGGAATAACTCTATCCCCGAGTCATCCTCAGAAACATGGAGTAGTAACAGCCAATACTCTTTGGGGTGAACTTGCGTGGCAGTTGCTTGGAAAAGAAGGTTATGACATGGTGGCTGCAAGTGATGAAGATGGCACTTCCCCTGGTAAGGAGGTTATACGACAACTGATTACAAAGGCAGCCCCCTGCGTTATCCTGATAGATGAGTTGCTTGCTTTTATGCGTCAGCTTGAGGTGGGTCAACAGTTTAAAGCAGGTACTTTTGACAGTAATATCTCTTTTATCCAAGCATTGACCGAGTCAATGAAATTGGTGCCTAATGCCATGCTGCTTGCATCATTGCCTGAATCTGAAATGGAAGTTGGCGGTACAATGGGGCAGCGTGTACTTAACTCTTTGGAAAAATATTTTGCAAGAGTCGAATCAGTATGGAAACCTGTAGCAGCTACAGAAGCCTTTGAAATTGTCCGCCGCCGTCTGTTTGAATACGCAGGAGACCGATCTGAAGTGGAAGGTATCTGCCGTGAGTTTTCAGATTATTACAGGGAACACAGTAATAAATTTCCACTTGAAACCCAATCCAGTAGTTACTTTGAACGTTTATGCCAGTCCTATCCTGTACATCCTGAAATTTTTGATAGATTATATGAAGATTGGTCAACTTTAGACAAGTTTCAACGTACCCGCGGGGTGCTGCAATATATGGCTATCGTAATTCATCGACTGTGGAACTCTGATAACCGTGATGCTCTGATCATGCCGGGTTCTATTGCTCTGGATGACAGTAATGTCAGAAATAAGAGTATTCACTATCTGCCACAAGGATGGGAGCCTGTTCTTGAAAAAGAGGTTGATGGTCCGCGTTCAGAGCCTGCCGATATTGATGGACGTGATACCCGCTTTGGTGGAGTTCAGGCTGCACGAAGAGCAATGAGAACCATCTTTCTTGGAAGTGCCCCTACAGTGTCAAGTCAAATTGTCAAAGGGATTCTGGTTGAACATATCTTGTTAGGCTGTGCCCAACCACCACAGGCTATTGGCATATTTGAAGATGTTCTGAAAAGATTGCGTGACAGGCTTCAATATCTATACTCTGATGAAAATAGATTTTGGCTTGATACAAAACCCAATCTACGTAGAGAAATGGAGAGTAGAAAAAAACAGATAAGTTATGAGGAACACTTGCTGCCACTATTTAAGGAACTGATAGGCAGTTTGTTTGGACGTAAAAATAACCACTGCTTTGCAGGAATTCATATCTTTACATCATCGGTTGATATTCCTGATGATTGTGGTTCTGGTCCAAGATTGGTTGTTCTGCCTCCTGATATATTAAATGCCTTCAACAAGACCGATGCAAACAATGCGTACAGTTTTTCGGAAAATATTCTCCGTAACAGAGGTGGACAACCAAGACAAAAACAGAACAGGTTAATTTTTTTTGCCCCTGATTTTGATGTCATAGGTCGTCTTAAGGACTCTGCCCGCACCTTTATTGCATGGAAAGAAATACTGTCTGATATTGATAATGGAAAGCTGAATCTTGATATGTTCCAGATTAATCAGGCTAAAAAGCATAAAGAGTCATCAGAACTTAATTTAAAGCAGATCATCAGGGAAGCATACAGGTGGCTCCTATGCCCTGTTGAAGATTTTATTAATGGTAAAACCCTGTTTTCATGGGAAACGGCATCCATATCTACCTCATCACCTAATCTGCTGGCAGAAATCGAGAACAGACTGAAAGAGGAAGAGTGGGTTATTTCAGATTGGAGTCCGATCCATCTGCGTAATCTTCTTAATCAATGGTATTTTAAGGAAGGTATTACAGCAGTAAGTGCTTTGAAAGTCTGGCAGGACAGTTGTAATTATCTCTATTTTCCTCGTCTTTTAAATGAGAATCTATATAAAAATGTTATCAAGCAGGGTATTCAGGGTGAAGACTATTTTGGCTTTGCATCAGGAAAAGAGGGAGAACGTCTCCTTGGATTTGCATTTGGCACAAAAACTGATATTTCTCTTGATAATTCTTCACTTCTAATAGAACGGGAAGCATCTGTTAGTTATAAAGACAAAACAAGACCATCTCCTCAAATTCATGCACCAGCTTTTGAAAACAATAATGTTATAGGCGGACAGACAAATCCATTGGGTGTACAGGAGCTAATGACCGATAGCAGTGCGGGCTTGGGCTTGAGGCAAGGAGTCGGGTCTGGAGTGAAAACAGAGTCAGAAGTTCCTTCATTATCAGGCATACCTGTCAGAAAAGCATTTAAAAAGCAATTTTATGGCAATATTAATCTTGATCCTATTAAGGCAAAACTCGAATTTGCCACCATTATTGACGAAATAGTTTTGCAGTTCACTTCTAAATTTGGTGTGGATGTATCCATCTCAGTTGAAATTCAAGCAAGGTCTTCAGACGGTTTTGATGAAGCTACCCAGCGTACTATTAAAGAAAATTGTAATGTCCTAAAATTTTCCAGTGCAGAGTTTGAAGAAGAATAATGATCTTTTGTTCATAATATTGAGGTATGATCCAAAGGGCATGACCATTTTTTTGGAAAAAATACAAAAATAGAATTCAAAGTATCAAATAAAAGTGACTACGATTTCCATGCCTTCTTCGCAAAAATTCTGGATAGACGATTTGATTTCTTGACAAACTATTGGCATCGGTTCGCTCTGCCAATCATCATTACAAACTAAAATATATATAATTCTGCTTTTAACATTATCTGCAAAATAATTATTTAATTGTTCCTTTGCTTCATTAATAGCATTTTTTATTTGAGCTTGCAGACCTTCGTTTAGTTTATATGCCACTTCCTTACAAGTGCGATTATTACGACGTTTTATTTCTTTTTCTGAAAGATTTATTGTTTTCACTTCACAAAGAAAGGTAAATTCTTGATTTTTACCTAATAGATCAGGTGTCTTCATTCCATTTGTTTTGGATCTGGGAATAAATTTAATTGTATGGCATCCATTATCAAGTAAATAACAATAGCCCTTCACTTCATTAAATTTATCAAATAATTGTGACCAACCACGTTGAGAATCTTTTTTGCATAGATAATGATGGCAATCCTCTTTAAAATACTCCCAAGACGCTTGATCAAGACGGTTAAGTTCCTCTGCTAAAGATGTGTAGAGTTCCTTGCTGTTTGCTAAAAGATCGTCTAAATCTTTAAAATAAGAATCATTAGAGTGATAACACTCATTTCCAATTTTTTTTAATTCATATAATCGTTCAAAAGTCACTTTATATATTTCCATATTTATTTTGTTTTGTGTTGCTCAGTTTTTTTGATGAAATGCCTGAGTAAAAAATAAAACAAATATTTCGGGTGTCAAATACAAATTAGTTAATTTTAATCAGCTATTTAATACTTACATTCCCTGTTTCTGCATGTATATCTGCTGTAACAAAATCTGTAACAGAAAGACAATCCGTGTAATCGTTGTAACAAAATGCTGTACAAAACTTGTAACAATAAAATACACTTCTAAATAAATCTAATAAAATCAATATGTTATATGTAATTACACTGTAATTACATCCTATCTCACTGTCTCTTTTATATCCATTATTTTAAATATTTTAAATCATGTAAAAAAAGTGCTTTTCTTTGCTACAAAAAGTGCCTATATGTTAAGTTGCTGTTTTGAGTGAGTTACATTAATACAAAATGGAGGAGGGCATACATGGTAGATTCAAAATCAGATGAGAATAGAAAAATCGAATTTATTGAAGGTAAAAATAATGTCTTGTTAATAGCTCCGCATGGTAGAAACGGAGATGATGTAAATACAGGAAGTCTTGTCCGTAGTATAGCCAATAAAAGTGAGTGCTACGCTATAATTAATGACTTATATACCAAACCTGAATCTGGTAAAGAACCAAATAAAGAGGCTTATCAAGTAGATTTAAACAGTATTAAACAGGTAAAAGAAAATCTGAAAACAGAGTTTCTGGATAAACTTATTGAATTTAAAGATAAAATTATTAAAGAATATCAAGAAATTATTATTATTTGGATTCATGGTGCTAAGGATGAGAGAGTAAAAGCTGATGTGGTAGATACCAATATTGCTAGTCAGGTCAAAATCCTTGTTGGATGGGGGCAAAAGAAAGACAATGATAGATATACAGCAAAACAAGAGACAGTAGACACTCTTATAAAGTTTCTGAATCTTAATGATTTAAAAGCTGAATTAGCAAATCCAGATGTAAAAGTTAATATTAAAGAAGGTGTTTACAGCTACTGCGGATGGGATTCTGATAACATGAATCAACTCTGCCGTGATGGTGACTACAAAGACGAAAAAGTTAAATCAATACAATTAGAATTAAGGATGAAGGGGTGTAGGGATAAAGCAAGTCTGAAAAGCACATCAGATGCGTTTGCTGAGATATTTAAAAAGAATAATGAATCTGATAATACAGCAGCCAAATTACCTATAAAATATGATCCTGATGGAAATGTTGACGACAAAGTAATTACAGCTGCCTACGAGAAATTGAAAAAGATGGTCATTAAGGCTAAATATAATTTAATGATAATCTATGGTAAATATTTAATAAAAACTTTTTACGATAACGATTATGATAAAGCTAAAGAGGATCCTGATTCAGGAAGTAAATCATTAAGTAAACTATTTGAAACAATACAGAAAGATCCAAGTGCTGGCACGAGCTATAAAAAAACATGGCTATATAATGCAATTGCATTAGCAGTACAAGATGACAAATATAAATTGTTGAAAAAAGGTATAAAAGAAGGTACTATACAAGATAAAATAGTTGATACTGAGAATGGTAAAAAACTTTCTGACGTAGTTTCCTCTTGGAATGAAAAGTTGAGTATAACCCATAAAATTAGGCTAGAAAATTCCAAGAAAAAACTATCTGAAGAAGAAATGAATAAATTAATCATAGAAGCGGCTGAAAATAAGATGAAGGTAGCAGAACTTCAAAAGCGTATTGATGAACTGGAAGCAAAAAAGGATCCAACTAAAAAGAAAGAAGCTACAAAAATGTCTGAGCTACAAAAATTACAAAAAAATTTAACTACACAATTTAATGAAAAAAATATCAGTAAACTTGATAAAGAGGAGTTGAAAAAATTTAAAATAAAGCTTGAAGAAATACTTAAAAATATAGATACAGAAATACCAGCCCAATAACCGCCGCTTAACTTCAATGCTCCGGCACCTCTTATACTGCTGGAGCTTCCTACCTTACTCCTACCATCGTGGTCATCATCATTAATATATGGCCACCATATTTTTAGCTCTATTTCATTTCAAATTAACGCCAAATTATGTGGATGGGGCATCCTCAGTATTAAAATGAAAGGAATATACATATCTTTTTAATATAGGGGATAGGGCATGAGTTATAGCTTCCAACACTCCACATACACAGCTACCATACTCACATCACAAACAATCTATTGCAGATTAAACCGTCTCGTTCAAACATCCCTTCCCCCCCTCTATCCTATGCTTCAATAGGGGCTGTCATGGCTTACCCTGAGCTGTTTTGTATCAATCATATAGGTAGTATGGGGAATCTCCCATAGCCATCAGAAAGGCTCACAGAGCTTATAATCAATATATATTTCAACAACTTAAACCGTTCTTGGCATTGTGCTGAGGCGGTTTTTTTATTTCTATAAAAACAACAAACAAAGGAGATTTTTTATTATGTGGAACGCATCGAGTAAGAAACAACTGGCAAAGCTACCTAAACTTTATCAGACAGAAGAAGTGGCACTTAAAGACAAAATCATTCATCTACATTTTTTCATCGGAGGCTGTGACTGGTATATAGCCGAATTTGATGGAGATGACCTGTTCTTTGGTTTCACCATCTTGAATCAGGATTATCAAAATGCTGAGTGGGGCTACATCAGCTTTAGTGAACTGAAATCAATAAAAGTTCAGGGGTGGCTTGAAATTGATAGAGACATTCACTGGAAAGTTAGACCTGCTAAAGAGGTTGACCTTATTTGTAAAGCTCAGGGATGGTAAAGATTTTAAAACAATTAATTTTAACTAAAGGGCGATTTGGCTATTATAGCTGGTCGCCTTTTTTATTTTTTTTATGGGGGAATTATGAAAGCGTATCAACAAGCATTCAAGCAGCAGTATCTATTCAACGAGCAGTCCAATAACTTTAACTATAAAAAGTTTATATCAGTGTTTAGGATTTCACTGGTTAGAGACAGACATATCCAGTTTGAACAAAAGAAAATAACAACTTCTCAGGAAGCTCAGGGTTTACTCAAAAGACTCATAGAGACACAGGGCAACCCAGATCGTGAGCAGATGATCGCTGCGTTACTAAATACAGCCAATCAAGTGATCGGATTAAATATAGTAAGCATTGGCGACCTTTCTTCTGCAAGTGTGCATCCTAGGGAAGTGCTTAAACCAGCAGTCCTCAGCAATGCTGCATCATTAATTTTATGCCACAACCACCCGAGCGGTAATGTAGAACCTTCATCAGAAGATATAGCAGTTACAAAACGCATTGTAAAAGCAGCGAAAATTATGGGCATCACTGTGCATGAACATTTGATAATAAGTCTGTACGATGAAAACTACTATAGCTTTGCTGATAATGGATTAATAACTCAAGCATATAATGAGGCTGGCTGAATCTACAATTTGCAATTATTAACCGAGCCGTTTGGAGCTAATCCAGACGGCTTTTTTTGTTTTTATATCCTAATAAATTATGGAGGTTGAACATGAGAAAAGAACGAGAACGTAAAACCGAAAGAAGACATTTAGCGTTGCAAGCTGAATTGGCTGATGAAGTGGCTCAAGGTCTGTATCCGAGTTTAACTAAAGACCTGCTGTATATGAAAGCATGTAATGAAGGACTCAGGATACTGCCGCATGATCCAGTCCTGATTGATAAAACCATTTCTAAAATAGAAGCGTTAAAGGTGCTTATGACACTTAATCGGGAGTATTGGGAGCTGTTTATAGTTTTTGATATGATACCTCAAAAATATGCGGAGGTGCTGCAATGAAAGAAAAACGTATAGACCCTGAATGGTGGAAATACATACCATTTTGCGAGAACACATTTAGAAAATTAGAAACAGAAGAAGAAGTTCACGAGACAACAGAGT
>CAZIJN010000033.1:0-43581 GCA_964539635.1 uncultured Desulfobacterales bacterium | reverse complement strand
TTATAATCTCTATTATATATTATGCAATTGGCTTTTTCTATTTTTAGCTAAATATATCTTTAACTTATTCTATCTTTATTTGCTTTAACTTTTCCTTTGCTTTGATTATCGTTATACGTTTTAATTTGATAATAATTTGATTACGGTATTGTAAAATTTTATGTCTGGATTTAAAACTCATCTTTACAGTGGGGTTGCTGCTGGTGCCGTAACTTCTGCTTTTTTTATGTTCAAATATCCCTTGATGTTTACACCAATCCAGTTGTCAGGAGTATTCTTTACAGGAATTATAGGTGGTTTATTGCCTGATCTTGATAGCGATACAAGCAGACCTTTTTCTATTTTCTTCACATTTTTATCCATGATTATACCTGTTCTATTTTTCAAAGAAATTGCAGCTATATGGCTATATATCTTACCCTATCTTGAAACTTTTTTTATCCATTTAACAAATTTATTTTCTTCCGCATTAATCATTTTAAATTCTAAATTTGATTTTATTCCAAATCAATTCACACTATTTCCAGCTAAACTTGGTACTTTTCCAACATTTGAGGAAATTACACCTGAATTTATTATCACCTATTTTGTAATCTCATATCTTATGATTAAATATGCACTATGTGAACTTATTAAAAGGATAACTATTCATAGAGGAATAATGCACAGTATTCCGTTTGCCATTTTATGTGCTGAAACTGGATTTATAATATTTATACCTTCAGGTAAAATTATGGCTGTTGCAGTATCATTTTCAATATTATTAGGATTTTTTACGCATCTCATATTAGATGAAAGCAACTCAATAACCTTTAAACATGGTTTTATTCCAAAGTTAAAAAAATCATCTGGTACAGCATTGAAATTTACTTCACAGTCTAAACTTATTACATTAATTATTTATTTGCTTTTAACAGCAGGTGCTATAAGAATTGCTGAAATTATGGGCTTTAGGCTTTAATAATTCTTGCAATCTTTCTTCAATTAGCCATATTCCAAATTTTTATAAACACAAACTGCCTCAATGAACACTTCTTTTTTTGCCATTAAATATTATCATTTTTAGACAATTTAAAATTAATTTTTTATGATTATTTTGATTTCATGAAAAATAATAATGTAAGATTTTTGTTTTTTGTGATATAAAAGCTGATATTAGAATTAAGATTATAATTTCAACCTGTTGGCTTTATAGGTTATATAATCTTCCGAAAAAAAGGAGTTCTTATGACAAATGAAAATAACACAGATTCAAATGCTAAAAATTCACTCTTTGCAGGCAGATCAATTGAAATTGATTTAAGGGGAAAACAATCTGTAAGAGCAACTTTTAAGCTGTCTGAACAAGCTATTGATTCATTAAGTCTTGTTGCGATTCATCTTGGCATTAAGCAGAAATCTCTATTTGATCACTTGATAGATGACGCTAAATCTTTAAATGATATTGCATCAAGTATAAGAATAAGACATTTCAATAAAATCAACAGAGTTCAGAAGACCTTTGTACTGAGCAGAAAAACTCTTGATATTTTAGAGTTGATAGCAAAGGATAACGATACACCCAGAGACGCACTTGTTGAGTATTCAATCAGAAAACTTGAAGATGTTATTCTTGCAGAAAAACAGAGACATTCGCAGAGAAAAGAGCTGTTTAAAGAGCTTTTTCAGCATTGGGAAGCAGGAAAAGCCCTTCTTGAGAAATCAAGACAAAATTTAGGAGATAATGATCCATTTTGCCAGAATATTGAAAAATCAATGAGCGGGCTTTTAAGGAGTGTGCAGGAGCTTTCATCTTTTATTGAAAAGAGTTCAATTATCGAACAATATCAGCCATTACAAGGGCAGGATAACCGTCAACAATCTTCTTCTCCTGCAAATAATCAGACAGAAGATAAAAATATTTCAGAAAAGGCTACTTGAGATAAGTATCTCTAATCTTTTGATATACACCTTCGCTTTTGAGTGCATCAAGATATTCTTGCATCTTTTGGATAATATCATCGGGCGTATCTTTGTGAAATGCGTAATAGAGTTCTCCAGATTTTAGAACATAGACAGTTTCATATAGATTAACATCAAAACCCTGCTTCTTTAATTCCCATTTCAAAACATTTTGATCGTATGCAAAAGCGTCTAATCTTCCGAGGTTCATTTTTTTTATAGATTTGCTGATAGCATTGGTACCGCCGGTACTGTCAATATCCTTTGCTGGAACTCCAGCCTCTATAAGAAGCTGCTCGCCGACATCTTGAATCACCGCACCGATTTTATATTTTTTCATATCTTCTGGTGAGGTTATAGATAATTTGCGTTCCTTGCTTGCTGTAAGAACAATCGTTGCCTCTGCGATAGGTCCTACCCATTTGAACAGCTTTTCCCGCTCTTCAGTTCTGGTCATGGCAAAAAGCGAGGTGTTTTTTTCATTTTGAATATAGTGATACCCGCGTGCCCATGGAAGGAGCTGAATATCTTTACGGGTTTTATTAGAGCCTGCTTTTTTGAGCATCTCCTCCATAAGATCAACAGAGATTCCTTGCAGCGTGCCATTTTGTTCAAAATTGAATGGAGGATAATTTTCGGTCATAAACATAATATCGTTTATAGATTGAGCTGATACATTTTTTGAATAAAAAAGTGCTGCTGCTGAGAACAAAGAGCAGAGAATTGAAATAAAAACGAACATTTTGTAATTTTTTTTGGAAATGAACATTGTAAATTTCTCCTTTTTAAAAATTTATAATTTAATGATTTTGTTAAAAATATTTATAACTTAGCTTCTGTTTATAATCTTTGAACCGTATAAATATCAACTTAAATATTTAAAACATGCTCTTTAAATTCAATATTTTTTTATTATATTTTTCAAAATATGGAATTTTGATTAATAGACAGCAGGCGTTGTTATGCAAATGTTAAATTTTATAAAAAATGCTTTAAACGATTAGATAAGTGTTAATTGATATTAATAACTATTAATTAAGTATGAAAAAAACATTAAGTATGTAAAGGAGGAGCTGTGATACAGGTCAAAAATCTGACCAAATACTACAATAGCTTTTGTGCGGTTGATGGTATAAATATTGAGATCAGGAAGGGTGAAATTCTCGGACTTCTTGGACCTAACGGTGCTGGTAAAACAACAACTTTAAGAATGCTTACCGGTTTTTTAAAACCAACAGCCGGAGATATTATAGTCAAAGATATATCAATTGCTGAAAACAGCCTTGCAGTCAAAGAGCTGATGGGCTATCTGCCTGAATCTGCTCCACTATACCACAATATGCTGGTTTATGACTATTTGGCTTATGTTGCGAATATAAGAGGAATTAAAAAGGATAAAATTCCTTCAAGACTTAAAGAGCTTTCTCAATTGTGCGGACTATCCAACATAATGCACAACTCAATTGATGAGCTTTCAAAAGGGTTGAAGCAGAGAGTTGGTCTTGCTCATGCAATGATGAATGATCCTGAAATTCTTGTGCTTGATGAGCCGACATCTGGACTCGACCCTAACCAGATTGCAGAAATTAGAGAGATTATAAAGCAGATTGGAAAGGAGAAGACCATAATTTTTTCTACCCATATTCTAAGTGAAGCAGAGGCAACATGTGACAGAATTGTGATTATAAACAAAGGCAGAATTGTTGCTGACGACTCTACTCAGAAGCTCAAAAGCCGAGCCTCATCAAGTGCTGTTATCCACCTCTCTTTATATGATGCAGATTCAGATCAAGTTGTAAAGCTGTTAAAAAGCGTTGATCCTGATATTGAAATTATTCAAAAAGAGCCGATTGAGAAGGGATTGTCATCATTTGAGATTCAAAGCATCAGTTCAAATGATATAAGAAAAGATATATATCTTAAAATCAAACAGACAAACTGGATTATTGCCCAGCTCTCAAGAGAATCAGAGACTCTTGAAAGTATATTCCATGAATTGACAAGAGGAAATTAAAATAATAACCACCTCCCCGTAGGAATCTAACAATGAAACAGATTATTAATATAGCATCTAAAGAGTTTAAAGATTATTTTATATCACCAATTGCATATATCGTTATTTCAATATTTCTCATTGTAACTGGCTGGTTTTTCTTCTCCACATTTTTTCTTTTTGATACAGCAGACATGAGAAATTTTTTCTCAATGCTGCCGATAATATTTGCGTTTGTGATACCAGCAGTAACCATGCGTCTATTTTCTGAAGAGCTGAATGTAGGTTCTTATGAGATTCTATTAACCATGCCGGTCTCTTTTGCCGATGTTGCAGTAGGTAAATTTTTAGCTGCAACTCTTTTTTCAGTGTGCATGCTTCTTCCAACTCTCTCCTACCCGATATTTATCTCATTTATCGGTGAGATTGATCCTGGTCCTGTTATTGGAGGATATATAGGAACTATTCTTTTGTCTGGAGCATTTTGTGCTGTTGGAATCTTTGCATCGTCTCTAACACGAAACCAGATTGTAGCTTTTATAATCGGAGCAGCAATCTGTTTTACATTGACGATATTTGATCAGCTTCTCTTTTTTGTACCAGCCTCGATTACCGAAATTGTCTCCTTTTTTGGTGCTAATGCCCATTTTCAGAGCATTGCAAAAGGTGTAATAGACTCAAGAGATATTATCTATTTCTTAAGTATAATTTTTATAGGACTTTTTGGAACTTATCTTGTGATGCAGGAGAGAAATTAAGGAGAAAAATGGCGTTATGAACAAGATAGACGATAAAAAAGATTTGAAAAATAGCTCGATTACGAAGGAGGGGACAAATAAAGTGAAAGAGTTTAACAATAAAGGTAAGTTTAGCAATAAAGGCATCTGGTTTAAATTTCTGATCTATATGGTTGTAGTGGTTTTGATAAACATTGCAGCAGTTACGCTGTTTTTCAGATTTGATTTAACGTCAAACAAGATATACTCAATATCAGATGCAAGCCATAAAGTTGTTTCAACACTTTCTGAGCCTTTGACCATAAAGGTATTTTTTACTAAAAATCTGCCTGCTCCGCATAATAATACGGAACGTTATCTTAACGATCTGCTTGAAGAGTATGCTGCAAAAAGCGGTAAATTTTTCAACTACAAGTTTTACGATGTTACAGCCACAGAGGCAGGCGTTACTGAAAAGGCAAATATAAATAGAGATATGGCAGAAGATTACGGAATATCTCCTGTCCAGATAAGGGTGATTGAAAACGATGAGGTAAAATTTCAGCAAGCATACATGGGGCTTGTGATTATTCATGGGGATATGATGGAAAAAATTCCTGCGATTGCCTCAACAGACGGGCTTGAGTATGCTCTGACCTCTGCAATCCAGAAGCTCAACAACAAGGTGAGTGCACTGCTTGCACTTGATGAGAAGGTTAAAATCACGCTTTATCTCTCCTCTTCGCTTGAAAAAGTTGCACCTCTTATGGGGTTGGACGAGCTTTCAACAATGCCTGATCAGATTAAAAAGGTTATTGATAAGCTAAATACAAGAAGTCTTGGCAAAATAGATTATAACCATATTGATTTGAGCAGCACATTGAACTCCTCTGACAACAGAGCCAATATTGATGATCTGTCTAAAAAATACAACATTATGGTTATGCAGTGGCCTGAAATTCCACAAAAAGGGATTGCTGCTGGAAATGGTGCTGCTGGAATTGTTATGGAATATAAAGATAAGTTCAAGACAACCCAGCTTATAAGCAGCATAAATATTCCTATAATCGGCACTACATATCAGATGATTGATCCAGAATCACTTGAAGAGCTGTTTACACAGACAATGGAGACCATGATCGGCATAAATGAAAATATCGGATATCTTGCAGACCACGGCACTCACACATTGATGGATAATAATATGGCAATGATGATGCAGGGGCAGCAGCAAAGTTCAATGACAGCATTTAACCATCTTATTTCAGAGAGATATTCAATACAGAGCATCAATCTGAAAGATAGTGCTGGCAATAACCCTAATCCATCAGAAGATAGCAGAGCGTCTGCTGCTCTGAGTGTTCCTGAAGGACTTAAAACACTTATTATTGCAAGACCGACTGAACCGTTTTCAGATTATGAGCTTTTTCAGATTGATCAGGCATTAATGAAAGGGACAAACATTGCTTTTTTCATGGATACCTTTAATGAGGTTATGCCGACACAGCAGATGCCTTTTGGAGGAGGACCTCAGTATTTTCCAATAGATACAGGACTTGAGAAGCTCCTTAACCACTACGGAGTAAAAATTGATCGATCGTATATTCTTGATGATAACTGCTACAAACAGCAGAAATCTCAAAATCAGGGTGGAGGAGAGCAGAAGATATATTTTGCTCCGATTATCAAAGATGCAAACATCAATAATTCACCTCTTTATATGAATAATATCAAGGGTATTATTGCCATGAAAATATCACCGCTGGAGTTGGACGAAAAGCAGCTTGAGCAGAATGGAATAAAGGCAACAAAACTCTTTTCCTCATCAGAAAAATCATGGCTTATGCGTGATAATATAAATCTAAATCCAATGTTTATGAATCCTCCATCAGATGCCTCACAGATGAAATCATACGCTTTAGCCTATATGCTTGATGGCGAGTTCCCAAGCTATTTTGCAGGCAAATCCATTCCTCAAAAAGAGGTTGATAAAGAGGCTGATAAAAGTGTTGATGCAAAAGAGTCTGATGACAGTACGCTCAATGATGCTCTGAACAAACCTATTAATGCACCTGAAAACAAAGGTGAGATTGGTGAAAGCAATACTGACGATATGCGTCAAAAGATAGTTGAGGAGAATAAAGATGAGATCGCCAAAATAGAGGTTGCAAACAGTGTAATTACAAAAGGGAAACCTGCAAAAATATTTGTAATGGCATGTTCTTCAATGCTTCAAGATAACATGCTTGATCCTGACGGCAGAACAACTAACGCTGCATTTATCCTTAATGTGATCGATCATCTTAATGATAAAGATGCTATTGCTCAAATGAGAAGCAAAAATCAGACATTAAATCCACTTGAAGATACCTCGCCGATTGCAAGAACTTTTATCAAGATATTTAACATCGCGGGGCTGCCTGTTTTAGTGATTTTATTTGGTTTTGGTTTTTGGGCAAGAAGATCGTCAAGAAAAAAGAGTATTAAACTTCAATTCCAGAAATAATATTCTATGATTTTAATAAAGTTTACTACACCGTTTAAGTGAGACAATTGTTCAGAAATGGAGGATAAAAAAAATAATGAAAAAAGAGTATGTCATACTTGGGTTGATAATTATTGCTTTATCAGCCTATCTTGTAACTAAAAAAACAGATAGAGATAACTATACACTGCCTACGATTCCTGAGATTAATGTTGCAGATATAACTGAAATTGCTATTCAAAAAGGGGAGAGTAAGCAAGATATCAGCAGCCAGCAAGATATTAAGCAGAACGGTGATAAAGATAATAAAATTCTGATCTCAAAAAAAGATGGCTCTTGGGTAGTTTCAGGAGCTGTTTCTGATAAAAATTATCCTGCTGATCAAGAGAGCATTACAAAGATGGTTGATATAATAAAAGCATTAAAGCTATCTGCTCTGGTCTCTGAAAGCGGAAATTTAGCACCTTATGAGCTTGATGCTAAAAATAGAATTAATGTTACTGTTAAATCTAAGGCTGAGACAGTCAGAAATTTTGCAATCGGAAAAACTGCCCCCTCTTTTCGTCACACTTTTGTAGCCTTAGATAACAGTAATAGTGTCTATCATGCTGAAAAAAGTTTCCGAAATGATTTTGATAAAACTATTAATGAGCTAAGAGATAAAAAGGTTTTATCATTTGATAAGAATAAAATCAGCTCCATTACCCTGAAAAAAGGTGATATTGTTAAAACTGTTGCACTTAAAGATGGAAAACCTGTTGATCATAACAAAGACAAAAAGCCTGTTGATGGCAATAAAGATGTAAAAACAGTTGATAATAATGAGAATGAACCAATAGTTGATAATAAGGCGCATGAAGCTCTTGAGAAAATTCTGACCACACTATCAGACCTAAAATGCCATAGCTTTACCGACACAGAGAGCAAAAACGAATTTAAAGAAAAGGGTATAGAAGAGATATCAAAAGTTTCCATTAAAGAGTCGGCAGATAAAGAGATTTCGTTTGTTATTTACAACAAAGATGCAGATGGAAATTATCCAGCCCTATCTTCTGAGAGTCTCTATCCATTTTTTCTAAATACATATGAAGGTAATGATATAATCGCAAACATAGATCAATCAATGGGCATTAAAAAAGAAGAGAGTTCTGATCCAAAAGAGAAAAAATAGGGGCATCTAAAATAGAAATTCTGACTCAAAACTTGATTATAAATCTTAAAAGAGATAACTTCTATTCAAAGCTTAAATATCTATTGCTGGTTTCAATTCATAGTAATAGGAACTTTTTAATTAATTTATTATAAAAAAGGAGAAGATAAACATGGAGCTGGTCAAAATAATACTTTCTGTTCTATTACCGCCGCTTGGAGTTTTTATTGAGGTTGGAATAGGCAAACAATTCTGGATAAATATTGTGCTTACACTGCTTGGATATCTACCCGGTGTTGTTCATGCTGTATGGGTAATTGCAAAGAGTGGGTCAGCATCCTCTGCAAAATAGATGTAAAAAAATTATTTTACCAACTATTTGATCGCAATCCTTCAAAATTAACCCCTCAAACCATGAGAATCTGCTATTGATTCTCATGGTTATAATCTTCAAACTGTTTTCATGCTTATAATCTTCTGTTTAAACTAATGCTTTTCAACAAGTTTTTAATTTTTTATATATGGAGGTAAAATGTCTATTAATCGTTTAAATATTATCTTTAGTAATAGTTCAAAGAGAGATACAATATTTTATTTACAAATTATATCTATTGCTCTTATCTCATGTTTTCTAATTTCAGGTTGCAGCAACAGTCTTTTTTCTGGTTCTAATAAGAAAACAACTTCAACAGCAAAGGCATCAAGCCAGCCAAACGCTGTATATTATGATTTTGATGATATTCTTGTTCCAAGAGATATGAAGATTGACAACAGCTCTACAGTGGTTGTAAGCACGCCGGGACACACATCAGGCATAATTACCCTAAAAGGCAGAATAGATAAAGACTCTCTTTTGAAATTTTTTAATAGCAATATGCAAAAAGATAACTGGAGTATTATAAGCCAGATAAGATCGCCAACTGCAACAATATTGATCTTTCAGAAGGTATCAAGATGGGCGGTTATAAGCCTTAGAGATAGAGAATATTACACTTATGCAGAGATAGGAGTTGCCCCCTCATTTGGAGAGGCAGCTTCAAGCTCTTTTAGCGGCACGCCTTCAAATTCTAACTCTTCAAATTCCAATTATGGAGGATCAAGTTATAGTTCAGGTTCAGGGGCAGATTCTGGAAGCAGCGGCGGTAAAATAGAGAGTGAAAATCTTTTTGAGTAGAAAAAGAGGCAGTTAAACTTTAATCTTGAAAGGTTCAATGAATATGCTGAAAGATAAAACAATCATTTTGGGTGTTTGTGGAGGTATTGCCGCCTATAAATCGGTTGAACTTCTAAGACTTATAAAAAAGGCAGGTGCAGATGTAAAAGTTGCAATGACACGCTCTGCTATGGAATTTGTTGGAGAGACAACTTTTAGGGTACTTTCAGAAAATGATGTTATGACCGCTCTTTTTGATTTTGATTCAACTGGAATCATTAACTCAAAAGATGCTTCAGTTCACCATATAGAGTGGGCAAATCAGGCTGATGCAGTTGTTATTGCACCTGCTACAGCAAATATGATCGGAAAGTTAGCAAACGGAATTGCAGACGACGCACTCTCAACTATGATGATGGCAGTTACATCTCCTGTAATAATATGTCCATCAATGAACACGCATATGTATGAAAATAGAGCAGTGCAGCGGAATCTTGATATTTTAGAGCAAGACGGCATGTTTATACTTGAACCCGGAACAGGAGAACTTGCATGTAAAACAAGCGGGGCAGGGCGGCTGCCTGAGCCTGAGCTGATTTTTGACAGGCTTGCAAAGATTTTCTTTCCAAAAGATTTAAAGGGTAAAAAGATTCTAATATCAGCAGGTCCTACAAGAGAAGCCATTGATCCTGTAAGATATATAAGCAACCACTCGTCTGGAAAGATGGGATATGCAGTTGCTCAGGCGGCTGAAAAGAGAGGTGCTTTAGTCAATTTGGTTTCAGGTCCAGTATCTATAGCCGCTCCTTTTGGTGTTAATGTTATAAGAGTAGAGAGTGCAAAACAGATGGCTGATGCAATGCTTGATACTATGAAAGATGCCGATATTATTATTAAGGTGGCAGCGGTTGCTGATTACAGACCATCAGTATCTCATGAGAATAAGATAAAAAAGCATGATAATCCAACTGCATCTCTTTCAATTGAGCTTACAGAAAATCCTGATATCCTTAAAATGGTTGGTCAAAAAAAAGAGAAACATCAGTTCCTTGCAGGTTTTGCAGCAGAGACAAATAATCTTGATGTCTATGCAGTATCAAAGATGGAGAAGAAAAATTTGGATATGATTGTCGGCAATATTGTGGGTGTAAAGGATTCTGGATTTGAATCTGATACAAATAAGGTTAAATTTTTTTTCAGAGACGGAACAACAGACGAGCTGCCTCTTATGGATAAAATAGCGGTTGCCCACAGGCTTCTTGATCATATTGTTGCAAGGACAAATTGCAAAAAATAGTTGAGATGGAATAGGATAGTGTTAAAAAACGAATTTCTTGGCATATTTGAGGATATATCAGCTCTATTTTCTTGGAATAGGGAGATAGGGGTAGAGTATCTTGATATTTCTGAAGATTCTATAAAGATAATAAATAGTTGGGGATTAAAACAGAGCAGCTCATCTTATACCTCAAATAAAACCCCTACAAAACAGACTCAAGGCAATAAACCCGCAAACTTTAAAGATACTCATACTCCAATCGTTAATAAGGCAAATGCCCCAAATCGAGCGAATAATCGAGTTGATAATCCAGTCAATAATATTATAACTGCTGATGTTGATAGTGATATCTGCTGTGAAGGAGATATTAACTCTCAACTATTTTTTTTCGCGGAACATTTTGTTTATGATGATCCTGTAGGCGAGCTTTTTAGTAAAATACTCAAAGCTATGAATCTTAGAAGAGATACAGTATGCTTATGCACCTTTCCCGTTCTTGATTATAAAAAAGGTATTCCACAAGTTCGTCAACAGGTAAACTCTATTAGAGAAAAGACTGAACAGTACATAAATGATATTAAAGCCAGTACTAATGGATTAAATCCTAAAATAATATGCACGCTTGGAGATCATGCACTAAAAATTTTGATGGGAAGAGAGTACATGGTTACAACTTCAAGAGGAAAATTTCATAATTATAAAGGCTCTCATCTTATGCCGACTTATCACCCCTCTCAAATTATGGCTGATATAGAGATGAAACGGTTAGTGTGGGGGGATATGAAGCAGATTATGGGCGTAATGGGTTCTTCTTTTTAAAAGAGAAATGAATCTCTATTTTAAAGAGAGTTTAAGATAGAGGGAGTTACACTAAAGATAATTTAGTAGAGGGAATAGATGCTCAATCTTTTACAATCATTTATAGATGTTCTTGAAGCTGAAAAAGGATACTCTGCACATACCATTACTGCATATAAAAAAGATTTGACAGACTATATCAACTATCTTGAGCAGCAGTATAAATTTGATATTGAACAAAACAGCTTAACAGAACATTTAACTGATGAGCTGTTTATATCTCTTGTACAAAAAAATTATAAAACAATTGTTAGAGAGTATATTGTCTATCTATCTGGCAGCGGAATTAAAAAAAGCTCTATTGCAAGAAAACTTTCAGCTATTAAATCATTTTTTGATAATCTTGCCCGAAACCGAGCAATTGAAGTCAATCCAGCGGATCTGGTGCCACGACCAAAGGTGCCTCGTAAAATTCCAGATTTTCTAACAGTAGATGATATATTTTTTATGTTAGACTCTATCAAAGCAGATTCTGTGTTTGGAAAGAGAAATCTTGCCATTATTGAGACATTTTACTCAACTGGTATTAGAGTATCTGAAATGGCAGCACTTAATTTTGATGATATTGATTTTGACAGGCAGTTTATTAAAATTTCAGGCAAGGGAGCAAAGGAGAGAGTTGTACCTGTAGGAGAGAGAGCTTTAAATGCAATACTTCAATACAGACACATGTTAGGGCATAGATTTACGCCTCTATTTTTGAATAAAAATTTAACTCGGCTTACAGATAGATCAATGAGGCGTATTCTTGAGAAGATTGTTAATGAGTGCAGCCTCAGAATTCATGTATCTCCGCATATGCTCAGACATTCGTTTGCAACCCATATGCTTGACGCAGGTGCTGATCTTAGAGGGATACAAGAAATTCTCGGACATGCCAGCTTATCTACAACACAGATATATACCCATGTTACTATTGACAAGCTGATGGAGGTCTATGATAAGGCACATCCGAGAAGTTAGTTTAAAAACAGAAATATAAAGTGTCTAAAAGAAAAACTACAACTTTATTATACCATCTCAAAAATAGCAGCAGCACCCATTCCACCGCCGATACACATTGAGACAACACCATATTTACCTTTAACCTCTTTGAGGTTTGCAAGGCATGTTGCAGTCAGCTTTGCACCTGTGCATCCCAATGGATGACCAAGAGCGATTGCACCGCCGTGAATGTTTATCTTGTGCATTGAGTTTTCAAGTCCAAGCTCACGGATTGAGTAAAGAGCTTGTGATGCAAATGCCTCATTAATCTCGAAAATATCAATATCTTCAATCTTCATGCCGGCTACTTCAAGCACTTTTGGAATGGCATAACGAGGACCTACGCCCATCTCATCAGATCTGCAGCCAACGCTTGTGTAAGCTACAAGTTTTGCAATTGGTTTAAGTCCAAGCTCATCACATTTTGCCTTTGATGCAATAATGGTTGCAGCAGCACCGTCTGTTGTCTGTGAAGAGTTGCCAGCAGTAACGCTTCCGTTTACAGCAAAAGCAGGACGAACTTTAGCAAGACCTTCTGCGGTTGTTTCTGGTCTTATTCCGTCATCAATAGATACGATAAACTGCTCTTTTTTGTATGTTCCATCAGCCTGTCGTACATATTTGTATGCAGGAGTAGGAACTATCTCTGTAAAAAGCCCCTCTTTTGCAGCCCGTGCAGCTTTTGCCTGAGACTCAGCAGCAAACTTATCCTGATCTGCTCTTGAAACATTATACCGATTGGCAACATTCTCTGCTGTGATACCCATTGAAATATACATTGAAGGGTCTTCAATAGAGTATGTAGGATGAGGTCTTGGAACATTTCCGCCCATTGGCACAAAAGTCATAGACTCAACACCAGCACCCATTGTGATCTCTGACCAGCCCATCTGGACTCTTGCAGATGCAAGGGCAATCGCCTCAAGTCCTGATGCACAAAAACGGTTTACTGTAGCACCTGATACACTGTCTGGAAATCCTGCCATTTTAGCCGCAATTCTTCCAATATTAAGACCCTGTTCAGCTTCTGGGAATGCACAGCCGCACATTACATCTTCAATATCGCTGGGTTTTAGACCTGGAGTTCTTGCTACCGCTTCTTTCATGATAAATGAAAGGAGTTCTTCGGGTCTTGTCTCTTTAAACTGACCCCTTTTTTGCTTGCAGCCAGGGGTTCTTACTGACTGTACAATATATGCATCTCTCATTTGAAATCCTCCTTAAATTAGTTTCTGAGCGGTTTACCAGTTTTGAGCATGTGATCAATTCTTGCAACTGTCTTCTCTTCTTTTGCAAAATCAACAAAAGCATCTCTTTCAAGTTTTAAGATAGTCTCTTCTGGAACTTCAGTTCCTTTATTGACCTCACCGCCGCTCATTACATAAGCAATGCGTTTAGCAAGGAATGAGTCATATTCGCTCATGAATTTTCCATTGAGCATGTTAAACAGCTCTGCATTGATCATACCCTGAGCAGCATTTCCCATCACGCGTACAGGTTTTTTCATTGGTGGAGCATAAGCATCATCAACCATTTTGAGAACTTCTTTTTTAGCTTCGCCGACTAAATTATCACGGTTGAACACAATGCGGTCATTAGCACTCAAAAAGCCGTTGGAACGTGCCTGAGCTGCGGACATAGAAACTTTTGCCATTGCAACGTTCATAAATGCACCAACAAATAGTTTGGCAAGATCGATCTCTTTATCTACACCGGCTGGGACAGCATCAATAAAGCGTCTCCAGATATTTAAACAACCTCCGCCTGCAGGAAGAAGACCTACACCGATCTCAACAAGACCCATATAAAGCTCTGCATGTGCAACGATTCTATCTGCACCTAAGCAGGTTTCACAGCCGCCGCCAAGAGTCATGCCGTAAGGAGCTGCAACTACAGGAAATGGAGCATATTTTGCTTTTTGGATACCAGCCTGTGCTCTTGCAAGAAAAGCATCAATCTCTGCAAATTTTTTCTCATGGCACATCTTTGAAATCTGTGAAAGATCAGCACCAGCAGAGAATGCACCTGGCATTCCACCAGCCTGATTTCCAATAACAAGACCAATGCCGTTTGCATCAACATAGTCAAGAGCCGTATCAATAGTGTCGATAATTTCAGCATTAAGAGCATTCATCTTTGTATGGAACTCTAAGCAGAATACTCCATCTTCAATATCAATGAGGCTTGCAGAGGCATTATCAATAACAACTTTATTATTTGCACGTGCAGCAGCAAGAGATATAGCTGTTTTGCTTACTGGAACCGGCTTATATGATGAAGAGGCAAAATCATAGAAATATTTAACGCCATTTTCAAGTTTGTAGAAAGATTTATTGCCGGCATTGAGCATAGCCATAACATTAGCAGGAACAGCAAACCCTTCTGCTTTCATTCTCTCCGCAGCTTCAGCAACTCCGTATGTATCCCACATCTCAAATGGACCCATCTCGAAATTGTAGCCCCACTTCATGGAGTTATCAATCTCAATAATGGTATCTGAAATTTCAGGAATGCGGTTTGCAGCGTATTGGAAACTGATTGCAGCTATCTTCCAAGCAAATTTTGCACCTTTGTCATCACCTTTGAGTACGCACTGTACCTTTTCAGCTAAAGTTCCCTTTTTCTTTGCCTCATCTAAACAGGGGAAAGAAACTTTGTTAAGATCTTCATACTCAAGAGTTGCTGGATTGATAACTTTTTTGATTTTTTTCCATTCAGGGGTTAAGTCAGTTTTGTAAAAGCCGGCTCTTGTCTTGTTGCCAAGAAGTTTTTTCTCAACCATCTGCTTTACAAAATCGGGTACAACAAAGGCGTTTCTCTGCTCATCGTCTGGGCATAGATTGTATGAGTTTGCAGCAACATGACACATAGTATCAAGACCAACAAGGTCTGAAGTTTTGAATATTGCTGTTTTTGGACGACCAAGAGCAGAACCAAACAGAGCATCAACTTCAGGAATTGTAAGACCATCTTCAAGCATTGCAACCATAACAGCACCAATGCCGTGAACTCCAATTCTGTTACCTACAAAGTTTGGAGTATCTTTTGCCCATACAATACCCTTTCCAAGATATTTTTCACCAAATGATGCCACAAAATTAAGAACTTCCGGTAGAGTCTCAGCACCCGGAATAAGTTCAAGAAGATGCATATAGCGGACAGGATTGAAAAAATGTGTTCCCATAAAGTGCTGTTTAAACTCTAAGCTGAGTCCTTCTGACATATCCTTTAATGGAATGCCTGAAGTGTTAGAGCTTACAATTGCACCAGGTTTTCTGATACCTTCAATTCGTTTAAAAAGATTCTGCTTGATCTTAAGATTTTCAACAACAACCTCGCAAATCCAATCGCAATCAGCAAGTTTGTTAAAATCATCTTCAAGGTTTCCTATCTGGATTCTTGTTGCATCTTTTTTGCTCATAAAAAGAGATGGGGCAGATGCAAGTGCTGCATCCATGCCTGCTTTAACAAGTCTATTCCTTGCTGCTGGATCGTTTTTCTCTTCCTCTTTTAAGTCAAAAGGAACAATATCCAGAAGCAGTACATTTACTCCGGCACCGGCAAGAATAGCAGCAATACCACCACCCATTATTCCAGAACCGATTACCGCAGCCTTTCTGATTTTTCTACTCATGACGACCTCCTGTATATAAATTAATAATACTTTTCATTAACTGTGAATGAGTATTCATTTCTGAATAACAGAAGTCAGATGCAGATGTCAAGTATTTTTAAAAATATTTTTTTAAAATTGAAAAATAAAAATTTTTATTTATTTCAGACTATTAAAATAGAATTATGATTCTATTTGTATCCTTTGATTCTAATATGATGCTATTTTTTATCTGTTGATAAACAACGGCTTTTAAATAAAAATAATGAATTAATATTCATATATCAATCTTTTGTCGAACAGCAGCTTGCCATTAAGCATATCTTTTGGTAAATAAGCTCTATTTACCATTTAACAAAGACATTATGACCAAGGAGAATATTTTGATGGAGATGAAAAACCTTGAGCTTAAACCTTCCCCTGCACTGAATATTGATTCGTTAGCTGGTATGATTGCAGAACTTCAAAAGCCTTCTGGAGAGATTCCTTGGCATGATGGGGGAAAAACTGACCCATGGGATTTGGTTGAATCTGCAATGGGGTTGAATATCGGCGGATTTTTCAAAGAATCTGAACGAGCTTTTAATTGGCTTATAGAAAATCAAAATCCTAATGGATCGTGGTTTTCATCTTATATAAATGGCGAGCCTCAAGATAGAACTATGGAGAGCAATATGTCTGCTTATATTGCTGCCGGTGTATTTCACACATGGCTTGTAAGGTGGGCTGATCAAGATTTAACGAACAAAAATATTAAATATGGTAATTTAAATAGGCACGCAGAGGCTTTTTTAAGAAAAATGTGGCTGCCTGTTCAAAGAGGCATCGATTTTGCCCTAAGTCTTCAGACAGAAAGAGGGGAGATATATTGGGCAAAAAGCCCGGAGGGCAAAACCGATCCTATGGCACTTTTGACCGGCTCAAGTTCTATTTATATGAGTTTAAGATGTGCCCTCTCTATAGCCTATCTGCTCGGCATAAAGATGCCCCGCTGGGAAAACGCTTTTGAAAAACTTGGAAGAACAATAAAAGATAATATCCATATATATAATATCAGCAAATCACGTTTTTCTATGTACTGGTTCTATCCTATTTTGTCTGGTGCTTTAACAGGAGAGGCTGCTGTAAAGAGAGTTGAAAAATATTGGAAAAAATATGTGGTAGAAGGGCAGGGGGTTCGCTGTGTTTCAGATCGCCCTTGGATCACAATGGCAGAGACATCAGAGTTTGTTATTGCTCTTGCTGCTATGGGCAACACTAAACTTGCAAGGATTGTCTTTTCTTGGATACAAGAGCGGATTTACGATGACAGCACATTTTGGTGCGGCTATACATTTCCTGATATGGTTATTTGGCCCGAAGAGAAAATATCGTGGACAAACGCAGTTGTGTTGATGGCAGCAGACGCTCTTTATGGTCTGACACCAGCATCAACTCTTTTTAACCACGATTCATGGGACGGATTTAGGTTTAAAGCATTGCAAAAGTAATTTTTATTATAAAACTTATTTTTATAATAAATATAGCTCAAATACTTATAGCTGAAACTTTTTACGAGTGCATCAAATATGAAATATACAGGATATAAAAAATGAGAAGAGATCACCGTCCATACTTTATCAAAAAAATATGGTTTAAACTTTTAAAACTCTATGTTGACCACTTTCTTAAACCTCAGCTTGATGGGCTTGGAAAGAATTCATATATAGTAAAACCTTGGTATATCGAAATTTTTGGCGGTCCGGTCTCTATTGGAGATAATATCACTCTTCTTGCATCATCTGATAAACGGACGCGGCTGACAGTATGGTCAGACAAAAAAGATATCCCGGGAATACGTATAGGCGATCATGTGCTTATCTCCCCGGGTGTTAGAATAAGTGCTGCACAAGATATAACTATTGGGGACAACTGCATGATTGCGAGCGGTGCTTATATCACAGATTCAGACTGGCACGGAATTTATGATAGAAGCCTTCCTCCAGATACTGCATATCCTGTAAGGCTTGAGAATAATGTCTGGATTGGGGATAGTGCTATAATATGCAAAGGGGTAACAATAGGTGAGAACAGCATTGTTGGAGCTGGGGCTGTAGTATCAAGCGATATTCCTGCAAACTCAATTGCAGTCGGCAATCCGGCACGGGTTGTAAAAACGCTTGACCCTGATCGTAAAATCATCACCCGTAAGGATAGATTTGGAGATATTGATCTTATCAACATGAACCTTGATATTCATGAACGGGAGCTTTTAAAGGATAATACAATAATTGGCTGGCTTAGAAATATTGTTATGCCGATGGATAAAGATTGATTTAACGTATTGTTTAATATTGATAAAGATTAATCTATAAAAATATAAAACCCCTTCCTCTTAGATATATTCAACCCTGTTTCTGCCCCTCTCTTTTGCTCTATAAAGTGCGGCATCTGCCCTAAACATAATTGTTTTTACATCATCTGACTTTTTATATGATGTAACGCCAAAACTTGCAGTTATGTGATCTGCAACGCTAAAATGGAATGAATCAATAGCATTACGAAGTTTTTCAGCTATAATAGATGCGTTATCGCCGTTAGTTTCAGGACATATAATTAAAAACTCCTCTCCTCCCCACCTGCCTAAAATATCGACCTTTCTTAGATTTTTTGTAATAATAGCAGCTATCTCTATAAGAGCAGTATCTCCGATCTGATGACCATGTGTATCGTTAACAGCTTTAAAGTGATCAATATCAATAAGAATCACCCCAAAATCAAGCTCATATCTTTCTGATCTCTGAAGTTCGTGTTGAAATACCTCATCTAATTTAAGCCTGTTATAGATACCTGTTAAACGATCTGTTACTGCAAGGCGTTCAAGCTCCTTATTTTTATCAAGAAGCTCTTGAGTCCTTTTATTTACAATATTTTCGAGCTGCTCATTCATGGTTATAAGCTCTTGATTTAAACGGATAAGCTCTTCATTTACAAGTTTCAGCTCTTCATTCTGGGTTGCAATTTTTTTATCTTGATTGTAGGAGTGGACAGCACTTTGAAGAGTTAGAAGCAGATCTTCATCATTCCAAGGTTTCTCTATAAAACTATAGAGATCAGCATCGTTAATAGCTCTCTTTACACCTGCTAAATCGCTCTGTCCTGTAAGAAGGATTTTACGAGTACAGGGCAGTTGTTTATGCACATTGGCTAAAAGTTCATCTCCTTTCATACCCGGCATTATATAATCTACAACCAATACTTGAAGTTCCAAACCATCTTGGATTATATCCTCAATAATTTCAAGTGCTTCCTCGGCACTCTCTGCAATTTCTACTATAATATTTCCATCAAATCTCTGGTTTAGAAGAGTTCGTAGTGAATTTAAGACTATATTTTCATCATCAACAAAAAGAATTACGCCTTTGTTACTCATCGTCTTCTCCAATAACTACTACAATTACCTTCTGACTATAATTTGCTCTTTTACTCTATAGGAATTGATACCTTACATACGGTACCTTTATTTTCTATAGAATCAATGGTAATCTTACCATCATGCTTTTCAACAATTTTTTTCACAATATCAAGACCAAGACCGCTTCCCTCTCCAGCCGGTTTGGTGGTAAAAAACGGTTCAAATATTCTGGGCTGAATCTCGATTGGAATCCCGCAGCCTGTATCTTTAATGGTTACGATCGCAAAATTACCGTTTTTTTCAAGACCTACTATTAAAGTTCCTTTATATTCCATTGCCTGAAGTGCATTATGGATAAGGTTTATCCACACTTGATTAAGTTCGTCTGGATAGCATAATATTTTAGGAATTTCATTATAATTTCTGATTAACTCAACTCCTTGCTTAATTTGATTATTATAAATTGTCAATACAGATTCTAATCCTTCTTTAATATCTGACTCAATTTTTACGCCATGACCATCAAAATGGGCAAACGATTTTAATGCAAAGACAATTTTTGATGCCCTCTCAACTGCTGTATGTATGTTGTTGCTGTTAGAGATAATTGCTGCAATATGGTAAGCCATGTTAAAAATAAAGCTCTTCTGTTCATGTGCCAAAAGAGCTTTGAATCTAAGCGGATTCTCATAGACCCTTAGCTGGGCAAACATTGAGGCTCTCTCTCTGCTATGTTCAATACCAGCCTCAGTAAGCTCCTCTGTCAGCCTCCGTATTATCTTCCGCTCTTCACGGCTTGTTAAAATTTGATCATTTTTTTCAATCTGATCAATAAGTTCATTAAAAATCTTCTCTTCATCATCAGATAAAATACGGTACAAAGAGGGAAGATTTGCCAAAGTCTGAACAATCGCCCTTGTGATATTGCCGGAACTTGTATTTATGGCTCCAAGAGGGGTATTAATTTCATGGGCAACTCCGGCAATAAGTTTGCCTAATGCTGCCATCTTCTCCTGCTGAACCAAATGCGCCTGAGCAGCGTTAAGATTATCAAGAGTCTTTTTAAGAATCTCATTAGAACGGTTAAGTTCTGCTGTTCTTGCTCTAACCCTTTTTTCTAAAAGAGCTGCATGATCAACCACCTGCTGATATAGACGGGCATGAACAATAGAAATGGCTGCCTGATTTGAGAGAAGTTTTAATATCTCAATACGCTCATCTGAATATACTTTTTGAATATTTCTGTTCTCTAAGTAGAGAATTCCAATGAGTTTGCCTTTATAAACAATAGGTAGAGCCAGTAGAGATTGTGGATTGACCCTTGAGATATAGGCATCTGTTGCAAATTCACGTTTGGCTGAAGGCATGTTGAGCATAAGAGGAGAGAGCGTATTTTGAACATAATTTACAACAGATTCTGGATAGCCAATATCATGTATGTTTCCCTGTACTACTCCGCTTTGTGCCTCAATAGTCAGCTCATCACCTTTTTTTAAAAGAAGAATGCCTCTCTGAGAGCCGGAATTCTGGTTGATTATATCCATGATCTTTCTGAGCAGAGTATCAAGCGTCCGCTCTTCTGCAATTGCATGAGATGCTTTAAGAACAGATGCTAAATCAAAGCTGTAGTTCACATTTGCAAGCGACTGCCTCATATTGCGAAGCGAATGGGTATAATTTGTGGAGTCGGCATTTAGAATTGGGTTGTTTTGTTCTGTGGTTGAGCTGTCTAAGTTAAGATTCAGACAGTCAGGGTAACGCTTTACAAAATCAAATCCAACAGCAGTTGCTCCCCATGCCTCTATAATATCAAGAGCCTTTCTTGCATAAAATGTGGCAAAATCTTTCTGACCAAGGTTGTATAGATACCTTATTCCAAGATCAAAGGCGATTATCGTAATGTGTATAAATCCTGCATTCTGAGCACTTGCCATTGCACCTTTTAAGGCATTCCATGCATCTGGATCATTATTAATGCTCTTTATCATGGCATCGATAAGGTGCATGCAGCAGAGATTGTTATCAAGAGCTGTGTGAGAGAGCTTTTCAAAATATTGGTAGTTGTTTTCAAGAAGATCAATGGCAATCTGGCTGTTAATTAATCCATCGACAATTCCGCCATCTTCAATGTTGTCAAATATATTATTGTTCATACATTGAAAGTTAAGATAGAAGATCACAGATTCGTAAATATGATATTCTCGCTCATGATAAAGGCTGGCAACTCCCATTTTATAGTTGCCTGCCTCCTGAATCATATCAAGAGCCTGTTTAGGCATATTAAAAAAAATGGCAAGAATGGCTTTTGTAAGATAAAAAGAGTAGAGAGCAGATACGTTATTTGCTTCGATAAGTGTGGTTAAAAGTGCGTTTTCACGAGCCTTATCACAGTATAGTATTAGAGGATTATCAGTAATAAACGTAAGATTATTGATGCACTGATGCCAGATATCTATATAAACTGTCTGAAACTGCTGCCTCAGCTCTTGGGTCATACTGTAGAAATAGACACACTCTTTTTTGACATCTTCTAAGTTTTTACCTCTAAGAAACAGATATATACAGTAATACATTGCAGAGTAACAGGCATGCTCAATATCTCCATATTCCAAACCTGTTGACACTGCATTTTTAAGCGGGGCAAGGGTCTTTTCAACTGGTGCGTTCCAGTGTGCAACACAGGCATTGGCAATCATCTCGACTCTTGGTGTATATGCTCTGGCATCAAATTTCCCGGTAAGCGTCTGGGCAAGCTGTGCAAAATCGCTTCCCTCTCGATATCTTGACATCACGCCGCACAAAAGCATACTGTAAAAGGCATACACATGTGCGGCTGATGCACAGTTTCCATTTTCAATACATAATTTTAATCCAACATAACAGATTTTGGGGTAGTATTTAGGCGACACCATATATGCCGGTGACATTATGGCGTTTATAATATTAAGGGCTAAAAGATATATCTCATCTCTCATTGGCGGAAGATCAAGAAGAGCCGATATATTTGATGTGTCGTACATTTTCTCAAGAGAAGGATAATATACAAACGGGTTATCTTCTACAGGAAGTGCAATGCCAAGCTCATTTAGAACTTCAACGCCTTTCAGCAGGGCATCTTCCATTCTGTTTAGTGCAATCCATGAATTTATAACAACAAGATGAAGTTTGATTTTTAAGGATAACTGGCAATCTTTAAGTGAGTCAAAATATATATTTTTTATGATAAGCTCCATTGTTTGTTTATAGAGGGTATCACCTCCTGAAAAGTCAGAAGTAAGATATTTTAACTCAGTAAGCTGAATCATGTTCTCAATATAGAGCAAAGGCTCTTTAATTACAGAAAATCCTTTTTTATCAAGAACGTACAGACTCTTTTCTAAGTATAAAATAGCGATGTCATATGCTGTAGATGCTTTTGCCTGAAGAGCTGCTTTGTAATTATCTTGTGCAAGCCTTACTATTGTCTCATCATCATTGATGATCTCAACTGAACGGTTAAGATGATCAATGATTTGATTAGAAAACTCTTCCTCATAAGGAGTTGCTGCGTACCATCTGCCTATTTTTAGATGAACCTGTGCAATCTCTTCACCTGTTAAAAGTATTGCTGCTGCCTGCTGGATTCTCTCGTGTGAAAAGCAGTAGCAGATCGACTCTCTGCTGTTTCTTGGAGCAGTTACAAAAATGAGTTCTGCTTCAATTGCAGGATAGAGCCTATCGTGAAGAGTCTCTCTCTCTTCATTAAAAATGCCCTGCATCTCAGTATCTCCAAACATATTTCCAATACAAGATGCAAAGCATAATAGACGGGCAGATTCTTGAGGTAGATTCTTGAGCCTGTCAAGCACCAGTTCAACTACATTATCGCTGATATTTTGAGATTTAATCAGATCAAGATTCCACACCCATCTTCCTTGGACATGGTCAAAAAAAAGGAGTTTGTTTTGATGCAGATTTTTTAAAAACTCACGAGTGAAAAATGGATTTCCACGAGTTTTTCGTATTACAACCTTTGAGAGCAGACGAGTTCGCTCTTCAGACGTGTTTAAGGTTGAAGATACGAGCAGGTTTAGGTGTTTGAAAGATAGGGGGCTAAGAGCAATTTTATGGAAATCTGCCAACTCTTTTATCATAGCAGAAAGCGGATGTGTGCTGTTGATCTCATTGTCTCGATAGACTAAGATCATCATCAGATTGTTTATCTGGCTCTCTTCAACAATATTTTTAAGCAGATTGAGCGTAGCAGAGTCTGCAAAGTGGAGATCGTCTAAAAAGATCGCAATCTTCTGTCCAAATGAACAGATTGTTTTTATAAACGATAGAAAAGTTAAATTAAAACGGTTTTTGTTCTCATTTGGAGGCAGAGATGGAGGCTGGGGAATCTTACCCACAATTATTGAGAGTTTTGGAATAAATTCGCATATAATCGCAATATTGCTGCCTACACTCTGAAGAAACCTCTTTTTAACCCATTGCACATACGACTCTTCTTTAAAAAGTATCTGCTCAACAATCTGTTCTAAAGCCTGTACCAAGCCATAGTAGGGCAGAGATATTTTTGCAAGCTCAAATTTTCCACTTATAATAGATGCTCCTTCTCTCTTTATATGAGCTTTAAAGTTCTCGACTAACGCAGTTTTTCCAACTCCTGCATATCCTGTAATAAAAACTAACTTCTGTTTTTCATATCTCTTTAGATCAGAAAAAAGATCAAAGAGTATCCTAAGCTCCTTTTTTCTACCAAAAAACTCTTTAGATAGAGTCAAATGGGCACTATAATCGTACATACCAACAGGAAAATCAATAATCCTGCCTTTATCTTTAAGAGAGTGGCGGCACTGTTTTAAATCTGCAAGAATCCCCTGACAGCTCTGGTAACGTTCTAATTTGTTTTTCTGAAGAAGTTTTGCAACTATTTTGCTTAACATGGTGGGAAAAGGCTCTTTTTTCATAGATGCACGGTAATCTAAAGATTGAGAAGATTGAGAAGATTGAGAAAATCGAGAAGATCGATCTAAATCTTGAGCTGAGAGGTTGTTTTTATCTAAAAGCTCGATAAGTGTTGGGGGAATCTGGGCAAGATGGGCATGTATTAGAGCCATTATATCTCTATATTCAAATGGATATCTCCCGCTGCTGAACAGAAAATATAAGGTGATTCCAAGAGAGTAGATATCTGTACGAAAATCTATCCACTCTTCTACTCTTCCGCTCTGCTCTGGAGAGATGCAGCAGGCTCGCTCTGGTTCAAGTTTAGAGTAGTCCCATGGGCTTTGCTTTTCACCAAATGGGAGTGCCCGCTCAAGTCCTGAAAATTTTATAGAACCTCTCTTTTTATTGTACAAAAAAGCACCAGGGCTTACCTCATTGTATATGATTTGGTGGTGATGAAGGTATGAAAGAGCTGACGCTGCCTCTATTGCAATGTCGAGCTTTTCTTTAAGAGATAGAGACGAGATGAAATTTATATCTGCAAGAGAGTTAGATTCAAAAGGTTCAAACTTGATTATAAGCTCGTTTTTATCTTCATTAATAGATACAGGAGTAAGCAGATAATCTCCTTTAAGTTTTTGATGAAGATAAAATGAGTTTTTAAACCGTTGGAGAGCTTCACGTCCAAGGCTGCTGCTGACCCTTTTTAAGATATATTCTTGATATTGTTCTATTTTAATCATCGTTTTCTATTCTTTGCTTAACTTTTACAGTTCTTTTTGTTGCTTGTAAGATCGTTATAAGAGGATAGAGGCTATTTTTCAATATTTGAGCTACTTTTTTAAATAATACTTACTAAAGTAAGTAAGTATATTATCACTATAATAGTGTCAAGCCAGATTTTTTTCTCGTGTTTTACAATTATCTTGACACTATTCAAACATTGTTTTAAAAATATTTTTCAATCATTGTTTGAATCATTTATTTTAATAATTGATTCAAAATAAAAAATGTGGAAAATTTTAATGTTTAAACATCTTATAAAAGGTTAAATTTCATTGTCAGAAGATAATATATCAGATACTAAAACAAAAATTCTTGATGCAGCAGAACGACTTATTACGCAGTTTGGACCTGAAAAAGCATCTCTTCGCAAAATTACAGAAGAGGCTGGAGTCAATGTTGCTGCCATTAATTACCATTTTGGCTCAAAGAATAATATGCTGTATGCAATTATTGCACGATTCATTAACCCCATAGTGCAAGAGCTGCTCAATGGGTTAGAGCAGATCATGCAAGATGCTGCTCCTGATCTTCCCTCTATTGAGGATATTATCAGATGCCATCTTGTACCTATGTTGAATTTCTCGATTGCTAATCCCAATTATGAGAAGATGTTTTCTGGATTGTATCTATACTACGATGATGAAAATATCTTTAAAAGTCAGATTAAACAACTCACAGAAAAGACCACTAAATACTATGCAGAGTGCTTGATTAAAGTGCTTCCTGATGTACCTGAAAAGACTCTTTTTAAGAGGCTTGCTATTTTCAAAAATATGGCAACAGGAATAATGTATGGAGACTGCATAATGGAAGAGAGTCTTGAAGTGCTTGGAATTGATAATAACAGAGAAGAGCTGCTCGAAGAGATGGTTAAATTTGCAGCAGCAGGATTTAGAGCATAAAAAAATAATAATTTAATTAAATATATATAACTTGGAGGTTTTACAATGCAACGCAATGTAACTGTTTTTCAATGCCTTAAAAAAGGTTTTGTAATCAATGGTTCTATCAGTCTATTTCTGGTACTTTTTATTTGTCTATCAACTTTCGCTCTTTTAACTGGTTGTGATGATAAGAAAAAATCTTCTCAAAATCCTTCTGCCCAGCAAGGGGCGGCTGCTGCAACTCCTCAAGTCTGGGTCGTTACAGTTGAGCCGCAAGAGATAAGTTTGATGACAGAGCTGCCGGGCAGGACTTCATCTTTCCGCATTGCCGAAATTCGTCCTCAGGTGAGCGGATTGATCCTTAAACGTCTCTTTAAGGAGGGTTCAAATGTTAAAGCTGGTCAAGAGCTGTACATAATAGACCCAACTCCGTTTGAGTCAGCACTAAACAATGCTAAAGCTAACCTCTCTGCAACAAAGAAAGCTGCTAACAGAGCAAGGGCAGCAATAGGCGCAAGCAGTGCAGGCGTGGCACAAAAACGGGCAACTTTACAGCTTTCTCGAACAAACTTAGAGAGATTTAAAGAGGCATTTAAAGAGAGAGCTGTCTCTACAATCCAGCTTGATCAGGCTTCTACTGAGGTAAAAGTTGCAGAGGCAATGCTTCAGGCTGCTGAGGCTCAACTTAACAGTGATCGCCAAGCAATCGCAGTTGCAGATGCTGCAATTGAACAGGCAGAGGCTGCATTGGAGAGTGCACGCATTAATTTGGCTTACACTAAGATCAAGGCACCTATTTCTGGACATATTGGTATATCCAATGTAACAGAAGGGGCTATAGTTACAGGATATCAGCCGGTTCCGCTTACAACTATTCAGCAGATTGATCCTATTTATGTTGATGTTCCACAGTCAACTACAGAGCTTTTAAATCTTAGAACTCGTCTTGCTGATGGTCGTCTTGATAAGGATATCGACAGCCATGATAAGGTAAAACTTAAAGTGGGAGATAATGTATTGTATCATCATGAAGGGAAATTACAGTTTAGTGATGTAACAGTTGATCCAACAACCGGTTCAGTTACACTGCGTATTATATTTCCAAATCCTGAATCTATTCTTCTGCCCGGAATGTTTGTCCAGACGCTGATTAACGAAGGTGTTAATAAACAGGCTGTCCTTATACCGCAGCAGGGTGTATCAAGAGATTTTAAGGGAAATCCGATTGCACTGATAGTTGATGCACAAGGCAAGGTTGAACAGAGAATGCTCGCTCTTGACAGAGCTATTGGAAACAAGTGGTTAGTAGCATCTGGTCTTAAGCAGGGTGAAAAGCTCATTGTTGAAGGTGCTCATAGAATAAGACCAGGTGCGATTGTTGATGCACTACCTTTTAAGGAGAATGGAGCTGATACCCAGCCGCCTGCAAATAGTGGAAAGAGAGATAGTGAGGCTAAAACATCTGATAATACTCTCTCAGATGTTAGTGATAAGGGTAAGGAGGCTAAATAATGTTATCAAAATTTTTCCTGAAACGACCCGTATTTGCATGGGTTATTGCCATAATTTTAATGTTGGCAGGAGGACTTGCAATTTACAATCTGCCAATATCTCAATATCCGCCGATTGCTCCGCCTTCAATCTCAATTGACGCTTTTTATCCTGGTGCATCTGCCGAGACTGTTGAAAATACAGTAACTCAGATCATTGAGCAGAAGATGACAGGTCTTGATGATATGCTCTATCTGTCTGCCAACAGCTCTTCATCTGGTGCAGTACGTCTTGAGCTTACATTTGCCCCGGGTACTGATCCTGATATTGCGTGGTCAAAGGTTCAAAATAAACTCCAGCTTGCAATGGCAAGTCTTCCAGATGTTGTTCAGCGTCAAGGCGTAAAGGTTAGCAAATCTACGAGAAACTACCTGATTATCGTGGGTCTCATCTCAGAAGATGGAAGCATGGATGGAAATGATCTTAGAAACTATGCCCAGTCAAACCTTGAAAAGGTGCTTTCCCGCGTGCCGGGCGTTGGTGAGGTTGAGAGCTTTGGAACACAGTATGCCATGCGTATCTGGCTTGACCCTGACAAGCTGACCAACTACCATCTAACCATTGAAGATGTTATTGTTGCACTTAGAAACTATAATGTTGAGGTTTCAGCCGGTCAGTTTGGTGCATCACCAGCACCAAAGGGGCAGAGATTAAACGCATCAATTGTTATACAGCATCTTCTTCAAACTCCTGAAGAATTTGCAGCTATTCCTCTTAGAACCAACACTGACGGCTCAGTCGTTCGAGTCAAGGATATCGGACGCACAGAACTTGGGACAGAACGCTATGATGTTGAAGCTTATTATATTGATAAGCCTGCTGCTGCAATGGCAATTAGAAATGCTGCCGGTGCAAATGCCTTAGATACAGCAGATGCAGTCAAGACAAGATTAGAAGAGATGAGCCGTTATTTTCCTCCCGGCATGAAGGTCATCTATCCTTATGAGACCACACCTTTTACCAAAGTAGCAATTGAGGAGGTTGTTAAAACCCTTTTTGAGGCTATTTTTCTGGTTTTTATAATAATGTATCTGTTTATGGGCAATATCAGGGCAACCTTGATTCCAACTATAGCGGTTCCTGTTGTAATTTTAGGTACATTCGCTGCTTTAGGACTGTTTGGTTTTTCTATAAACATGCTCACAATGTTTGCTATGGTTTTATCAATCGGTCTTTTGGTTGATGATGCTATTGTAGTTGTCGAGAATGTTGAGAGGCTTATGAGGGAAGAGGGTCTTGGACCTTATGAAGCAGCAGAAAAATCAATGGATGAGATCACAAGTGCCCTTATAGGTATTGGAGTAGTTCTTGCGGCGGTATTTGCTCCAATGGCATTTTTCCCGGGTTCTACTGGTGTAATCTACCGCCAGTTTTCAGTAACCATTGCTGCTTCAATGCTTCTGTCTGTGGTTGTTGCCCTTATTTTGACTCCTGTGCTTTGTGTCTCATTCTTAAAGCCTGTAGCTAAAGGACATGAACCATCAGACAATGCAATATTTTTCTTAAGACCATTTTTTAGATTGTTTGACCGTGTTTTTTTTCGTATCAGAGATATGTATGTAGGGCTTATTGGTCATGCCATTGCAAAACAACTAAGATATATCTTTCTGTTTGTTATTATTGTAGCTTCAGTAGGTTATCTGTTCCAACGCATGCCTACTTCCTATCTGCCTGACGAGGATCAGGGGTTCTTGATGGTTCAGGCTATGCTTCCGTCAGGCTCAACATTAGAGCAGACCAAAGATGTAATGAATCAGATAAAAGACCATTTTATGACAAACGAGAAAGAGGCTGTAGAGTCTATGATGGCTATCTCAGGTATAAGTTTTAGTGGTCAAGGTCAAAATATGGGGTTGGGATTTGTCAAACTTAAAGATTGGGACCTGCGTCAAAGAGGCGATCTTAAAGTAAAGGCAGTAGCTGGAAGAGCAATGGGCGTGTTATCTCAGATTCGTAATGCAATGGCATTTGCATTTCCACCGCCACCTGTTATAGAACTTGGTAATGCCACAGGTTTTGATTTTCAGTTGCTGGATCGCGGAGGGCTTGGACATACTGAACTGATAAATGCACGCAACCAGCTTCTTGGCATGGTATCGCAGGATCCAAGGCTTGTCAGGGTAAGACCAAACGGAATGGAGGCTGTGCCCCAATACATTATTGATGTGGATTGGGAAAAAGCAGGTGCTCTTGGCGTACCTATCTCTTCAATCCACAACACCATATCAGCGGCATTTGGAAGTGCTTATGTAAACGATTTTATTCAGGCTGGTCGCGTTAAAAGGGTATTTGTACAGGCTGATGCACCATACAGAATGGCGCCAGAAGATTTAAACAGACTCTATGTACGCAACACTGTGGGTAAGATGGTACCGTTCTCCTCTTTTGCAAGCGGACATTGGAGTTACGGCTCTCCAAAATTGGAGCGTTTTAATGCGTTCCCTTCTGTAAATATATGGGGAGAACCTGCACCGGGAAGAAGTTCTGGTGAAGCTATGCAGGCTATGGAAGAGCTTGCTGCAAAACTGCCGCAGGGAATCGGGTTTGACTGGACAGGACTCTCTTATCAAGAGAGAATGGCTGGCTCTCAGGCACCTCTTTTATATGCGTTTTCAATACTTGTAATATTTCTCTGTGTTGCTGCACTGTACGAGAGCTGGACAATACCTGTTGTAAATATGATGATGCTGCCATTAGGTGTATTTGGTGCAGTTCTTGCTACACATTTGCGGGGATTTCCAAACGATGTCTATTTTCAGATAGGTTTTCTTACAACACTCGGACTTTCAACCAAAAATGCTATCTTGATTATTCAGTTTATCAAAGAGAGAATGAATCACGGCATGGGTCTGGTTGATGCAACCCTTGATGCTGTAAAAACAAGGTTTAGACCAGTTATCATGACATCTTTGGCATTTTTCTTTGGTGTTCTGCCGCTTGCAATCGCAACTGGTGCGGGAGCGGGCGCTCAAAATGCAATCGGAACTGCTGTTGCAGGCGGAATGTTATCTGCAACATTTATTGACCTTATTTTTATACCGCTCTTTTTTGTTATAGTAACAAAGATGTTTGGCAAATCAAAGTTAGGAGAACAAGTAAAAAATATTAAATCTTTGGGAGATAGATAACTATGAATAGACAGATATTTTTGTGTGCTAAAATATTGCTGTTGTTCGTGATGATAGTTGGTTTGTGCGGCTGCTCTCTAATACCAGAATATATAAAACCAAAAGCACCAATACCTGATAAATTTCCACAAGGTGATGCTTACAAAGATGATCAGGATAATAGAGCGTTAGAGACAGATATAGAAGCATCTGATGTTAAAAATTTGAGCTGGCAGGAGTTTTTCAATGATAAAAATTTGGAAGCTATTATCAAAATTGCTCTTGAAAATAACCGTGATCTTAGACTGGCAACACTAAATGCGGAAAAGGTACACGCTCTTTACGGAATCCAGCGTGCTGAACTCTTCCCCTCATTTAATGCTGCTGCTGAAGGTGCAAAACAGAAAAATGCATCTGATTTTACAGAACCAGGACACCCGAGAACAACTGAAAAGTATGGAATCTCAGTTGGTATTGCTTCATGGGAACTTGATCTTTTTGGAAGAGTAAGAAGCCTCAAAGATCAGGCACTTGAGGAGTATCTTGCTACAGAGGAGGCAAAGAGGGCTGCCCAGATAGCTTTGATAGCCGGAATCAGCAAGGCTTATCTTACCCTTGCTGCTGATCGAGAAAATCTTGATATTGCAATATCAACTCTTACTAACCAGCAAACTGCATATAAGATGATCGAGAAGCAGCACGAAGTTGGAATTATCACTAAGTTAGACCTTCGCCGCGCACAGATACCTGTATATACGGCTCGTGAAGATGTTGCTCGATTTAAGCAGTTGGTGGCTCAAGATCAAAATGCAATAAATCTTCTTGCAGGTTCAACTGTTCCAGAATCTCTTTTACCAGTTGGACTTAGCAGCATCACACCTCCTAAGGATATTTTTCCGGGACTATCCTCTACCGCACTTTTCAATCGTCCTGATATCATAGGGGCAGAGCATAGATTAAAAGGCTCTTATGCTTACGTTGGTGCAGCAAGGGCAGCATTTTTTCCGCGAATCTCTTTGACTACATCATTTGGAACAGCAAGCAGTGAGTTAGATGGACTTTTCGGCTCTGGTTCAGGAACATGGAACTTTGTGCCAAATATCTCTGTTCCAATTTTTGACAGCAGAGTATGGGCTGCATTCAGAGTAAGTAAAGCAGAGCGTGAGATTATATTAACCCAATATGAAAAGACTATTCAGACAGCATTCAAAGAGGTTGCAGATACTTTAGCTGTAAAAGGAACTGTAGATGAACAGATAGAATCTCATCTCTCTTTAGTAGATGCTACATCAGATACTTATAGACTTTCTGAAGAGCGTTACAATAAAGGTATTGACAGCTATTTGAGTGTATTAGACGCTCATCGATCTCTATATGCAGCAAAGCAGGGGCTTGTCTCCTTAAGGCTTATAAAGGCAGTTAATCAGGTAAATCTTTATTCTGTGCTTGGAGGCGGAAGCATACTCTAAATGGTCTCATAAATTGAATTTTTTACATTTCAGCAGAGACGCAGGGTCGTACATCTGTACAGTTTAGGTAAAAATCAATTGATGACCTTGAACAGTATAAAGGATAAAAGAGGAGGATATATCATAATGGAAAAAAAGATACTTGTATTGGTTGATGGTTCTGAGCGGACCATACAGACTGTAACCTATGTCAAAGATTTTATGCCGGTGGATAAAAATATGAAAGTTGTTCTGTTTCATGTTTTCAGCGGCATACCTGAAAAATATCGCGATCTTGAGGCATATCTAAACTGTGCTAACCCCTCTGATCAGTTGAAAAATGTAGAGATTGAGGAGAAAAAAAAGATAGTAGATTGTTTAGAAGCAGCAAAAAAGATTCTTATATCAGGAGGATTTGACGAACAGTCAATAGAGGTTAAATTTCACTCTTTAGAAAAAGGTGTAGCCCGCGACATAATTGAAGAGGCTAAAAATGGTTACACGGCAGTTGTAATGAGAAGGCGTGGAATGGGAGCACTTAGAAATATCATACTTGGAAGTGTTGCTGTAAAGCTGCTCCAATCATTGACATTTATCCCAATTATAATTGTAGGGCAGATGCCTCCTGTAAAGAAAATATTATTGGCAGTTGACTCTTCACCAGACTCTATGAAGGCAGTTGAGTTTGTATCGTCATTTTTAGCCAATCGAGAATATGAGCTTACAATTCTGCATGCAATACCAGGTTTAGGAGCAGTAAATTTTGATCTTCCTGAACTTAATATGCTTGCACTTCCTGAATTGAGCATGTCTGAGTCCTGCCTTGAGTCGTTTAAATTAAATGTGGCAAAACTCTTTAAAGAGGTAAGAGATATTCTTGTAAGTTCAGGATTTGAATCTCAAAAAATATCTGAGAAGATAATTTCAGGTGTAATAAGCAGATCAGATGCTATTGTTAATGAGGCAGAAGAAGGGGGATACAGCACAATTGTTGTTGGAAGAAGAGGACTTTCCAAAGTCGAGGCTTTTTTTATGGGCAGAGTAGGGCATGAGGTTGTTTATGGAGGAAAAAACTTTACGGTCTGGGTTGTCTGATAATATGTTCTGGCTTTAATAAAGTATGAGGTGAGCTGCACTGTGAATTTTTTTCGGTTATCAATCTGTCTGTTATTTATATTTTTAAGTTTTCCATGTTATTTATGTTCACAAGAGCGTTCTGATCCGTTTAAAATAGATTCTTTCCCCATGTTTATTGGGAATGAGAAATCTGAATCAAGCAGTAGTAGTAATATCTGGAGAGGTGAAAAAGGAGAGGGCTTTATCGCTGGAACAGATACTTTTACTTTTAACCTTGGTATGGCTTACGGCGTGCTTCTTTTTGGAGGAGATGAACGGCATGATATAGTTCATATCTCCCTTGCTTATGGACGCATGATTGGAGATATTCAAGGAGAGAATCATTGGTATAAAGGCAATTTTGAGATTCGGGGCGAGTTGTTAGGCGGTTACCAGATCAATTCAGAAAGTGACTCAAACTTTGGGATAACTCCTCATATAAGATACCATTTTGCAACAGGAACCTCTTTGATTCCATATGTTGATCTTGGTGTTGGGCTTATGCTTACAGAGATTAGAGCACCTGACTTAGGAGCAGCTTTTCAGTTTAATGAGCAGCTTGCAACAGGAGTAAACTATTTTGTTACAGACAATTTTGCAATCAACATAGAGGGGCGTTATATGCACATATCCTCTGCAAGTCTCTCTAAACCTAACAAAGGGGTCAATACAATAGGTCTCTTTATTGGTGCAAATTGGTTTTTTTAATGCTTTTATCGCTGTTTCTTTCAATGCTTTTGTTTGTATTTTAAATGAAATGAATTAAACATCTATGGGCTAAAGCCCCTTCGACAGACGTAACTGCGGACTCAAAGTCCATAGTTTTTACTAACGATTCGGGACAATAAAAAACGCTTGGAAAACTATTATTTTCCAAGCGTTTTAGTTTTTTGCGTCTTATATTTTTTAAAATTAAAACATACTCAATCTATTAGACTCAATTATATATAGAATCAATTAGAAAGTAAGTGTCAATCTGTGGAACAGAGAATAAACTTCAGGATCAACTGTAGGATCAACAACACCGCCGCTTGCACGGGTTGTCCAGTAGTCACCGCCGTCAAGATATGCTGCAATGGCTTTGTAGGTTAGGTTGTCAGTAATAGCCCATGTAAATGACAAGTCATACTCAATACCTTGATCATCATCATATCCACCTGCTGGCACATCATCAGCTTTTGACATTCCAGCTATAAGACCAATAGTAATAGCATCTGTGATAGAGTAGTCAACACCAGCATAGAACAACTGATAACCGTCAAGCATAGCAGTTGAAGAAGTTGCAAAGCCAGCACCAACATGGTTGCCTACACCATTTCCAAGAGAGTTTTCCATTCCGTGATAATCTGAATGAAGAATAAAGAGTTTTTCCCAATCTAAACCAGGAGATACAAATCCCATACTCTCTACCTTATCGTCAGAATAGTCTGAATCACCTGAAGAGTGTGCAAAACCAGCTTGAACAGTAACAGGAGAGAAATCATAACCAGCTTGAACAAAATATGCAAAACCTTCTACATCAACGTCTTCTGCATTGTACTGTTCGGCATACTCTAAAGTTCCAAATACATAATCAAGCTCACCAACAAGGCTTAAGTTTCCAAACTTTCCATCAAAATATGGGGCAAGAAGAAAAACTTTAGCATCGTTAGTGGTGCCTCTTGATTTCATGGTCATCAAGGAAGATGTATCCATATCATTGGGCCAGTCAGCAGCGATATTTGCTTTTGCAGCCTGTGCAGCAGCAGCATACTTAGAAGCATTAGCAAGATCACCGGCAGCCTGATATTTTGCAGCGGCTGCAGCGGCTGCTTGGGCTGTTAGTGCGTTAGTTGCATTTGCACTGTACCATGCACCATATGAACCTAAAGTATCTTGAGCTGCATTAGAGCCAAGATAACTTCTATAAGAATTAGCGTTTATATTAGCATCATAAGAGTTGTTCAGATCACGAGTTGCAAACGATTGACCAGGATCTTGAAACTTGTTGAAACTGTACATTGCAGAGAGCAGACCAGTTGAGTAGTTTGCGGTTTTGTAAACTGCACCTAAATAATACTTATCATTATCATCATCTATCATGTTATCATTTTCAGTTACTTTTTCAGCAACTGCTGCCAAATAGAGCTTGCCTTCTCCCATATCAATTGGGACTGTGTATTTGATTCTGTCTGTATCATCTTCATCATCGCAGAATGTAGTACCCCAAACAATACCTTTCATTCTTCCAACCTCAAACATACCGATTGGGCTGATGTATGTAAGATATGCTCTGTCAAAATCGATATTCTCTTCGTCTAAATTGTTATCAAACGCAGAGTCTTTTGAGCTTAAAACCTTTTCTAAAGCATCAAAACGTGTGGTAAGTTTTAAATTATCACTCACTTGAAAATCAGTCTGAACACGTAGTCTCATCTGTCTGTAATCGCTTGTGTTATCACTATCAAGCATATTTGGTGCAGAATTGAGAATCCCCTCAACATAAAATTCACCACTGAAATTAGTTTCAAGGGCAGATGCAGGTATGGACATACCCACAACAAAAACGCTCAATAGAGCAAACATTACAACTTTTTTCATCTTTTTCTCCTTTTTCTCCCGGTTAATATAGATTAAACAACAAGTATAGGGTTTAAAGCCTCCCAATTATACAATAACCTCTATACATATATGATTACAAAAAAGATATGAACTGCTTGAATGAAAATTTATAATAATAAGGATTAAGTATTTTCTCTTACACATAGGATATTGATGTTGTCAAGTGTTTTTACAGATAAACCATGTTATTTCTGACGGTCGATTATTTTTTCAATAAAAACAGTGCTATGTGCTTTGTTCATAACTATACCTGTATCAGTTATAGCTGCATAGATAAGCTCTGGATAACCATCACCGTCCATATCCATAATATTAAAATCAGAAATATAACCTGTAACAGGATTTCCCTGCCAGATATCAACCATTGAACCGTTTTTCCATGCCATGATCTTAATATATCCCTGATTAAATTTTCGGTATCCTGACAAGTAACCTTTTGCAACATCAGAATTATTGACAGTTATAATCTCAGTTGTACCATCATTATCAATATCTGCTGCAAATACCCTGCTGTTTATATAAATTCTCTCTTTTAAATTATCCCTGCCCATATCTTGCTCGATAAATAGAGCAGTTGAACCAAATGATTGGGGGCTTTTCCACTCTTTATTACCATTATTATCACCAAGATTGAGAACGCCTGAATTGTCAAACCATGTATAAAGAGAGGTAACTGTATTTGAAGTTGACGCTGACGGTACATGAGCAAAACCAAATATCTCCAAAGTTCCTTTATAACTGCTGATGGCTATTTTTTCACGTTTGAGAATTTTATTTGCACTTAAATCAAGAGTGTGGATAGCACCTGAAAAGAGTTCATCATGACCACGCTGTTGTCCGATAAGACTATTTTTTCCATTGAGTGCAACAACTCTGAAATACCATTCAGAATCTTTTACAATAGGCTCTATCTCTCGTCCGTTCCACTCTAAAACATAAGATTTAAGATAGTTGTTTTTTCCAATTGAGGTTATGAAAAGTTCACTTCTTCCATTACCGTTTGAATCAATCGAGTCAAGAGCAATATTATTATTGTAGTAAGCTCCATTATATTCGCCTTTTTTAACAAGAGCGTTGTTCTCAAAGATAAAAAATGAAACTGTATGTGCGTCCATAAATGCTATATCTAATCTTCCATCACCGTCAATATCTGCTGTTGCAATTCCTCTTATCTCCATATTAAATTTCCGATTGAGCAGAATTGACGACCCAGAAGATGGGATAATGCTCTCTTTTTGTAATAAATTTGCACCTGATTTTAATGGTGCACCGCCTTTATTTTCAAACTGAGGCTCTGCTGCTTGATTCTGTGATAGTGGAGGATTTTGATTAATTGCGGCGTTGGCTGATTTTGCTGGGGCAGCTTGAGTACTCAATAGTGGTAATGTTCCAGAAGAGCTTTTTTCTGCGGTATAAGAGGTTTTGCCGGTAATTGATGCTTTTACCTCTTCTGATATTGAAGATGCGTGCTGCATAATATCTCCAACACCTGTACCAGCAGCACTAAAAAATTTTACATGGTCAGGCTGAAGAAGCTCAATCAGCCTTGCGTCAGTGCTGACACTGCTGCCCGCAATAGTTACAGTTCCAGCAAGAATATAATCCACACCGTTGAGTTCTGATATTGCCGCTGTTTTTCCAGCTAATGACGCACTGTTTAGATCAAGGCTGAACTCAGACGGTAGATGCTCGATACATTTTACCTGAATCGTGTTATCACTTGAGATTCTGCTGCACAGCATCTTTCCCATTCCCTTTCCTATAAAGGAGTTATCCTCCTTGGAAATAACTTCAAATGGAAATACAGCAACTGTTTTTATTTTAGAGCTTATCTGATCCCCTGCTAATGTGTCAGAGAAAGTTATATTAGAAGTTGCTAAAATTGCGATAATTACAAAAACAACAAAAAAAGAGAATTTATCTACAAGTGGTTTTATATGAAAATCTCTTAACTGACTTTCATTTCTTGTTGTGTGAGCAATTGCATGGTTGTTATGAAGAGTATGCGATTTATAGAAGTTAAAAAAGTAGTTTAGCATTGGTTTGTCTCGCAAAAAGTGGTTATTGTAAATTAAAGATATAAACTTATTTGAATACACTGCTATATAATTTTTAATACACTACTATATAATAGAGTAGTAAAAGTCAATAAACTCCTAAGGTAGAAAAAGCACAGCTTCCAAATAGTTTGCTATAAAAATTATCCCTTGCTAAATAAATCATCTATTATTAAAATGCCACATTTAATTAAACATATACACTATGCAATCATACAATTAACAAGGAAAAAAATGTTGAACAATCAGTTGAGTTATCAGGAGAAGATTTTGCAAAAACCAGTCAAAAGAGCAGCTTGGATAGCAAATTATATTTTTATTTTGAGCATAGTATTTTTTCTATCTATTTCATGCTTTTTACACCTAACTCCAGCTTATGCACAACCATTACAGATTGCTGTTCTGCCGTTTGAGATAAATGCAGAGCAAAATCTTGATTTTCTCAAAAAAGGTATTCAAGACATGCTTGCTTCACGTCTCTCTTTTAAAGATCAGGTTAATGTTATTGATAAAGAGAGTGTGCAGAAAACAGCATCAGGTATTAAAGGGTTTACTGGTGAAAGTTTTGCTCTGCTTGTTGGGGGGCAGTTAAAAGCTGATTTTGTGATTTACGGAAGTGTTACTATTATAGGTAACAGCACCAGCATAGATTCAAAACTTGTTGATATTTCAGGTAAAAATCCACCTATCTCATTTTACAGACAGACTACTGATCCAGGAGGAGTTATCCCGGCAGTTAATCAGTTTGCCACCACAATAAACGAGACTCTTTTTAACAGGGGTGATAACACTGCATCAACGACTATAGTATCTCAGCAGCCTGCACAGACAAGCGGCGTAAATACTGCTGCTGCCCAAAGCTCGCTGCCGCCAGTTCCCCAAACTGCACAGCCTGTCTCTGGTCAGCTAAACTCTAATTTTACCATCAAAAACCAAGCTCAATCATCAGACGGTCAGCTATCAAGCCCAAATCCACAATTTTCTGTAACAACAAGCGTAAGAGGAAAATCTGGAGTATGGCAAAGCCCATCATTTAAACATCTTATAAATGGAATAGCTATAGCTGATACAGATAAAGATAGCATTATGGAAACTGTTTTTATATCTGATAAAGTAGTCTATATCCAAAGATTTTCAGGCAATCGTTTGATAAAGGTAGCAGAAACTTCTAAAAATAGACTTCTTACTTACATTGCAGTTGGGGTTGGAGATATCAACAACAATGGAAAAGAGGAGATTTTTATTACAGCTTTAAATGTTGATAAAAACATGCCGAGTTCTTTTGTTCTTGAACATGATGGCTCTCAATATGTTGAAATTGCTAAAGATATCCCTTGGTATTTCCGAGTTGTCGAGACAAAAAATGAAGGAAAAATACTTTTAGGACAGAAACAGAGAACAGGAAAATATAATATTTACGACTCTCCAATATATATAATGAAGTGGGATGGAGCAAAATATTTACCGTCAGACACGGTTTTGGAATCTGGCAGGGCAAATGTTTTAGGTGCTCTGTTTGATGATGTTACAGGAGAGAAAAATCCCATGATTTTAGCTTATGATCATGCAGATCATATAGCTCTTTTTAGTCAGAACGGCAATGTTTTATGGAGAGACCTAAACCGTTCAGGCGGAAATATGAACTACTTTAACCTGCCTAAAGAAGATCCAAAAGCTGATGAATCGTTTAAATATTTCCCAATCTCTCTAAGGTCTGCTGATATAAACGGGGACGGGCTTATAGAGGTTTTGTATGCCTCAAACAGCGATATTACTGGCGGTTATCTAAGTAAATTTAAAAGATACAGTAAAGGAGTCGTTAATTGCATTTTCTGGAATGAAACCGGTTTTTCTTTACATTGGTCAACGCCTGAACAGCAGGGTAGAATTAGCGACTTTGTAATTGGAGACTTTGATAATGACGGCGTAAAGGAACTTGTTATTTCTAATGTTATTAAAGATTCACTAACTACATTTACAGACTCTGAAAGTTTAATAACAGTTTATGAGCTTATGCAGTAATAAAATGGACTCCAGAATCTGAACCAATTGCTAAGTTATATCGAAAATGCAAAATCACAATTTGTACTTAGCCCAGATAATGGGGTTCCATTAGAAAAAATTACAGTAATGAATTCAAAGCCAAAGTTATAAAAGCAAAAATCAGTTTTGATATGGGGTACACTTCATTGGTCCAACCACGATCAACAGAATCATACTCAGAAGAATTATACCGCCACCTTGTTTGAAGTTTTCCTGATTTAGGAACGTACTCAAGAATACGCCTACCAATGCCCCCGCAGACACCAACGCCAGCAGGACAATGATGAAACTTGCACCTATTCCCCATGGGAATAATGAGTCTGAATATTTTGGATTCATTGATATAACGTAGATATAACGCTAAGCTCAGCAGCCACGCCCCACAAACTCCAGAAGTATGCATCAGCTCCTGCGTGGTCTGGTGCAGCTACTGGTTGGGTAAATTACCATGTCTGATATTAATTTATGATTTTCTTTCCTTTATCCCAGCTTTCAAATTTTCAATTTCTTCTACTGTCAAACCCGTTGCTTCTGCTATATCAGCAATCTCAAGCTGTCCTGCAGATATCAATTTTTGTGCGACTCTATTTACACCTTGTTTTTCACCTTTTTTTATCCCAATTGTATAGGTAGATTCTACCATACTGGCTTGATAATGCAGGTCATCTCTATATTTTTCATAGGCTATTTGTTCTTCTTCTGGTAATTTGAGGATATCCAGTTCCTGCTTTGCCTTTTTTAATCCTTTTGCTTTGAAATCTTCTTTGATTTCTTCATTTTTTAAAAAATATATCCATTCATCAAGTGTGTTTTTAGCAATGTCATCAAAATTATTGACTTTTATGAGATAGTATTCTGGAAATATTTCGTGGATTTTCTCTTTACAATAAAGTTCCTGCTGTTCTTCTAACTCAAGTACATCTTTCTTATTAAGCCCTTTGAATGATGTAAAGCCGTAATATAAATAATCACTGCCCTGACCGAGATCAAAATACAGAATATTAACAGAGATTACTTTTACTATTTTTGAATACGGCTCACCTTCTTCCAAGTGTTCGGTTATAACTTTCGATGCTCCATACAAAATTCTTTGGAGATAATCGAATTCACGGTCATATTGAACTTCAATAATGATAATTTCATCTTTCAGGTTTTTTACCTTTAGATCAACACGGTTGAATTTATCACTATGCTTTTCCTTATTACTTTCGCTCTCAAGAATTTCAAGAATTCTGATATTGTCATTAAGAAGTTCACTTAGAAAACCTTCTAAAATTTCAAAATTAGCCTTGCTTCTCAAGAGTTTTTTCATTGCCCAGTCAAAGCTGATTAGTTTCCTTTTTGACATTATTTCCACCTCTTTATTTAGAATAACAACTTAAATACAATTATGCTGTATTGTTTCATTAAAAAGAAGATAAAGCAATAAGTAGAAAAATTTATCAAATACTACGAATAGTTGCCCAACCCAGAATTCAGCGGCAGTACGAGACCTTGCACTCAGAAGAGGGCAAACAATGGGTAACGGCAGTGAACCCATCAAAGACACACCGCTTACCACCAGTGTTCCTTGGTTGTCAAGTGAAGCAGGATATGTCGTTCCCGTCTCGTCAGTCACAAGGAAAGTGCCGTTGTTATCCTTGATTTCAAAGAAATCACCGCCCCCGGTAGAGCATACTCATCTACCTATGTAGGCTGATGATCCTTTTGCTGAACCGCAACTTACGCTCCAGTACAAAATTGTCAAGAGCAGGATAGACCACACCAGCAGCATGTTATGATTACGTCTCATTGTTCTCATCGTTGTAAGCTCCTTTTGTTGATTTCACACGCCTAACGCAAAGTTTAGGTGGCAGCCCGAAGGCAACCACAACCCCGATTAGCCAGAAATAAACACGCCGTAGGGCTGTCCCCTAAAAGGCTGGGTTATAAATATTTTCGACCTTCCTGAATAAACTGCAAGATTTCTCCAGCATTCATATTTAAATTTACCCCTTCAACATCCAATGGTGATTCAATCTTATGTTCACTCTTTATTATAAAAATTCGCCCATCTTTCCGCTTAATTCTTACTTCACCTTCTTTTAGTGCTTCATCTAAAATTTGTGACAGCTTATGACGAGCTTGCGAACAGGTATAAATCATTTTACCACCTCAATAACTTTTATATTAAGTTGTTTGGCTGCTCTTAATAATCCTGAATCTAAAGAGAGCAGAGGAGCATCATATTTTTGCGAACACCTGATGAAATAGGCATCATACGCATAAATGTTAAGATTATTAACTATTGACAGCGTTTCTTCAATATCAACATCAACTAACTTTATTGGAATCTGCCTATACACAGATATTGCTTTACAGGCATCATCAAAGGTAATGCGGCGGCGTTTCAGCATGGCTGAAAATGCGTTGCCTATTTCCCAATGAATTGAATACGGGGCAAGCAGAGCAGCACCACGAGTTGCTTCAATAATATGAGGTTTATTAGGTTCATTAGCAATAACTGCAATTATAGCTGAGGTATCTACAACAATGTTCATTAGAATTACCTATTATAATAAAAGGTAACTTAGACAATCATACCAATTTAAAACAATACAAATCAGTATTTTCGTCTAAGTTTTAGGATAACGCATTGCTCACCGGAGAGAGCCTCTCTTTGTCCCGAATCCGGTGAAGCAAAATGTTATGCAATTTTTTTTCTAAGGTACGCTCCAAATGCTTGCCACCTTAATGTTTTTTCGATTGGGTTGAGTTTTTCATCTGCATATTTATAGAAATCCATAACGAAAGGCATTAGTTCGGTTGCAGAAAGATAAATCGTTGATAAATATGAATCTGCTTTTTCAATTACAGGTGTTGCTGCTTCGACAAATGCTTGATCCAGGTACTCGCCCGGATTAAAAGTCTTATCATTCAATTCTATTATCTTACAGGCTATATAAAGATGAATTTCTGATTCAGCCATATTGCGAGGACGTGCAGACCCACCTAAGCGGGAAAAGTAATCACCGAGTTCGCACATTGCACGCCATGTATAATTCTGTTTTTCGTTCATATGACCTTATAGCGATAATATTGCATAACCATTTATTATCAGGTAACTTTGCCCTGATAATACCTTAAAATTAATGTTATCAGTGCAACTTTGCATTGATAACGCCTAAAAACACAACTTATCAGGTCAATTTGCCCTGATAACAGCCTAAATTCATTATTATCAAGGCATTTTTAATCTCAGATAAGCTAAAAAAACAATTTCCTAATTTCATTTTTTACCTAATAATTAACTTTATTCTAAATATCAGGTCTTTAGCATCACCTCCTTAATCTCTTTGTAACGTAAAGGAAAAATAGCGGATTTTTTTTATTATGCCGAAATTCCACAAACAGTTTCATTAGATTAATTTTTCAATCAACTCTTCAATTTCCTGAATAAGGAATGAAAATTTAATAACCACCTAAAGTTGATGTGTGTAAAGGGATGGCT
>CAZIJN010000032.1:0-44126 GCA_964539635.1 uncultured Desulfobacterales bacterium | reverse complement strand
GTAGATTCAGACAAATAGAACAGCTTATTCTTGAGCTTTGATTTTTTTATCAAACTATAAAATGGAGGAAAAATGAAAAAACTTCCGCTTGGAATACAGAGCTTTGGAAAACTCAGAAAAGCTGATTGTGTTTATATAGATAAAACGGAAATTGCTTTTAATCTTATAAATCAAGGCACATACTATTTTCTCTCCCGTCCCCGCAGATTTGGCAAATCTCTGTTTCTTGATACTTTGAAATGTCTGTTTGAAGGGCAAAAGGAGTTATTTGAAGGTCTATATATTTATGATAAATGGGATTGGAGCAAAAAGTATCCAGTTATAAAAATCAGCTTTGGAGCTGGCATTGCTAAAGATACAGAGAAACTTACTCAATCAATATCTTTAAACTTGTTAGACAGCGAAAGAGAAAATGAAGTTACAGCTTATGATAAAAGCAATTACGGTAACTATTTCAAGACATTGATAACGGCTTGTTATGACAAATATAATACCCCAGTGGTAATTCTGATTGATGAGTATGACAAACCGATTTTGGATAACATTACAGATGAACCTAAAGCTCTTGAGATGAGGAATAATTTAAGGGATTTGTATTCTGTGATTAAAGATTCTGATGAATATATAAAATTTGTATTTCTCACAGGAGTCAGCAAATTCAGCAAGATGAATCTCTTCAGCGGGTTGAATAATCTTCAAGATATAACTCTTTTACCTGAATATGCTGTAATCTGCGGTTATACTCAAAACGATGTTGAAGTTGTTTTTAAAGAATATATTAACCATTACAATGTTGATATTGGAGAATTGAAACGGTGGTATAATGGCTATTCATTCGGCAACCCATCTAATGAATCTGTTGGAGCTGTTGGAGTTGAATCTGTCTATAATCCTTACGATATTCTCCTATTTTTTCAAGAAGGAGGAAATTTTAAAAGCTACTGGTTTGAGACAGGTACGCCGACTTTTTTGATAGATATGATAAGAGAGAAACAGTACCATCTGCCAGATTTGGAAAATATTGAAGTCTCAGAGCAGGTGCTGAATACCTTTGATGTAGGCAATATCCCGATAGAATCATTAATGTTTCAGACTGGTTATCTTACAATCAAATCAGTCAAGCCTTCCCGCATTCCACACATAAAACGCTACTGCCTTGGATTTCCCAATTTTGAAGTACGATATTCATTTTTAAGCTATTTCATAGATCACCTTGCAGAGAGCCACATCAGCCGCGGAATCAATCAGGACGAACTTTATGGAGTTTTAGAAGAGTTAAAAATTGAAAGATTGGAGAGTGTTCTACGAACTCTATTTTCATCAATTCCCTACACAGCTTACGTTAAAAATAACATAGCAGATTACGAAGGCTTTTATTTAAGCGTTGTGTATGCCTATTTTTACTCGCTTGGAATAGATATAATTTTAGAAGATGCATCCTCTAAAGGCAGGGCTGACATGGTTATAAAATTTCCTGCTAATACCGTTTATATTCTTGAATTTAAAGTGGTTGAAGATGATAAATCAAACACCAAAAAGCCGCTTGAGCAGATACGAGAGAAACGCTATTTTGAGAAGTATTCAGGAGTTATCCCAAAAATATTTCTGATTGGCATTGAGTTTTCAAAAGTTCAGAGAAATATCGTAAATTTTGAATGGGAAGGCTCTTAAAACTCGGGTTAAACGTTTAGCGAGAAAGAATATTTGCTTTTCTAAATTGCCACAAGTGCATGACACCCTAATTGGGTTAATTCATTAATCAATATGAATTTAGAAAAGCAATATAATTGGTCTAACAATACTTTTAAAACACTACCTAAAAACCCTACCTTCGTATATTAACAGGCCAGCTCGGGGGCCACTCAATATTAACAGCTCTGCCGGAATTTGTGCTATCAACAATAGATTGCAGAACTTCTGAAGTGGTATTATTATCGTAAGGTGCAAACAGAGACTCTCCGGGCAGATATCCATTATGGTCAAAATAGGCGATAGTCTCTCCCATTTTTTGCTCCTCAGTTACAAACACCAGAGGCTTTACAGAACTTGCAGTATCATTGTTTTTATCAGCACCATCAGCACTCTTAACACTCCCAATATGTTTACCATTTATAATTTGATTGCCATCTCTTACCACCCAAACCTCATTAGGTTTTGAACCAGTTTTAAAATGAAGCTTTTCAGGATTTTTCAGATCAGCAAAGCCAACCCATCTTGGAATCCGCTTTATAGCCATCTTTTGGATTTTTAACTGGGCAACGTAAGAGTTCATTTTATCTGCTCTGTCTAAATAGTGTCTAAGGATTGTCTCAGCCTGTCTGCTGGCAAACAGATATTTGCTGTTTAGCGTACAGAGCCAATTTACCTGCTCATTTACAGGCTTTTTATTAAATTTCTTTAAATCCTTATCCATAGTGACAAAGGGTGTCGCATTCTCTTTACCTACAAGTGTAAAAAGCTGATCAGTAAGAAAGCTGATAATATGAAGTCTCAAAATAGGCGAAAAAGTCTGACTGTAGATGTTGTGTATCTCCTGTACAATGCTCTCCACACTTATATCGTAAGATATGTTGTTAATCATCTGCTCGATAACATCGCAGTGAGCCATCTTTTTTAAATCCTGAACCTGAATTGTAATTGCACTGTTGGCTTTAAATTGAGGCTGGATATCATCAGCAGATAGAACATATACAACACCAGAATAACTTTTGATTCCATTGATAAACTCTTCAGATGGTTTTCCGCTGAAATACCACTTTTCAGGCTCAAAGTTTGGACGGGTAACTGTGCACTCCCACATATCAACAAACCTTGATGTTCTCTCCATCTTTTTAAGCTCTTCTTGAACTTCGTTTTTGTGTATTTTTATATTGTTATTAAAAGCTGTTAAATTTTCCAGTGTGTCAGACCAGAATGGATTGGCAGAAACAGAAGTGCTATTTTTTTGTGTAGTTGTATCATTGCCAACCTCTGATTCTGAATCAGAGGTATCAGAATCTTTTATCACAGGAACATCTAAGAGGTCGTTATATAATTGAGCCATCTCAATTATAGGATTTATAGTCTTTGTGAGAGGATCATCTGCAAATGTGCCGGCAAAAGTTTTCAACTCCTTTATGTACGATTCTAATGTTCCTGCACCTATAATACCTTTAAGCTGGCTCTTTCTGCCTAAAAGCGTCTCCCATGCAGAGTTCAGACGGTTCTTGAAAAGTTCAATATCTTTTTTCATCATAGGAGACACGCTTGTCAATTGCGAGCCTTGTGCAATAAGCTCTTTAACTTTTTCAAGAGTCTGTTCATTTAGATATATCTCTTCTTCGTTTGCAGCAGGCAAAATGTTTTTAAACTGATATTCAATCTGTTCAAAAATAGATACAAGCTCTTTCTCCTCCATACTACGAATGGCAGCTTTTCTATCTGTCCATGCAGATTGAAGGAGTTTAAGCCGGGCAATATCATCGGCGGCAATTGCATTGGAGGTCGCTTGAATCTGACCCATTTTTTTCTCAATTGATTCAGTCGTGTCTGGAAATCCTTGAGATTTAATAGATTCAAGTTCAGCGATAAGCAGTTTAAATGTGGCTCTCTTCTCTTCTAATAGGGACTCCACATCTTTTACTTTTTCCTTAAACCGTGCCATCTCTGATGCTGAAAAGAGATCACGCTCTACAAATGCTATCTCCCTTCCTGCCATATCATCTATTATTCTATTACACTGCTCAATATTTTCTGCAGCAACAGCACTATCAAATTCATTATGCAATCTGTTTCTTATTTGTCTGTAGTAATTCCATGTAGCAGTAAGAGAGACGCATATCATTGCAAAGATAAGTATAAGTATATATCCCATCTGTTTTTTTCGCTGCTTACGTTTTTGTGCCCTCTTCTCCTTAAGGATAAGTTTATTAACATCAGGCTCTAAATCATCTGGTATTGGAAGACGGTGGAGCTTTATCTCCTCCCATAAAGCGGTTATTCCATCATAATTATCACGTTCTATCCGGTTGTTTATCTCGCCGAGTTTTCTCTCATAGCTTTTTTGTACCTCAATAGCTTTAAGCTGCTGCTGATACCAGTGAAGAGCATTTTCATATATAACTTGTAAATCAGGGTCTGGTTTAAAATACCTTTTTTGTTGAAGATTTTCATATGCTTTAATTGAATCGCCAAGAGCTTCGACATTAGCTGACTGGAATGCAACGCTTATATTTCCTGTAATCTCCTCCTCTTCTTGATGGAGATTTTCTCTGTACTGATCTTCAATAAAGCCTTCAAGCTCCTTAACAGGAACGCTGTCAGTCGGTATGCTCCATGGCTGTTTTATCTCAACTATAAGCCTTGCAACTCCGTTGATATTCTTCTCCTGTCTGAACTCCTCAATATCTTGTTTTATCTTCTCAAGATATGCTGTTTCAAACTCAGCAAGATCAGCTTTCCACTGGGGATTATTACGATTTTGTTTCACAAGTTCGCGTAAAATTGCGACACACTGACCAATATGACCCTCATTATTAGCCCTTCTGAGCTGTTTGAGCAGAGGTTCAATAGCAGATTCTATTGAAAAGCTCTTCATAATCTCATTAAAGGCTTCCATGTTTAGATCAGCAGCTACGGGGCACCCCTTTTCAATGCAGAGACTCTTCCAATCATTGATTAGTTTTCCACTCATCTCATTGCAGAGATCAATCAGGTGAGGCTCAACACTTGCCTCGTCAAGAGCATCTGGTATCATGTTTTTTTGGATCAGAGCGGCACACTTTTTTAGCCGTTCATTTACCACCTGACACTGTCCTGCATATGTTGTGGCAATCATAATCGGGTCTTGTGAGTCAGCCTTGCTTGGGTCAGAAACTATTACTTTTATACGCTTAAGCGATTCTGTGATTCTCATATTCGGTCAGCCACTCTTAAATATTAGCAATATGTATCATTATTAATTTGATTTATTTCAGCCCTAAATAAATTTCTGGGTTAAAAATAACTGAAGTTATAAAAATTATCATAAGACAATTCCAAAATTTAGAATTGCTGTTTCTTATTACATGGAAAACATAAAAATGGATATTTTTGGCTGCTATCCTTATCTGTATAATCTATTCTAATCTCTTTAATTTTTAACTGTTTAAAAAAATTGGTATTTTGCTCATTGGTTTTATCTATTATTTCACCACTATTTTCAGTTGCTGATATAGTTTTAGTTTCTGTTGTAGTTTCAGCTTTTGATGATAAATCAGAACTTGAATTATTATCTTTTTCTCCGCTTTTTAATATAGAGTTGAAATCATCACTGCTGAATTTAAGTTGGATAAAAGATATTTCCAAATCTTGCTGTTTCTCATTTTTAATTGAACAGACCGGATAAAATATTGATTTATCAGCTTCAGCACCACCACCACCACCATTATTATTACTACTACTACTACTACTGCTACTACTGCTACTACTGCTGCTGTTGCTGCTGTCATCGCTTGTTTGTAATTCAACCACTGCTGTTAAATTTTCAGATGAGATAATAGAAAGAAGTTTCGGCAGAAGTTCAGACATTTCAGAACTAAACCTGATATCAAGAGCGTCTGCTTCACCACCTTCTGAGAGCATTGCAGAATCGATTTTAACTGCACCTCTCCATATCATATAAGCCTCTTCTCTTTCCAATAGCTCAAGATATATTGCAGAGTAAATTCCTTTATCGTACAGAGATATAGAACCTATTGAGATATTTCCAGCAGGCTCATTTATACCTTCTGGTATTATATCCCAATTTGGGGTGTCATCGGCTATTGGAGATTCAATCTTTGTGCCGATTTCCGTGCCGTCATTTCTAATAAGAGCACACTTTATGCGTTTTAAATCAGAACTTTGAGCAGCAATACTGCTGATCGTTTTGTCAATATTATCATAAAAACTCAAAATCATCTTTTTACTCTTTTTAACATCAACTTGTTTCGCTGAATTAGGCAAAGTATCTGAACTGTTTTGCAGATTATCTGCATTATGATGACTATCCGTGTCAGTTGGAAAGCTTTTTATCTGATTGGCTTTAATATCAGCTTTTTTTTGACTGTTAGATATGGAACTTTTATTCTGAGGAAGATAGTGTAAGCACAATATGTATATAAGAGCAGCAGAGATTGCTGTAAAAATAGATAAAAGTATCCATAAACGGTATTTTTTTCTATTGGCAGCTTTTGCAGTATCAAGATTTTCTTTATTAAATTTATCATGCAACAGGCTGTCGGAAAGAGAAGAGAGATCAGAATTTGAATCAGACAATAATTTATCAGAAGATATAGCATCAGACGATGATAGATTGGAATCGTTTGAAAAATTAAGTGCTGTTTCAGATTTCTTTTTTATTGCTCCGTCCTCTTTATCAACAGGAATTTTCCCATGAACTATTTTATTGGCAAGATCAATCACAAGAGAATCAGGATATTTTTCAATTATATTTTGTGCAAAATTGATATGGCTGGCAGCAGACTGCAAAGGTGCTCTATCTCTTCTACGCTGTGTGGGAACAAACCGCCAGAGACACTCTGAATCCATAGGTTTGGATATAAAATAGGTGTTAAAGGTAATATCCCATCTTTTTTCAGGAGGTACAAACTTTAACGCATCATCAACAAAGATAGGAGTCAATTTTTGATAAGGCACAGTTTGATCTTCCAAATCAAAAAGTATAAACAAAGCCCTCTCAGATAAGGGCGTTTCAAAATTTTGTTCTGATGCTCTTGCAACCATTAGGGCAGGATTTATACCATCAAAAATATTTTGCAGCTCTTTTGATAATCTTCTCTGCTGATCAATGTCAGGTGGCTCAGATATAGATTTTATGTAAGCATCAACTGTTTTTGGCTTGAGCAGACAGGGATTTTGCTCCCATTTATCGACAAAAAGATCGCTATGACGCATCAGCCAAGCAGGACCTTGAATGCAACTGAGCTTTTCACTGCTGTCTAACACAATATGGTGTGCGATCTTATTTTCTCGTCCTGTATAGTCACTGCCGGACGCAGCAACTCTGGATAATATTGATATCTCTTGCGTATCATTTTGTACACCTACGCCGTTCTGATCACCGCTTCTATTAAGATTGCTGCTTGTGTTAAGATTCAGATCGCTGTTTGCATTAAAGCCAGCCCCGCCTCTAATCTTAAACTTGTAGTGGCTATAAATTTCAGGATTATTTTCATAAAGAGGGTGTCCAAGAGGATAGATAAACGGGTAGCCGCTTAATGATTCACAAAGCTGAATGTATGCCTTAGGCATTCCCTCTGTGTGGGCAACTGTGGTAAAACCTGATGTTCCGATTTGCAATCCTTTAGGGTATGATGTGTATATCAGTTCAAACATCAAAATGCTCCTGCTCAAAAAACGCTCTGTTTTTTTACAATTTTCTGTCCGATTAATCTTTAAAACAAGATAGATTCACAAAAGCAACATAAATTTTAAGGGGTTATATAAGAGATATATCCCATTTGCGACAGAATATAGAGAAAAGGAACCTCAACCCATAAAGGATGAATATCTTTGGGACGCACGCCTCTTTCATCTGGTTGATGCCCTATTGCACTTACAGGAAGATATACTACATTATCAGCAAAAGATTCTACAGTATTAACAAACTCAGGAGTCAAACGGCAGAACAGCTCTCTTATTGCTGCCGACATTTGCATGATGTGCGTCATATCCAACACACCTATTGAACCTATATCAGCAGCTTGTCCGCCTTTTGAGCCAACTGATTTAGATGATTTGACAAACTGGTACGGCAGCCTGTCAAGATTTATCCCTGCCTGCTTTAGATAATCAATTAAAAGATCAGCCTTTGACACTCCGATTACGATAGTTTTTTGAAATTTGTCTCTTATATTACGACCCGTGTGCTTTCTCAGCCTGTCAATCGTTTCGGTAAGTATTTTCTGCTGGGGATAGACTGTTGGAGTAATTTTATTTCTCAATGAAACGTTAATTATAGTTGTAAATCTTGGGTCTGCCGTAGGATCAAACAGAAAAAGCAGGGCATTGGCAAGCAGAATATGGCGTGTGCCGGGTTTTTGTATAATATCTTGACCAGTCTGAAAATGTTCACCTGCATTGTCATAAAACGAGATGGTATTTTGAACACGTTCCGAACGGTGGTACTTCTTATTTGATAAGAGTGAAAATATTGCAGGAAGAGGCACAAACATATTTACAGCGTTGATTTTTACCTCTCTTGCAGTATCAGGAGATTCAATCTGTGTCTTTTCAATCGCATTATAATTAATACCAGAAGTTGAAAGAAAGAGCTTCTCCTCATAGCGGTTGATCCACTGGTTTGTCATGTTGTCAATATCTTCAAAATTAAGCCCGAAATATTCTGGAAGAACAGTACGCAGTTTCCATGTTGATGTTGCAAGATAGTAAGATTTGCCAGCTCCAGGAGAGCCGATAATTGAAAAAAAGAGGGGCGTGCTGTCTAAAAAAGGGGTTGGAATCCTTAAATGGCAGCGGGGACAAGCCATATCAGGACAGATTTCGCCTCTGCTGTCTAATGCCTTGCGGAGAGGCTTGATGTATCTTGGCAGGAATCTTTTTTGCTCATCATATCCAAGAACTGGATCGCTCATAAGAGAGGGGTGCCGGGAAATATAGAGCAGCTCCTCAGCTCTGAAAACATGCCAGCAGTAAGGACATATATGTTTTTTAATATCAGATATGTCAGAAATAGCCGGTGTATGGCTCTTATCTGCAAACAGGTCTGGAATTTCAAACGCCTTTATCCTGTTCTTCAATCCAGCGTGCCAAGCATCATCTAAGGGAAAAAGTTTATCATCTCTAACAGACTTTAACATATCAGAGAGTTTTACAGGTCCATGCTCTACACCTTTATGCAGATAGAACCACTCAATCTCCTTATCTTTTACAGATGATATCTTTTTGACGGATAACTTCTCTGCAACATGACCATATGCTAATGATAGATGAACATCTCCAGCTTTTAGTGTAAAATTTCTATTTTTACCTGCCTCAAGCCTCTTTTTCCCCTTAATAGGTTCACCATCAAGCTCTGCACCACCGCTTCCGGCAAGATCATATATTTCAAGATATTTACCCCCTTTTGCCAATACAAACTGAATATGCGATTCAGCCACAGAAGGGTCTTTGATAACAACGTCACACTGCATGGAACATCCTAATACTACAGGAGATGTATTTATAATATAAGGTTCTATTCCATACTTTTCATCAAATGTGATCTGCCATGCACTTTTTGTCTGATTGACTTTTTTAAATAGCATAGGAGTGTTCCTTTTTACTATCTTTAGGTTACAATGAACTCACCATTTGTCAAAAACTGTTCTCTGCTAAAAAGTTTTAAAAAAAATTATCATATGTCAAGTTTCTTGTAAAGAAACTTAACAAAGCATAAGTAAACCGCATATGTTTAAAATTATTATAGATTTTTAAATAATAGTGTGCCATTAACTATAACAAGTCAGATACTCAGCTATTATTTTAGGAGCTGATTATAATGGATTTGGGTGAAAATACAATTATAATAAGTGATTAGCATTTTTATATATTAGATAAATAGGGTTACAAAACAGAATTTTATGCGTTAAATAAGAGGTCTTTTGATGAAAAAAGAATCAAATACAAAAAAGCGGACTACTACAACTAAGAAGAGAGCACCTCGGGCAAAGGCTCTATTAAAAATATTGGTTGTAGCATCAGAAATTGATGGAGTTGTAAAAACAGGCGGGCTTGCAGATTTTGTTGCAGCATTGCCAAAAGCATTGATATTGATGGGTCATGATGTGCGGGTCGTAATACCTAAGTATAAAAACAGCACATTTCCAACTCTTAACAGCAAAGAGAATGGCTGGCGATATTTAAAATCTGAATCACTCTATTTTAATCTAAACCACTATGAGCATTACGGCTCTCTTGTCCACTATGCTGATTTTATATTTTCTGAAAACGTAAGTGATTGTAATGACAACACTTCAACAGATTGTCACACTATTCCTGTGCGGCTTGTAGAGCATCACAATTTTTTCAGCAGAGATGGCATTTATGATGACGGCAGATTCCCATACGAAGACAATGCTTTGCGTTACGGTTTTTTTTGTAAAGCTGCGATCGAGCAATGTCTAACTGAGCAATGGATACCTGATATTATTCATTGCAATGATTGGCAGACAGCTCTTTTACCATATTATCTGAAAGAGCATTATCAATATTATCCTGATTTTTGTCCTCAGTTGAAAAAGACCAAGACCCTTTTGACAATACACAATGGTGAGTATCAGGGGTTGACAGATAAAAAGTGGCTTAATGCCCTCGGCATATTGCCCGAGCGTTTTACAAGCGAGCTGATGGAGGAGTATGGTTTTTTAAATCTACTCAAGTGCGGGATAATGTATGCTGATGCTGTTAATGCTGTAAGCTCGGGATACTCGGAGGAGCTGTTGCAGCCAGAGACATCTCACCGCAATTTATGGCAATATCTCCGTAACAGACGAGAAAACTTTACAGGAATATTAAACGGTTGTGACTATAGATTGTGGAATCCTCAAAATGATCCGTTTATTCCGCACCATTTTTCAGCTCAAGATATGGCTGGAAAGGCTCTTTGCAAAAGCGTGCTTCAATCTCGAATGAATCTTGCACCTAAAAGCGATACTCTTTTGTTTGGACTTATCAGCAGATTAACCGCTCAAAAAGGTTTTGACTATCTTTTGCCTGCACTTGAAAGAATTTTATATGAAGATGATCGTTTTCAGATTGCAATTCTTGGCTCTGGAGAGCAGTACTATGGGTCATGGATTCACCATTTAGAGAGACGGTATTCTGATAAAATGAGTTTTGTAAATGGATACGATAACAGCCTGTCCCACCTGATTGAAGCTGGAGCTGATTTCTTTTTGATGCCGTCTCTGTTTGAGCCGTGTGGACTCAATCAGCTTTACAGCCTTGCGTATGGCACAATTCCTATTATAAGGGAGACAGGAGGATTAAAAGATACGGTTGTGCCTATTAGTTTGGAGAGTATGCAGGCAGCCCACGCTGTAAAAAAAACAGGCAGAAAGAGTAAGCAAGCCTCAAAAACGGGTCAGGCAACTGGTATAAGTTTTGGTTATCCAGATAGTAATAGCTGTTATGATGCAATAAAGCAGGCAGTTACACTCTATTTTGATTATAAGCCTCTATATTTAGAGATGCAGCAGAGAGCGATGTCGCAGAAATTTACATGGCATGATAGTGCTAAAAAGTATGATCATGTATATAAAAATTTAACTTCTACCAAATAGAAACATAGTAGAGCTTACAGCCGTAAGTCTCTACTATTTTAGTACGATAGCTATAATTTGCTCTTTTACGCAGAGTTTTATATTTGTCAATCACCCTTGAAATCAGATCGTTCGACACCGTTTGCGTTACAACTATTTGAATCCATGCTCTCAGATATGCCGCATCCTCCTATAGCAGACGGACAGCCGTTGCAGCCATTTGGTGATGAAGAGCAAGAACATTTCTTTTTGCCTGTTAAAACTTTCCTCAAGCCTATGCCGCAATAGACGACCGCACAACCTACAATTATAATAACTATAATTGCTTCCATAATATTAAAACCCCATTAAAGAGCCGGTTTGATAGAGAATAACCGATAGAGTAAAGGCAAATCCTGTGTTAAAGACAACTGAAAAGAGTCCCCACTTCCATGAGCCTGACTCACGGGAGAGGCAGATTACAGAGACAAAACAGGGTGCATAAAACATTGTAAACAGAATAAGGCTCAAAGCTGTCAAAGGTCCAAAGTTTGGTTCGTTTGCAAGACGATTACTAAGCGTATCAGCCTCTTCAGGGTCAACGTCACTTAAAGAGTAGGCAGTACCGAGGGTTGATACAATAACCTCTTTTGCTGCAAAGCCGCCTAACAATGCTATGTTCACACGCCAATCAAACCCTGCAAGCTGGGTTACGCTTTCTATTGAAGAGCCGATTCGTCCAGCAAACGAGTATTTTAATGCTGCATCTGGAGATGTATAGGCAGCATCATCAGGAGGTGCGGGAAAGGTCATCATTGCCCATAAAATTACAGATATTCCGAGAATAACTGTACCTGCTTTTTTAATATACTGCCAAGTTCTCTCCCAAGTATGAATCATAACGCTTTGTAATGTTGGAAGACGATACGGAGGAAGCTCCATTACAAACGGAGTTGATTCTCCTTTTACTATGGTAGAGCGGAATAGCTTTGCAGCAAGCAGAGCACCCATCCATGAGACAACTGTAATCAAAAACATTAAAAATGCACGGTGCTCTTGAAAAAAAGCTGCAATCAGCAGAATAAATATCGGAAGTTTTGCCCCGCAGTTCATGAATGGAACAGTCAAAAGAGTAGCAAGCCTCTCTTTGGGCGATTTAAGAGTTCTTGTTGCCATAATACCCGGAACAGCACAACCTCCTGCAATGCCGCCGCTTATGATAAAAGGCATAACAGAACTTCCATGAAGCCCAAAGACTCTAAAGACTCTATCAAGCATAAAGGCGACCCTTGCAAGATAACCAGAATCTTCTAAAATCGATATAAAAAAGAACATAAACATTATAAGCGGCACAAACCCAAGCACTCCTCCAACACCGTCAATAACACCAGAAATAATCAAAGATTTGAGCATACCGTCAGGCAGTAGATTGTCTATTGTAGAGGATAGAAATGTAAAAAAACTCTCAACCCATGAGACAGGCAGTTCACTGTAATTAAATGTAAAATAGTACATTGCATAGAGAATCGCCACCATAACAACAGGTCCTAACGCTCTGTGGGTAAGAACCTGATCAATCTTGTCTGATGTTTCAAGCCTGTTCTTATCGTAATTGTGAGTAATAACGCCCTGTCTTAAAAGAGAACGGATATAGCCGTAACGCTGATCAGCTATTACAGCTTCAGGATATGTGCCCAATGTCTGCTGTAAATGCTGCGTTAAACGTGTAACTATCTGTGAAATCCTTTGCATCAGTTGAGTGTCGCACCGCTGAGATATATTTTTGAATGCACTGCACGGCTCTTCTGGATCAGACAGACACTTTTTACACAAAACCTTTTCAAACATTTCGCCATGCTGTTGGGCAAGCTGTATAATCTGCTCATCATTTTCCATAAATTTAAGGGCTGTCCAGCGGATTGGATACCTGTCTGTTAAGAAGCTGTACTCTAAAATAATCTTCTCAATATCAATCAGAGCGTTGTCAACATCACTGCCATATGAGATATTTACAAGCGATGTAACAGATTCACGCCCGCTTTTATTTTTATCAACCATTTTAGAGAGAGATTCTAAAAGCTCTGCTGTCCCTTTTCGTCCATTTCGTGCAATAGTAGGAACCACAGGAACTCCGAGCAGATTGGAGAGTTTATCAATATCAATTGTTATGCCTCGTTTTTGTGCAACGTCCATCATATTTAAAGATATGCAGACCGGAAGCCCCATCTCCATCAGTTGAAGAGACAGATAGAGATTTCTCTCCAAATTTGAGGCATCAACAATATTAACAACTATATCGGGCTTCTCAATAGCGAGAAAATCGCGTGCCACAACCTCTTCAAGAGAGTAGGCGGTCAAAGAGTAGGTGCCGGGAAGGTCAACAACATTAAAGGTTTTATCGTTAAATGTAAAAGAGCCGCACTTCTTCTCAACAGTTACACCAGGATAGTTGCCTACATGCTGATGAGCACCAGTCAAGGCATTGAACAGAGTAGTTTTTCCGGCGTTAGGGTTTCCGGCAAGGGCGATTGTTGTTTGCATTATATTTTTATATATCCTAATATTTTTTGATACTTACACTTCTATTAAACTGTCTTGTGCCAACTTGATTATCAATTTGATTGTAGTTTAAATTGGTTATCGTTAAATCTATTTTTTAAGCTATTGCATACTCTTTATTTTCTTCGATTGATGGCTGCTCTGATACAGTCTCTACCATAATATAATCAGCCTCGTTGTTTCTAAGAGTGAGCGTAAATCCCATGATTCTTAATGCAACAGGATCATAAAGAGGTGCTCTTCCTTGAACTGCAATTTCTGCTCCCGGAACAAGCCCCATATCTCTAATTCTTCTGCCCATCTCACCGGTTGCATTAACGGCAACTATTACTCCTCTTTCGCCGTCTTTCATAAATCTTAATGGTATCCTGCTGCACTGCATTCTGCCGCAGCACTTTCCACGATTTTGGTGTTTTTCGCAGTTTTCACGTTGTTCACATTTTCCACGTTTAAAGAATCGCATTCCATACTTCATAGCACATATCCTTTATATTTATATTTTATTGACAGTTTAAAATTTATCTTTTCACTTCAGTTTAATTTTAATGCAGTTTAACTTTAATTCAATTGCATTTTATTTGGTTTAGTGAAAAAGTTAGATAGACCAAACTTTATTTGAAGTCAAGATATTTTTTTAACTTACAAGCAAATGTCATGTTGACTCAAAAGATATGTTTATGTAATTATAAAAAATAATATCAACATTAAATGGAATAAAACTAATGATCGATAAAATGGATTTAACAGAAAGCCTTGAGGATTATCTTGAAATTATTCTAAAGTTGCAAAATGAAAACCGTGTGGCAAGATCAAAGGATATTGCAGAAAATATGGGTATTCAGCGCGGCTCTGTTACAAGTATGCTTAAAAATCTTGCAGAAAAAGAGCTTATCAACTATGAACCTTATGGATATATAACTCTCACAGATGATGGGAAAAAGGTAGCAACTGAAATTACCCGCAGACACGCTATATTAAAAGATTTTCTTGCAAGAGTTGTGCAGATTGATCCAGATAAAGCTGATATGATGGCGTGCCGTATGGAGCACAACATTGACCGCGACTCGATTGATAGATTAGTAAGATTTGTTGAGTTTATTGATAAATGCCCAAGAACCGGACAAGATTGGATTGACTCTTTTGTAAAATTTTGCTCCTCTGGTCCTAAAGATTGGGATACTTGTATGAAATGCCTCCAATCATGTGAAAGCCGTCATATCGCAAACAAGCAAGATTGATCTGTTATTTTATAATCTTATTTTATAATCTGAATAGATTTTCATAATATCTGATAGCAGTTTCAAAGATAAATAATTTATCCAATATTCTGGTCTGGTCTGAAATAATTTTTAAGGAACTCAAAAAATGAAAAGATATGTGATAGTTGGAAATGGCATTGCCGGCACTACAGCAGCAGAAGAGATAAGAAAAAACGATGCAGAAGGTGAGATTACTTTAATTACAAAGGAGTCTCTCCCACTATACAGCCGTATCAGGCTGCCCGATTTTTTGTGCGGTAAAGTGAGTGAAAAAGAGCTGATTATCAAAAATCAGGAGTGGCACGATAAAAATAGAATAAATCTTGTCACTAATGTTGAGATTGAGCGGATTGACTTTAATGATAAAAAGGTGTTTTCAAAAAAAATAGATGATAACATTAAAAATCAAGATAGCTTGAACAGTAATAACATTGATAAAACAGATGGTTATGCTATATTTAATTTTGATTATCTCTTGTTAGCCGTTGGCAGCAACTCCTTTATTCCGCCTGTAAGTGGAAATGATTTTGCCGGAGTAATGGCTTTAAGAAATATTTTTGATGCAAAGAATATTGTAAAAAAGATAGAAAAAAAAGGCGGTAATAGTAAAAATATAGTTATTATAGGGGGCGGTCTTTTAGGAATTGAAGCTGCTGCTGCCTTTGTTAATGCAGGATTAAGAGTTACTGTGGTAGAGTATTTTAACAGGCTTCTTCCACGCCAGCTTGATAGTGACGCATCTATACTTCTGAAAAAACTGCTTGAGAATATGGGAATGAGTTTTTCGCTTGATGCAGTAACAGATGAGATTGTGGGCAAAGTTTCGGAAAAAGCCCACAAAATTACATCACTTATAAAAGGGTTGAAGTTAAAACCACAAGTTACTGGAGTTAAGCTGAAATCAGGTGAGATATTAGAGGCAAATTATGTGCTGTTCTCTGCTGGTGTCCGTCCAGATTTATCGCTTGTACAAAATTCAGATATTAAAATTGATAAAGGCATTGTAGTAAATGAAAAAATGGAGACATCAGTTGAATCAGTTTATGCAGCAGGAGACGCAGCAGAATATACTGGTGTTAATTTCTGTATATGGCAGGAGGCAATGGAGCAGGGACGGGTTGCCGGCACAAATATGGCTGGAGGCAGTGTTCAATATAAAAATATAACTCCTTCAAATATGCTTAAGGTTGCTGGCATAGTAGTTGCATCTGCAGGTAATATAGATGTTGACGGAAAAATGGAATCAGATATAGTTTCAACTGAATCTATCTATAAAAAAATCGTCAAAGACAATAATGGAAATATAGTAGGTTGTATCATGGTCGGCGATACAACAGATTTTAATAAGATTGTTAAACAGATAAAAGGAGAATAAAATTAATATGCCAGAACTTAAAGGAAGCGAGACAGAAAAAAACCTATTAAAAGCATTTGCAGGAGAATCTCAGGCAAGAAATCGTTACACCTACTTTGCAAGCAAAGCTAAAAATGAGGGTTTTGTTCAGATGTCTTATATTTTTGAAGAGACAGCCAATCAGGAAAAAGAGCATGCAAAAAGGCTTTTCAAGTTTCTTGAATCTGGTAGAGAGCTTGAGATTACTGCTGCTTTTCCTGCTGGAACTATTGGTGGAACTAAAGATAATCTTGCAGCTTCTGCTGAAGGCGAGCATTATGAACATACGATAATGTATCCTGAATTTGCTGCAAAAGCCCGTGAAGAGGGTTTTGACAATATTGCTGATGTGTTTATGGCAATTGCTGTTGCAGAAAAACAGCATGAAAAGAGATTTTTGGATTTAAAGGCAAATATTGAAAATAACAGGGTTTTTAAGCGTACCCCTGCTGTCGCATGGAGATGCAGAAACTGCGGTTATCTTCATCATGGTGAAGATGCTCCTAAAGAGTGTCCCGCATGTGCTCATGCTCAGGCACATTTTGAGCTTCTTGGAGAGAACTACTAAGAGAGTGATTTAAGTTTTATTAAAAGCAGGAGGATAGTTTAACAGATATGATCCTCCTGCATTGTTTAACATTTTAACCTTATTAAAGGAGATATTTAAATGGCAGAAAAACTTGGAATCTATAAATGTGAAAAATGCGGAAACATTGCAGAAGTTCTTCATGCGTCCCCACCACCAATGAGCTGCTGTAATCAGCCGATGACTCTATTGACTCCAAATACTGTTGATGCAGCAAAAGAGAAACATGTGCCGGTCATTGAGAAGATTGAGGGCGGATACGTTGTAAAGGTTGGAAGCGTTGCACATCCAATGGAAGAGAAACACTATATTGAGTGGATTGAGCTGAATGCAGATGATATGGTTTACAGAAAATTCCTCAAACCAGGGGAGACTCCTCAAGCAACTTTCCTAACTGATGCTAAGAACGTTACTGCAAAAGAGTACTGTAATCTTCACGGATTATGGAAAGCCTAAGTAATTTGTATTTATATTTTAAGAGACGCATGATCTGTGCGTCTCTTAAAATTATTTAACCGCTGTTAATATCTTTTGTTTCTACAGTCTTTAAAATGTGATAATCACAAATCCTTCTTTCTGATATCCTGCCATACCAGCGTGACCTGACATATCATCTAAAAGCGTCAGCCCCTGTTTAACCGCATCATCAAGAGTGCCCAGTTTTTGAGCACACGCTTTACAAACTCCATCAACAAGATTTGCATCAAGAACTTTTTTCCACAACCCGTTGAGCATGTTTTCAGGTTTTACAAGCTCAGGCACAAGTTTTACAGATGCACCTTCAAGAATAATTTTTACATCATCTCCCTTTGATTTCATATCAATCGCATTCAAAAGGACGTGGATAAAGCACATAGGGTCTCCGTTAAATACAAACAAAGCATTTTTTGACATTAATAATTTCTCCATATTAATTTGTATGTTGATTAATAACTCAGTTAATTGACTGTTTCTATAATTTTTTTAGCAATCTTCTCACCTAACTCAAAGCACTTTTCAAGATCAGCTTTTTCAGGCACATACTGAACTTTTAATCCATCATCAACAATCTCCATTCCCATTGCCTGAAACTCCTGATTAAGTATCTTAACAGCCTCTCCGCTCCAGCCGTAAGAGCCGAATGCAGCAGCAATTCTGTTTTTTGGCTTAAGCCCTTTGATATAGGTCATAACATCTGCAATTACAGGAAAAATACCGTTGTTGATGGTAGGAGAGCCGACAACCAATGCTTTAGCATCTAAAACTTCGGTCATAATATCGCTTCTGTGGCATTTACGGGTGTTCATAAGTCTTACGCTTACATTAAGTGACTCTATACCCTTAGCAACCTCTCTTGCCATTTTTTCAGTGCTGTGCCACATAGTGTCAAAGATAACCACCGCTTTTTTACTTGACTCCTGACGGCTCCATTTATCGTATGCACCTACGATTTTACCCGGATTATCTCTCCAGATCACGCCATGATCAGGGCATATCATCTTAATCTCAAGACCTGATGCAGCAACGCTTTTTAGAAGCTCCTGCACTCTTGATGAGTAGTTAAGCAGGATATTAGCATAATATTTTGCAGCATGAGACATAACCACATCACCTATCTCATCATCAAAGGCACAATCACCAGCATAGTGCTGACCAAAGGCATCGCTTGAAAAGAGAATCTTCTCATCTTTTAGATATGTGAACATACTGTCGGGCCAGTGAAGCATTTTTGTCTCAAGAAACGAGAGTGTCCGTTTTCCAATATTAAGCTCTTCTCCATTATCAACGCTTTTTAGATTTAATGGAGTTGTAAAATGGCTTTTCAAGTTCTTAAATCCCATCTTTGAGCATAAGACAGTTTTGTCTTGCCCAATTCTCTGCATAACCGCTGGAAGAGCACCTGAGTGATCCATTTCTGTATGGTTGCTTATCACTATGTCAATTTTTGATGGATCAATGATTTTGCTGATGTTATCAAGAAACTCATCAGCAAACTCCTTTTTAACGGTATCTATAAGGACATTTTTCTCATCTAATATAAGAAATGCGTTGTAAGATGTACCCTCGTATGTTGAGTATCCATGAAAATCACGAACGTCCCAATCTCTGCATCCAACTGAATAGATGCCGTCAGCAATTTGAATAGGTTTAAACATTTTTCAATTCTCCTTAAAAATTAATAGAATAATTAATATAAACTCGCTATAATCCCTTTAAAACTTACCATTCCATAGTATTATAACTATGATATCTAAAAATAGTAGCTAAACGCTTTTCTTTAAATACTTTTAATAAGTATATGCTAATTTCTTGCCATACATAGAGCAAAATCTATTTTTTTAATATGAAATTTTTCACTAAACTTACCATATTCACCTTATTGTGGCATATTTTTTGATATCATATTAACCAACTTTAGATGATATTAGTTTCAGATATAAGATATAATCTGATCGTATAAAAATTTCATCTCTTAAACAACAGTAGTATCTATTTAAATCAAAGTTATAAGTCCACCTTTTTTAACCAAGCTGCATTATAAACTATTATCTTTCAACTATCTTTAAGGAGAAAACAAATGAAAATCAACATTGATAAAAATCTTGTAGAGTTTACCCCAGAAACAGCAGACGAGAAGGCAAAACTTGAAGCACTTTGGAAAACCGTTGTTGATTGTGTGAGATTTAACAAAAAACTTGTTCCTGTAGGAGAGTATGTTGCTGCTAAGAGTACTCTTGCAAGATTTGCAATTGAAGGTTTTGAAGCTGGCTCTACCGGTTCAAAAGATGCGTATCCAGAAGTTTATGTAGATAACGATTGCAGATGCTACTGCCAGACCTGTAATAAATATGTGGAACTTAAAAAAGGGGATAGAGTTCCTCCATGCTGCGGTAAATTGATGGAAATTCTTGATTAAGATTTTTTGATTAGCAGATTTTTGTTCAAGTTTAAAAAATAGAGCATAAGTGTCTTACTAATATTGTGAGACACTTATGAATTATTACAAAGTTTTTAAAATTTCAATGTGATAATAATTTACAATCCATAGTAAAAGGAGAAAAGATATTATGACAAGCTGGATTTGCGATAAATGCGGTTATAAGATGAATGCAGATACACCGCCGGAAGAGTGCCCATCATGCAAGAGCAAATGCTCATTTGTAGATAACTCATGTTACACACCAGATTGTGCTGGTAAAGGAAACGATCCAAGAATTGGCAATAAATAATAAAATAGCTGATTTAAGTAGTGAGTCAGATATTTAGACTCACTACTTTCCACCTCCCTACCTCCTACACTCTCCACAAAAGATAGAGCTATCCTTAAATTGAGAACTATTTTTGCAACACTATACAACTAAATTCTATTCAATGTTTGCAAAAGATTCTCTCCTGTGAATTTAAAAAATCCTTAGAATTGTCTTTACTAACTAATTATTCCTTGACAAATCTATCAATATTCAATTAATTATTCTAAAATTTAATTTTAGTTATCATAATTTTTACTCATTTCGTCAATTTCAAGCATACGCTCATTTCGCCGATTTTTTATAGTCTGTTTTATTCTGTCTGTTGTTTTAACAAGTTCCGCTGATTTGTCGTACATTCTGTTGTTCATAAGTTTTTGCTTTTTAAGCACAATCTATTACTATATTAACCTGACCGCTTTTTCGGAGGTGCATCTATGCAGTTTAGAAAAAAGTTTGAGGCTGGTGAATTCGCCTGTCTTGTTCAAATCGAACCGCCTAAAGGGACAGATGTTTCATCAATGGTTAAAAACGCTGTAAACGTCAAAGGGGTTGCAGATGCGTTCCTTGTTCCAGAGATGGGAAATGCCGTTATGCGTATGAGTTCGCTTGGTGCTGCCCTTGTGCTGCAAAAAAAGGGGCTTGATACAGTAGTTCAGGTCAGTTGCAGAGATAGAAACAGACTTGCACTTCAAGGAGATGTTTTAGCTGCTGCTGCCTGCGGAATAGATACTCTTATGGTAGTAACTGGTGAAGACCCAAGTTTTGGAGACCACCATACAGCAAAGGCTGTTTACGATGTAACTCTTGATGAGTTTTTAAAGGGTTTGAAAGGTATGGAGAATGGAAAGGATATGGCTGGAGTTGAACTTAGCGGCAATCCTGATTTTTTAAAAGGTTCAACTCTCAACACATGCCTTAGAGGTGCTGATCGTGAAAACGAGTTGGATAAGATGAAAAAGATGGTTGATGCAGGTGTCTCCTTTTTTGTTACCCAGCCTCTTTTTGAATTCTCCATGACTCAGCCTTTTTTGAAAACCGCTGAAAAAAACAACGTGAAAATTTTCCCCACTGTTCTTCTTTTAAAATCTCTTGGCATGGCAAGATACATGGCAAGAAATGTAAATCAGGTAAATATGCCCTCAACTGTTGTTGATAGAATTGTGAACGCATCTGACAAGATCAGAGAGTGCACGAAGATGGCAAGAGAGCTGATCCAATCGGTAAAAGCTGAAGGGTATGGCGGTGTTAATGTCTCAACATTGGGCTGGGAACATAAACTGCCTGAAATTCTTGGTGTGATGGAAGGTCTTAACGGATAGGATAAGGAGCGTGTAAATGGCTGAAAATGCAACTGTAAATGATAATCTTGCCGGATCGGTCATGGTTCTGGGCGGTGGTATTGCCGGAATGCAGTCTGCCATTGATCTTGCAAATTCAGGTTATTATGTATATTTAGTAGAAAAATCTTACGCTATCGGGGGAATGATGGCACAGCTTGATAAGACATTCCCCACAAATGACTGCACAATGTGAGTCATCTCTCCAAAACTGGTCGAGGTCGGCCGGCATCTTAATATAGAACTTTTAACAAACACAGAACTTATTGCCCTTGACGGTGAAAAAGGCAATTTTACTGCACGTATAAAGCAAAAACCCCGTTTTATTGACATATCCAAATGCACAAGCTGCGGCGAATGTGCAAAGGTTTGTCCTATAAGTTTTCCAAGCGAACATAATCAAGGGCTTGCAATGCGAAAAGCTGTATTTAAGCAGTATGAGCAGGCAATTCCAGGAGCTTACGGTATCTCTAAACGCTCAACAGCCCCATGTAAGGCAACCTGTCCTGCTCATGTGAGCATTCAGGGTTTTGTAGCCTTGATAAATCAGGGAAAATATAGAGAGGCACTAAAACTCTTTAAAGATGAACACCCATTTCCCGGAGCATGCGGGCGGGTCTGCCACCACCCATGCGAAGGAATATGCACAAGAGGAGATGTTGAAGAGCCTCTTGCAATTCAGTATCTCCACAGGTTTTTAGCAGACACAGATTTTGCCTCAGACAGCCCATATATTCCAGAGGTTGCAGAAAAAAGAGACCAAAAGATTGCAATAGTCGGCTCTGGTCCTGCCGGCTTGACTGCTGCCTACTATATGGCAAAAAAAGGTTACAGCGTAACTGTCTTTGAAAAATTGCCTGTAAAAGGCGGTATGATGGCAGTCGGCATTCCTGAATATCGTCTGCCAGATAGAGAGCTTCAAAGAGAAATCAGAGTTATTGAGAGCATGGGCGTTGAGATAAAAACAGGTGTTGAGTTTGGAAAAGATATAACTCTTGAAGGGCTGAAAAATGATGGATACAGCACTCTGTTTATTGCAACTGGTCTTCACGGAAGCCGTGGACTTGGTGTTCCGGGTGAAAATCTGCAAGGCGTTTTAAAAGGCGTTAATTTCTTAAGAGAGGCAGCCCTGCATAACTGCGAGGCAAGAAATGAGAGAGGAGAGCCGCTTACTACAAGCTGCGAACCGCTTTTGGGCAAGGTTATTGTAATCGGCGGCGGTAATGTTGCTGTTGACGTTGCACTTACTGCAAGAAGGCTTGGCTCAAAAGATGTTACAATGGTCTGCTTAGAAGATCGTTTAAAGATGCCTGCATGGGATTATGAGGTTGAAGAGGCTCTTGAGGAGAAGGTTAAAATAGTTAACAGCCGCGGTCCTGTAAGATTTATTGAAAAAGATGGTTCAAATTCAAATACTAACGGTTTTGTAGGTGGTGTGGAATTTAAACGCTGCACCGCTGTTTTTGATGAGCAGGGCAGATTCAACCCTCAGTATGACGAAACCGATCTTATAACCATTGATGCAGATTATGTTATTGTTGCGATTGGTCAGATGGCAGAACTTGAGTTTGCAAAATCTCAAGAGATTGCTGTTACGCCAAGAGGCGGTCTATCTGCTGATCCTGTAACTCTTCAGACTCCGATTCCTTGGGTGTTTGCAGGCGGAGATGTCTTTTACGGTCCAAAATCTGTTGTTGATGCTGTTGCTTCTGGTAAAATTGCTGCTGAGAGTATGCACAAATTCATACAGGGCGAAGAGTTAGCATCACAAGATTTAATTGAGCAGTTATCAGCAGATCGTAAAAAGCTGTGCGAATACGAAAAGCCTGATATAACAGAGGTATTAAAAGAGAAGCCCCGCCATAGAATTAATCCGAACAAAATAGATGTTGAAAAACGCGAAGGAAATTTCTGTGAGATCAACTGCGGTTTTACAGAAGATGATATTATCCAAGAGGCAACAAGATGTCTTGCGTGCGGTATCTGCTCAGAGTGTTATCAGTGTGTTGAGGCGTGCCTTGCTGGTGCAATTGATCACTCTCAACAGGTTGTTTACAAAGATATTCCAGTCGGCTCTGTTATCATGTCATCAGGCAGCCGTCCTTATGATCCAACCAAACTTGATGATATCTACATGTATAAACGCTCGCCTAATGTTATGACAAGCCTTGAGTTTGAGCGTATTTTAAGTGCCGGCGGTCCCACAATGGGGCATCTTGCACGACCATCAGATGACAAAGAGCCTGAAAAGATAGCTTGGCTGCAATGTATCGGCTCAAGGGATAACAACAAGTGCGGTAACGGCTACTGTTCATCAGTGTGCTGCATGTATGCTGTAAAAGATGCAATGATTGCAAAAGAGCATTCTCATAAAGAGCTTGATTGTGCAATCTTTAACATGGACATGCGGACATTTGGAAAAGATTATGAAAAATACTATATCAGGGCAAGAGATGAGCAGAAAGTCAGATTTGTCAAATCAAGAATCCACTCTATAGATGAAGTAAGAGAGACAGGCAATCTTATCCTCACCTATGCTGATGAGGCTGGAAAAATCCAGAAAGAGGAGTTTGACATGGTTGTTCTCTCTGTAGGTCTTGTTATTCCAGAGGAGAATCGTGCTTTAGCAAGAACTATCGGAGTTGAGCTTGACAAATATGGCTTTGCAAAAACTTCTGCATTTAACCCGCTTGAAAGCACAAGACCAGGCGTATTTGTCTCTGGTGTTTTCCAAGGTCCAAAAGATATTCCATCGTCAGTTACAGAGGCGAGCGGTGCTGCCTGTGCTGCTGGAATTGAGCTTATTCAGGCACGCAATAGCTGCACAAAGAGCGTTGAAGAGGTTCAAGAGAGAGATGTTGCTGGAGAAGAGCCTCGAATCGGCGTATTTGTCTGCAAATGCGGTATCAACATTGCCGGCATTGTTGATGTTGATGCTGTATCTGATTACGCTTCAACACTTCCAAACGTTGTTTATGTCGGCGAAAATCTCTTTACATGTTCGCAAGATGCTCAAGATAGTATTAAATCTATCATTGGCGAGCATAAACTCAACCGCGTTGTTGTAGCCTCCTGCACCCCAAAGACCCATGAACCTATTTTTATGGACACTTTAGAGAAGAGCGGGCTTAACAAATATCTGTTTGAGATGGCAAATATTAGAAATCAAGATTCATGGATGCACTTTCATGAGCCTGCAAAGGCAACCATAAAGGCAAAAGATTTGGTCAGAATGGCAGTTGCAAGAGCTGCAACACTCCAGCCTCTGCATGAAAAGCAGATATCTGTTGTTGTAAGGGCACTTGTAGTTGGAGGCGGTATTGCTGGAATGACTGCTGCAAAAGGTCTTGCTGATCAAGGTTTTGATGTTGTTTTAGTGGAAAAAGAGACTTCGCTCGGCGGTCTTGCCAACAAGCTCTATAAAACAATTGAAGGGGCAAATATCCGCGAGTATGTGAAAAAACTTGTAGCAGAAGTTGAAGCACATCCAAATATTCAGGTGCTTAAACAGACATTGATTGTTGATTTTACAGGATATAAGGGCAACTTTACCACTGAGGTTTTAGTTGGTGTTGGTATGTATGAGCGTAAAATCGAACATGGTGTGCTGATTATCGCAACTGGTGCAAACGAATATGAGCCTCAAGAGAATGAATATTTCTACAAAAAGAGCAACAAGGTTGTAACCCAGCTTGAGCTTGGACGCAGATTAGAGGAAGATGGTGCAGGCGATTTAAGTCAGGTTGTGATGATTCAGTGCGTAGGCTCAAGAAATGATAAAAATCCAAACTGCTCAAGAGTCTGCTGTCAAGCTGCTATAAAGAACGCTCTGCACATAAAAGAGCTAAATCCTGATGCTGATATCTTTATTTTATACAGAGATATCCGTATGTATTCAATGCTTGAGGAATATTACACAGAGGCAAGAAACAAGGGTATTCTCTTTTTTAGATTTACGCCTGACAATATGCCTGTTGTTGAGCAAAATAGTGATGGCAGCAATACATTGACTGTTACATTCACTGACCATGTTCTTGGAAGAAAAGTCTCTGTTGATGCTGATCTTGTAGCTTTAAGTGCTGGAGTTCAAGCGGCTGATACTGAGGAGCTTGCAACAATTTTGAAAACCGGACGCAACCGCGAAGGTTTCTTTATTGAAGCTCACGTAAAGCTTAGACCAGTTGAAGCTGCTACTGAGGGAGTCTTTATCTGCGGAACAGCACATAGCCCGCAGCTTATAAGAGAGACCATAGTTCAGGCTATGGCTGCCGCATCACGGGCAACAACTTTTCTTTCACAAAAGCAGCTTACTCTATCTGCCGTTACTGCTGAGGTTAATCAGGATAACTGTGCATCATGCCTTATCTGTGTCCGTTCCTGCCCATACAATGTTCCGAGAATAAATGAAGAGGGTGTAAGCTATATTGATCCAGCCCTCTGCCATGGATGCGGAGTGTGTGCATCAGAGTGTCCTGCTAAAACCATTAAACTTAACTGGTATGAGGATAATCAATTGCTGAGTAAAGTAGAAGCCTTAATGGAGGGGGTAATTTAATATGACAAGTGATGTGCAAAATATGGCTGAAGCTGGCGGACAATCAACTGAATCGTTTGATTTTCAGCCTGTAATTCTTGCTTTCTGCTGTAACTACTGAGGATACTCTGCTGCGGACCTGGCAGGTTCGATGCGATTAAAATGCCCTGCAAACTTTAGAATCATTCGGCTTCCCTGCACTGGAAAGATCGATGTTATCCATATTTTACGGGCATTTGAAAAAGGGGCAGATGGTGTCTATGTGGTTGGCTGCATGGAGGGAGACTGCCACTTTAAAACTGGTAATTTCCGTGCAAGAAAGCGTGTTGAGCAGGCAGCAAAGATTCTTGATCAGATCGGGGTAGGGGGTGAAAGAGTAAAAATGTATAACCTCTCCTCTGGTGAAGGTCCTCTTTTTGCCCAATACTCAATAGAGATGGATAAAAAAATACGTGAACTTGGTCCAAGCCCTGTAAGGACAGCTCTTCAGGAGAAGAAAAAAGCCGCTTAAAGTTAAATTTGCTTTTAAAACAGAAGTGGATTTATGCTCTTACTTGATACTTGATAATAGATATTACTACACATTATACCTTGATTTTATAAAAACTATATGAGGTTTTAAAGATGATAATAGCAAGCAAAAAGCCCATTGAAGAGATTATACAAGAGGTGAAAGATTATAAGCGTATCCTGATATTGGGATGCAATGAGTGCGTTACAGTGTGTGAGGCAGGCGGAAAAAAAGAGGTTGAGGTTCTTGCATCTACTTTGAGAATGCACTTTATCAAAGAGGGAAACGAAAAGAAGATTGACGAAAGAACTTTAGAGCGTCAATGCGACCACGAATATTTGGAAGAGATTCGTGATATAGTTGATAATTATGATGCAGTTTTATCCCTTGCCTGCGGGGTAGGAGTTCAGTTTGCAGCAGAAAAATATCATACAACTCCGCTGCTTCCCGGGGTAAATACCTGTTTTCTTGGTGCAAATGAGCAGAGAGGCTTATGGACAGAACGCTGTCAGGCTTGCGGCTCCTGCATTCTTGCAAGAACTGCTGGAATCTGCCCAATCTCAAGATGTGCAAAACGTGTTATGAACGGACCGTGCGGCGGTTCAAGCAATGGTAAGTGCGAAATAAACAAAGAGCTTGACTGTGCATGGCAGCTTATTATTGACAGGTTAAGAGATTTAGGAAGATTAGATGATTATGAGATTGTAGCTCCAATTAAGGACTGGTCAACTGAAAGAGCAGGCGGACCAAGAAAGGTCGTAAGGGAGGATGTGCAGGTATGAGCATAAAAACATTAGATGAATTAAAAGCCTCAGGCGAACTTAAAACAGACAGCAGATTAGAAAAAATATTAAAAATGGGACATCTTGCCGTAACATCTGAATGCGGACCTCCTCGAGGCAGCGATCCTAAAGCTGTAACAGAAAAGGCAGAGCTTATAAAGAATCATGTAGATGCTATAAATACTACGGATAATCAGACAGCAGTAACAAGAATGTGCTCTCTTGCTGCCTGTATCCACGTAAAACAGATGGGACTTGAGCCGGTTCTCCAGATGGTTACAAGAGACAGAAACAGAATAGGACTCCAGAGTGATCTGCTTGGAGCTGCATCTTTTAACATAAACACCATGCTCTGCCTTACTGGAGATCATCAAAGTTTTGGAGATTGCAAGCAGGGGCAGAATGTTCATGATTTAGACTCTATGCAGCTTATCCAGACAGTCAGAAGAATGAGAGATGAGGGTAAATTCTTAGGAGGCGATGATATCAAACGTCCGCCAAAGATTTTTGTTGGTGCTGCTGCCAACCCGTTTGCAGACCCGTTTGAAATCAGAGTTCCCCGTCTTGCCAAAAAAGTTGCATGTGGTGCGGAGTTTATCCAGACTCAGTGCATTTACAACCTTGATAAGTTTGAAGAGTGGATGCGGAGAGTAAGAGAGAGAGGTCTGCACGAAAAGGTATTTATCATGGCAGGCATGACTCCTATGAAATCTGCCGGTATGGCAAAGTATATGAAGAACCGAGTTCCGGGAATGGATGTTCCTGATGAAGTTATTAAGCGTATTGCAGGAGTTCCAAAGGAGAAACAGCCGGAAGAGGGAATCAATATCTGTGTGGAGGCGATTCAGCGGCTTAAAGAGGTGGAAGGCGTTTCAGGCTTTCATATCATGGCGATTGAATGGGAAGAGAAAGTTCCTGAAATTGTAGAGAGAAGCGGGCTTTATCCAAGACCCCAGATATAGGATATTTAAATTTTCATAGTTGTTTTTTTATAGCTGGCTTTGTATTCATGGTTCATTTTTTATGGATTAACAAAGCCGGCTTTTTTTATTATGCAGATTTGAAAAAGCTATTTAATAGCTGTATTTATATCTTTTTCAAGGTTTTTTAGTAAATTTTCTAAATCATTCACCTCTTTTTCTAAAAGAGACTCTTTATCAGAAACAGGCTTTTTCAATATCTGCTGAAGAAGCTGAATTCTTCCTATTAAATCCCCTTTTTCTAAACCTTCTTTTATTCCAAGCTGTATGCCTTCTTCCCTTGCAGAGGCGACTCTGCTGTTATAATCAATTAACCATTTTATGTGGGATTCATAAGCTTCAATCATCTCTTCATCTTGGGTAAACTCAACATATTTTTCATGCGCTTTTTTAAAAATATTATCTTCTTTTAAAAGTATCTCCATGAGTTTATCCTCCGCTATTTCTCCCTCTTTATTAAAATAATAGAGCCATTTTTCAAGCTCTTTCTCTATTGGTGCATCTTTTTGTTTGAAAACCTTTCTTACTTTTGGCAGTTCTAAAAAATGTATTGCAAGGTGATCTGTAAGAATAAAATCAGAAAGCTGTTTATCCATAAGCACAAAAGTTGAATGGTATTTTTCAAATTGGTTGAACATCTCAAATTCAAGTATGTTGATGCTTATAACGGGAAAGAGCTTTTTATATTTATCGCCTTTGTCCAGTTGAGAAGAATATAATCTTGCCCAATAATAGAGACTCCTTGTTTTGAATGTCTCATCTGAAGTCGTCTGCATCTCGATATTAAAGATTTTTCCGTTTTCATCTACTGCCTTAATATCAAGGATCGACTCTTTGTCATTTACCATTTTTTTGAGATTAAAAGGGTTTTTGATCTCCACTGACTTTATAAGCGTAAAGCCTGAATTATCCATCACTGCATTGATGAAACTAAGAAGCAGATCTTTGTGTTCCTCTTTTCCAAGAAGGTATTTTATGAAAATGTCAGATGTCGGTTTCACGTATGTCATTTTTTAAAATCTCCTATTTAAAAAATAGCATAACTTCTTGATTAAGAATAGGGCTTTTAGATCAGCAATTCTAAAATTCTAATTTTAATATTATGTATCATGCCTAATTTGATCCATTTAGCCGTGCGATTTATCGCTCGGTTATAAAAATTATCATAAGACAATTTTAAAATTGAGTATTTATTTTTTGTACGCTATTTTGATATTTTTCGATAAATTTCAGGCTGTTACATTATGCCTATAGATGTCTTTTTAATAGGTATTAGAACCGTAAAAGTGGTGCCTCTGTTTACTTCGCTCTCAACATTAATATATCCATTCATAGAATCGACAATTCCTTTAACAATCGGCAACCCCAATCCGGTGCCGTTTATAAATCGGGTTTTGTCATTTTTAACTCTGTAGAATCTTTCAAAAATTTTGTCCATATACTTCGCATCAATGCCAAAACCGTTATCTTTGACCGTTACTCGGATATTGTTTCCTGCCAGATCGCATGCAACATCAATCTGCCCGCCCTCTTGAGTGTAGTTTATAGCATTGGATATTAGGTTTCCAAATACACTCTCTACTGCCATTGGGTCTGCTGTAATAGGAGGTAGCGGATTTTCAGGTGTGGTTACAGTAAGGGTCTGATTTTTCGCAACTGCACGGGCATTTAAAAAATCACCTACATTTCTTAAAATTTCGTCAATCTGTATAGGTTTTGGGTCTTTAGCAGCCATGCCGGCTTCGATTCGAGAGAGATCAAGAAGGTCTCCAATAGTTGAAATAAGTGCCTTTGTCTTCTCCTTTGCACGGGCGAGCATATATTTCTCTTCTTCGCATGTGCCGATGCTGCTGTCGCTCTCATGAGCCATCATAACCATATTGAGCTGCTCGTGGATTGTTGAAAGAGGAGAACGCAGCTCATGTGTCACCTTAGCTACAAACTCTGATTTTACCTGATCAAGAGCCTTTATTGTAGATATATCCACAATATTTACCACAGCACCAAGACACTCTCTTCTATCTCCTAATACTGGTCTGCATCTGACCATAAAAAACTTTTTGTTATTAGTCTCAATTTCATGCACGGGAATATCAGCATAATCAATGTATCTGCCCTTTGAAATATCAAGGATAAGATCGCAAAGCTCATTACTTTTGAATATATCTTCGATTTTGATATCTTTAGGCTCTTTTTCTGGATCAATATCAAGATAGCGATAACAGGCAGGATTTATTAAAACCACTCTGCCATCTGAGTTAGTGACCAAAACCCCGTTTGGCAATGACTCTATGATGGTAAGTGTTCTGCTCTTCTCTGTATGAAGGTCTTCAAGAGTCCTTTTCCTCTCCTCTTGAAGTTTTTTTGTCTCAATGGCAAGCTCGATCTTCTCTCTTGCCCGACTTACAGCTATTCTTAACTGATCAGGCTGATAAGGTTTGGGTATAAAGTTGTACGCACCACGCTGCATAGCCTCAATAGCTGTCTCTACAGTTGCATAGCCTGTAATGACAATAACAAGAATTCCCCTCTCTAAAGCCATTATCCGCTTTAATACCTCCATGCCGTCCATTCCCGGCATCTTCATATCAAGCAGAACAATCGCAACAGGTTCTTTGTCAATCGTATCAAGCCCATCTTCTCCTTTAGGTGCAAGAAATACCTCAAAATCCATTTTAGAAAGTATTCTTCGTGCACCTTCTCGGAGACTTGGCTCATCATCAATAACCAGAATTTTTTTTGGGTCAATATTCTCCATCTGTAAAAATCTCCTTTAAATGGTTTTAAGGTTTTGAAACAGCGTCAATAGCTTTTAGAAATTCAGAAGGTTCTACATCAATTTTTGTCCAGAGAAGAAGCGTGCGGCGTGCTGAATGGGCAAGCGGAGTAAGACCGTCAATAAAAGGGACACCGATCTCAACAGCTTTTTTCTGCCATATATTTTGTTTGCGTCCATAATTGAGATCAATTATAAGTTCACACTCTCTGAAATCTTGGTTTTTAATAAAATCTGCAAATTCAGGTGAGTCATCATAAGATGAAATCGGGGTGGTATTTATGATGATATTGGCTGTTGGCTTCTCTTTTCCTATAATTTCCAGAGATGTTGAAGTACCTCCAATTTTTCTCACAATATCGTCAACCCTGTCTCGGTTTCTGCCAGATATCTTTATAGAGGCTGCTCTTAACCAGTTTAAGATAAACACTACTGCCCTTGAACCTCCTCCTGAACCAAATACAACGGCATGTTTGTCAGTTACATTAAATCCTCTCTCCTCTAAGGTATCCATAAAACCAATAGCATTGGTGTTGTATCCTTTGAGCGTCTGCTCATTTCGTATGATTGTATTGACAGCACCAATAATCTTTGCGCCTTCAGAGAGTATGTTCATATAGGGAATAACAGATGATTTGTATGGTATAGTTACATTGGCACCATCAATATTCAGTGATTTAAGGCTCTGCATGGCAGCACCGATCTGATCAGGGAATACCTTGAACGGAACATAAGCTGCACTGATTCCAATTCGCTTAAATACAGTTGAAAACATAGCTGGGGATTTTGTGCGAAATGCCCGTTCATCACCTAAAATACAGAATATTTTCATAGTCACCGCCGATTAAAGGTTGATTAATCCATTAAAACTGATTTTTAAGGCTCTAACCTAATTATTTAGGGCTGATAAAGCTGCTTATCTCTTTCTACTTTTATAAACTGGCTGTTTTTGTGGTTACGAAAGGCGATATGAATTTGAAGAAAAGTATTTTAATATCAAATCGTTACTATAGATATGGCAGGAAGAAAAAAGATAATTTCTATCCCTGCCATATCTATTAAATAAATATAAATAAAATTAGGAGACAAGCCGTTTTACGCTTTTGGTAATCTCTTCAGCAGAAGCTGGTTTGGGCAGATAGTCATCAGCCTCCATACTCATTCCGTCAGCATGAGAATAGCGTGTTGAACCTACATGGTCAGCAACTGCGGTCAGCATGATAATAGGGATATCCTTAAATTTATCGCTGCGTTTTAATTCAGCACATACCTCATATCCATCTTTTTCAGGCATCATAACATCAAGAACAATAGCATCTGGCGGGTTTGCTTTTACCTTTTCAATAGCCTCATTTCCATCATAGGCTACATCAACATCAAATCCTTCCCGTTTTAGGTTTGACTGCACAATTGATGCAAAATCAGGTTCATCGTCAACAACAAGTATTCTCTTTTTTTCGCTCATAATATCTCTCCTGTTTAAATTTAAGGTTGATGTTATTAAAAACTAATTGCTAATTTTTGTTTAAACTTTAAGATTATTACTGATGAAATGCGGAAAGTCTTTAAATGTTCTTTTTTGTGTTTATATATGTCAGGCTTATAGCTGTCAACCAAATATGTTAGGTTTTTGCTTTCCACGCTAAACAAGAGATAGAATATAAAGATATCCTACGTATAGTTAAGCTATTTAACGCAGTTGATTCTCTCTGTTTAAAGGCAGCGATATAGAAAAAACAGCACCGCCTTCTGGTCTATTTTCAGCAATAAGTTTACCGTTATGGCTTTGAACGATTCCGTAAGCCATGCTTAAACCTAAGCCTGTCCCTTTTCCCTCATCTTTTGTTGTGAAAAATGGCTCAAAAATATTTGGAAGAATTGAAGCTGGAATACCTGGACCTGTATCTGAAATTGTAATATAAACCATTCCATCATTGTCATGCAGTAAATTGCCCACATCAAGCGAAATTCCATTTTTACCCTTTAGAAATGTCTTAATTTCAAGCACCCCGCTTCCTGACATAGAGTCTGCTGCATTGAGAATAATGTTCATAAACACATGGTTTAACTGCTGCATATCTACCGGAATGGGAGGTATAGAGGTGTCGTATTTTTCGACTATTTTAATATTTTGAAAAATAGCCTGATTACGGAGCAGAAAAAGGGTTCTGCCCACTATTTTATTGATATCTTGAAGTTTAACCTCTCTTTTTGTCTGCCGGGCAAACTCAAGAAGCTCTTTAACAATGGCACTGCACCTTTCTGCATCTCTTTGAATTTTAAGCAGATCGTCTCTTGCATCGTCATCAAGAGCATACTCTTCAAGCATCAACTGTGTAAAAAGAGTAATCCCTCCTAAAGGGTTATTAAGCTGGTGGGCGACCCCTGCTGCAAGTTTACCAAGAGATGACATTTTTTCAGCTTGAAGAAGTTGAACCTGCATCTTTTCTATCTCTGCTTCAAGACGTTTTGCCTCTCTTAAATCATGAAAAAATCCTATGGTTGCAGCCTCTTTTTCATCTTCATAAATAATAGATGCATTAAGCACTATCGGTGTACCTGTTCCATCTTTTCTAATTGCCAACTGTTTATGACCTTTGAGCAGCCCCTTTCCCCCATAATCACCGCTTCGCATTTTTTTCATTATTTTGTAGGCATCACCAGCAGGGTAGAGATCACGTATGTTTAGAGTTGTAAGAGCCTCTTTTCTGGAGTATCCAGATATCTCTGTAGCAGATTTATTAAAAATTATTATTTTACCAGTCATGTCTGCTGCAATAACTCCATCTGCAGCACTATTTATAAGATTTCGTAAAAAGGCATTTGATGTCTCTCTTTTTTCGTCATATTTAAAAAGAGAAGGAAGATCAAAATCAAGTACTACAATAGCATCTTCTCCATTGTCATTGGGGGAAGCTTTATCAGATGCAGCCATTGGATAGGCATAAAGACATGAACGAAAGTTTTGTTTTCTACAGCTTATCTCTTCATCATCTATCACGATACGCTTAATAGATGCTTTGCCTGTTGTTTTAACGTCTGTGGCTGGACAGTTCTGACAAGGAGAGTCAAGATTAAAGAGAGCTTTGTAACATATCTCTCCTTCTTTGTTGTTTTTGTTTAAAAAATATTTTCTGTTAGGATTACAGCTTGATGCAAGGATTTTGTAATCGTATGAAATAATAACGATCTGTCTTTTGAGTGTTTCAATAGCCTTTAACAGATAGTTGTTCTCTACTTGGTTGCCGTAAATCATATTTAGCACCTTCCCAGTATTGTTAATGGTTGGTGGGACTTTTATTTTCAGCAATTTTAAGGCAGATAAAGTTTACAGAAATTAAATCATTTATAAAATTCAGAATTGAATGAGAAACGTGTAAGAAATAGAGCTTAAAGATTAACAGATAAATAGTTTTGAGCTAAACCCTCCATTATCAGAAGATGTAAGAAGATGTAAATATAAATAATGGAGATTGTATAAATAGTTTTATCAAGATAGGTTATTATCTACTCCCAAATATTGATGTTCCAATTCTAACTATTGTTGCTCCCTCTTCAATAGCAACCTTAAAATCGCCGCTCATTCCCATTGAGAGGTGTTTCATATATACATTTGGAATATTTTTATTGCAAATAAGTTCTTTTATCTTAGCAAGTTGTCTAAAATATGGTCTTGCCAGCTCTGGATCATCAAAAAATGGAGGCATTCCCATCAATCCTCTAATAGAGACAAATTTAAGATGCGCTATACTCTCTGCAAGATTTATCGCATCTTCTTCATCTGCACCTGATTTTGTCTCTTCTGAGCTGATATTTATCTGAACTAAGATATTCTGGATTTTCCCTATCTTTTCAGCTTGGCGATCGATCTCTTGTGCTAATTTCAAAGAATCTACAGTTTGGATATAATCAAAGTATTTAACAGCCACTTTAGCTTTATTAGATTGAAGATGTCCTATAAAATGCCAAGATACAGTATTGTTACTATATTTTTTCTTTATCTCCTCGATCTTTTCAACAGCTTCTTGAATATAGTTCTCTCCAAGAGTATCAACTCCACTGTCAATAGCTTCAATAACAGCATCTACACTCTTTTTTTTACTAACAGCAACAAGGGTTATGGTTTCAGGATTTCTGCCGCATTGTTGGGAGGCTGTGATTATCTGGTTTTTAACAGCGGTAAGCCTATTTTTTATATCAATCATACTATAAATTAAAATCCTTTAAATTGTCAGACGTTAAAACATCTTGATAATATGTTCTTGCATCAAAACTTCCATCACTTCACATACTGGAAGCCCCACTACATTGCTGTATGAACCATTGATGCTTTTTACCATAAACGCACCAAGACCTTGAATTGCATAACCGCCAGCTTTGTCAAAAGGCTCTCCTGTGCTGATATACCACTCAATTTCATTGCGGGTAAGATTTTTGAAAGAGACATCTGTTTTTACCGAATGAGTAATAACTTTCTCTCTATTTTCAGAACATAAAGTAAATCCTGTATAAACTATATGGGTTTGACCGCTTAAAGTTTGAAGCATTCTGCGTGCATCATCATTAGATGTTGGCTTTTCAAGCAGGTGATCGCCCATTACAACCGTGGTATCTGCACCAAGAGTCCACGTAACTGAACTGCATGTAAAGAGAGAATTTGTAAAAACAGCCTTATTGTCCAACATATTGGTTGGAATAGGAGATTTTTCAATCAGTTTTGAGACAAATATCGCTTTTTCTCTTGAGAGTCGTTTTACGTACTCATCTGGCAGCTCTGAGGGCATTATAATCTCCTCAATATCTGCTGGAACTATATCAAAAGAGACACCTGCCTGTTCAAGAAGCTCTTTTCTTCTTGGTGATTGTGATGCAAGTATTAGTTTTTGTATGGTTATATTTTTCATAGCTCGTTTTATGCTGATAAATTTCAGATATCTATATGCTTTCAACTGTTTATATGGTATATGCGACAGCCTGTCAAGGTGCTCTTAAGTATGATATTAATGAGGATTTCTGACATCTCCTCAGATTGGCTTCATATTATGAATAGATGTTTATTTTATGAATGGCTTTTTCCTTATAAAGACTCAATATCCTTGACATTTGCCCTTTAATCTGAAAATGTGGCAGGGTTTAAAAAATGGCTATGTTAATAGTATGTTTATGGTATGTTTTTATATAGCAAGTGTGTTTTATAAATATAGCAGGAGGATTTATGATTGTTGCGGAGAGAAAACCCTTTGATGAAATCAGAAGTATGGTTGCTGGTTATAAAAAGGTTTTGACAGTTGGATGTGGAACCTGTGTCGCAGTATGTTTGGCAGGTGGCTCAAAAGAGGTTGAGACTCTTAATGCTGAGTTAAATCTTGCATTTAGAAAAGAGGGTATTGAGTTTGGAGCCGAGACACTTGAGCGTCAGTGTGACATGGAATTTTTAGCAGAGCTTGATGCTGTTGCTGATAAGTATGATGCATTCTTGTCTATGGCTTGCGGTGCAGGCATACAGTTTCTTGCTGAAAGATTTCCAAATAAGCCTGTTTTACCGGCTGTTAATACTTCATTTATCGGTGTAAATCTTGATATAGGCTGGTACGAAGAAAAATGTCGTGCCTGTGGACAGTGCGTTCTTGCTATGACTGGCGGTGTCTGCCCTGTTACCATGTGTGCAAAGAGCCTTTTTAATGGTCCTTGCGGCGGAACCAACAAAACAAGCTGTGAAATTCATCCTGATCAACCTTGTGCATGGTTTAAGATATACGAAAGACTTGCGGGACAGGGACGTTTAGATCAGATTCTAAAGATATCTCCTCCAAATGACTGGAGCAATCAGAAGCCTCGAAAGGTTATCCAGCCGGGATATGAGGAACGCATTAAGGCGATGCACTCATAAAAAGTTTTATAATATTAAATAGTTGACATTAATATTAAGTAATTCATCTAACTTAATGATAACACTATCTGAACTAATGGTAGATATATTTATACAATAGATGTCATATATCATAATGATATGCGGTAAACCGCTAAGAAATAATTTCAGGAGAGATCGATTATGAAATCAGGAAGTAAGCTGGAGAGAGTACTCAAAGCAGGACACTTTGCCTTTACAGGAGAAGTCGGACCTCCTCGAGGTGCAAATGTAGATGTTGTTAGAGAAAAACTAAAACATCTAAAAGGTAATGTTGATATGGTCAATGTTACAGACAATCAGACTGCTATGGTAAGAATGTCAAGCTGGGCAGCCTCGCTTATCTGTATTCAAGAGGGAGTTGAGCCAAACTTTCAGATGGTATGCCGCGATAGAAACAGAATCGCAATGCAGGCTGATATTTTAGGTGCTTATGCACATGGAATCAGAAATATGCTCTGTCTTTCTGGAGATCATCAGATGTTTGGAGATCATCCGCAGTCAAAAGGAGTTTTTGATGTGGACTCTATGCAGTTGATAATGATGGTAAAAAAGATGAGAGATGAGGGTAAATTCTTAAGTGGTGCTGATATTGACGTAAAACCCGAAATTTTCATAGGTGCTGCTGCCAATCCATTTGCCGAACCATTTGAGTGGAGAGTCCACCGCCTTGCTAAAAAAGTTGCTGCTGGAGCAGATTTTATCCAGACCCAGTGCGTTTATAATATGCCGAAAATCCGTGAGTGGATACGTCAGGCAAATGATATGGGGCTTACTGAGAAGGTATATATTCTTCCCGGCGTAACTCCTATGAAGAGCATCGGTATGGCAAAGTACATGCAGAGCAAAGTTCCTGGAATGGACGTACCTGATGAGATCATCAAACGGCTTCAAGGCGTTGAGAAAAAGAAGGTTTCTGATGAAGGCATTAAGATCGCCTGTGAGCAGATTCAAGAGTTCAAAGAGATGAAAGGCGTTGCCGGCGTACATCTTATGCCTATTGAGTGGGAACACATGGTTCCGGAGATTGCAGAGAGAGCGGGCGTCTTACCAAGACCAGAAGTGTAGAACATAGACATAATTTATACCTTTAGTAACTATAAGGAGCTTTATAAATTGAATAATCAAAACCGAAAAGTGTTGGTCCTTGGAGGCGGTATAGCTGGTCTCACTGCTGCATGGGAGCTTTCCCGTCAGAATATTGGTGTAGAACTGGTTGAAAAGAGCTGTTTCCTTGGAGGACACAGCATTGGATTTACCTGCAAAGCAACTGATAAATGCCAGCAGTGCGGTGCTTGCAGCGTAGAAGATATGTTGAAAAATGTTGTGAATGAACCTCTGATTAATGTTCATTTAAGAACTGAGATAAAAGAGTTGAAAAAATCTGATGGATTCAAGGCAACTCTTGCAAAGAGTGATGTTGATGTTCCTGCTGGCACGACTATCAAAGGCTTTTCAAAACATAACAATCCTCTTTATGTTTCTGCTGCTGATAAAGATAAAATAGGAACAGATGCAGCGATTGACGTTGATGCTGTGATCGTTGCTACTGGATATTCCCCATTTGATCCCAACCGCAAATCAACTTATGGTTATGGCAAATGGACAAATGTGATCACAGGTCTTGATCTTGAAAATATTATCAGAGAAAACGGCTCGCTTGTAAGACCATCTGATGGTAAAAAACCAGGAAGCGTAGCATTTATTCAATGTGTCGGTTCAAGAGATGAGAGACTTGGAAACTTATGGTGTTCTGAAGTGTGCTGTCCGTATGCCATGAGAATGGCTGGTACTGTCAAAAATGATAACCCTGATGCCGCTATTACAATGTTTTATATAGATATCCAAAATACTGGTAAAGAGTTTCCAATATTTTACGAGCGGATCAAAGAGAATATAAAATTTGTAAGAACTATTCCTGTAGATATATACCCTGCTGAAAATGACAGCCTGCGGCTTCGCCACATGGTAGAGACAGAAGGTGCGCCCGCATCTGAATTTTTTGATATGGTTGTTTTATCTGTTGGTATTATGCCGGGAAAAGATACAGCTAAGATTTCTGAAATCACAGGTATTCCTATGAATCAAGATGGTTTTCTTGATAATGCCGTCTCAAATACAGGCTGTTTTGTTGCTGGAACTGCCGGAGGACCTGGAAGCATTGCCGCCACTATGGCAGATGCAGGAAAAACTGCCTTTGAGGCGATGAAATATTTAGGGGTGATCTAATGACAACAGAAAATAGTTTGAATATGGTTGATATATCTATAAGCAAAGATGTTCTGGTTGTAGGGGCTGGCTCTTTCGGGCTTGAGGCTGCCTCTAAAATTGCTGCTCAAGGTTATAAAGTATCTGTAATCGGGACAAAAACAGCATGTGCCCGCCAATCAGGCTGTACATCTGATATGCTTGATTCTGGCAAGGTAAACATTATGGAGAGTGTCTCACTTGAATCAGTTGCCGGAGTTACAGGAGACTTTAGAGTTACCCTTGCCAAAGGCAGCGAACATATGGAGACAGTTTTTGGTGCTGTTGTTGTTGCTCCTCAATATTCATACGATCCGCTTAATGGAAAGTACGGCATCTCATTAAATAGCAAGGTGTTAAGCCAGAGCCAGTTTGAATCAATGGCTGCAACCCTTCCGGCTGGTTCTACGGTAGCATTTTTAACAGGCTTTGCTCAAGAGGGCGATCCTATTTCAACCGGCAGAGCGTTGAACAGTGCTCTTGCTGTTCAGAATATGGAGAACTGCAACGCTTATATTTATGCAGGCAATGTAAAAGTCGGAGCAAAAGGACTTGAGCGGATATTTACTCAAGGACGACATGCCGGCGTTGTCTGTTTTAAGCCTTTGCAGATGCCTAAAATTGAACAGAGCGGCGACACTATTACAGTTACCATTCAAGACCCTGTTGTTAGAAACGATATTGAGCTTAATCCAGATTATCTTGTAGTTGAAGAGGGTCTTGTTGTCGGTCAGCAGAATCTTGATATTGCTGCAAAGTTTAGAATTGATACAGACCTTTATGGGCTTCTGCCGAGCAATAATGTTCATAGATTCCCTGTAAAATCCAACAGAGACGGTATATTTGTCGTCAACAACTCAGCAGATGCTGCAAATGCTGCCCTGAGAGTTAAAGAGCTAATTGGCAATGGAACAAAAACCGTTGCAGCAAACAGAGCAAAAGTTGATGAAGATCGCTGTGTAATCTGCCTTACCTGTTACCGCTCATGCCCGCATGGTGCTATTTTCTGGCAGAATGGTGCGGCTGCAATTTCACCTGCTGCATGTCAGGGTTGCGGTATCTGTGCGAGTGAGTGTCCTATGGACGCTATCCAGCTTGGCGAGTTTACAGATGACTCATTAAGAACAAGCATAAAAGATGCTGTAGATTCTGCAAAAAAGAGTAGTCCTGCTATTGTTGCTTTCTGCTGCAAAAATTCAGCTCTTGAAGCTGGTGAAGCTGCAAAGCAGTTTGCATACGAGATGCCAGAAGGTTTTCAAATGGTTAAAGTTCCATGTGCAGGCAAGGTGGATGTTGAGTTTATTATGAAAGCCTTTGTTGATGGTGCTGACGGCGTTATGGTTGCTGCCTGCCATGAAGGAAACTGCAAAGCTGAACGGGGCAACACCTACGCAAAATGGCGTGTAAATGAGATTCAAAAAAGGCTTGAGAACATGGGGCTTGGAAAAGATCGCCTTGTGTTTACAACCATTGCTTCAAATATGGCTAAAGAGTTTGCCTGCAAAGTGAACGATTTTGCAGCTAAACTTAAAGATTAAAAGCCGTTTTTAAGTATTGTAAAGAAAAAGAGCTAATCAATCCAACTAACTATCCATAACCATTTGGATTTATGTTGAAATATAATAAAAAAAAGCAGACAAGGTACCATTTTGGTGTGTAGCTTATCTGCTTTTTTATTTGTATTATCAAAATTTATTATTATGTATTATCTGATTATCAGCAACAGGAGTAAAAATAGACAATTATGGCGATTTTAACATTACGTGAACCAATAAATGCCCTGACCCATATAGCTGGAGCTTTTGCCTCATTGGTTGGTCTGATTCTGCTTGTAGTATTTGCCTCTATCTATGCTGAGGCTTGGCATATTGTATCATTCTCAATTTTTGGTGCAACACTGCTTATGATGTACACAGCAAGCTCTCTTTACCATGCCATGAATCTTTCAGAAAAGGGAATTGCCAACATGAGGCGCATTGATCATGTTATGATTTTCCTTCTGATTGCTGGAACTTATACTCCATTTTGTCTTGTGCCGCTGCGAGGTGCATGGGGTTGGACTCTTTTTATTTTAGTATGGAGCATGGCTTTAATCGGAATTGTTTTAAAGATATTTTTTATGAATATCCCAAGATGGGTATCAACTGCTATTTATCTTGTGATGGGCTGGATTTGCCTTGCTGCTATCTATCCTCTATCCAAAACTCTTGAAACTGCCTCATTAATATGGCTTATTACTGGTGGGTTATTTTACAGTGTAGGTGCTGTTATTTATGGTTTAAAGCGTCCTAATCCTTATCCTAACTTTTTAGGTTTCCATGAGATATGGCATCTGTTTGTTCTTGCAGGAAGTTTCTGCCATTTTTGGTCAGTGTTTAGGTATCTTACATATATGTGATATGTGACTCAAGTTTCGCATATAAATCTACAGGCGAAGCAGTTGCCGGTATGATAATTAAAGACTTGGGCTTCACACAGATGTCAATGTCATCATTGTCCCCGAAGTTTTTCCGAGATAGGTATGACAAACGGATTTTTAGATAACATCACAGATGAATCCAAAGCTGTTAAGATAAGAAATAATTTAAGTAACCCGTATTCTGTAATAAAAGACTCTGATCAATATATAATAATTGATATATAAAAATGCTTTTTGTTATTGTATTTTAAGCCGCTCCAGCAGCTTTTGATCAGGAACACCATTTGAATTATAACCCCTTAATTTGTAATACTTTTCAAGCATCTCTTTTAATGGAACAACCCGTCTTTTTTCGTCTCCTATGATTGTCTCTTTAACCATTCTATCTGGCAGGGCATCATCTTTGCTTGTTATTCCTTCCCGAGTGTTCATATATCTTTCAAGTATGTGGATACGCTCTCCTGCTTTTAGAAACTGCCTTGATGACATCTTGATTCCAGTAATTGAAGAGAATAGAGCTGGATAGATAGAGAAATCTAAAAGAGCTAACGCAACCTCTGGAAGCCAAAGCATCAAATTTTTCAGTACAACTTTTGGAGTGTATTTTGTTAGCATCGGCTCAAGAGTGTAGGCATACATTGTAAAATGACAGGTTTGCAGGGCATTTACGCCGCATGTTAAATCTTCCACAAACTTTACAAATTGGGGTTTTGCCCTTGCTGTATCTGGTTTTAAAAGACTTAAAAACACTTCAAAAGCCATAAGAGATGCTGACAGATGACATGCCCCTCTGTTTGCCACTGAATATGCAAGACCCAAACCATAAGAGCCTCTTGGATCATATCCTGCCATCTCAAGACCTTTTACTTGAATTGCAAAATCTTCTCCTCCATATCTTTTAGATAACTCTCTTGAGCCAAGCCCCATCTCTTTTCCAAAACCTTCTGCCTTTGCAATGCTCTCTAATGCCTCGGCAATTCCATCAGGCGAGCCGAACATCAGAGGAGTTTTGGCTGATGGGTCAGAGCTGCTGTCTTTATTAGGGGCATTATTGAAAGCATTATCAGGAATCAAACCCTTTTCCAGTGCCTCCATAACCCAGCCGAGTGTTCCGCCTGCTGAGATGGTGTCCATTCCAGCTCGGTTGCAGATGTCGTTAAATCCTGCAATAGCATCTCTGTCAAAAATACCAAGATTTGAACCAAGAAGAGTGAGCGTCTCATATTCAGGCACTGGAGCATCTTTTCCGTTAAATCTGCCTTTGTGTCCGCACATGATTGAGCATGGTTTGCATGTGTTAATCTTTGTGTTGTGCTTCTCTTTAATCATTTCGCCTGAAATTCTGAACGCCTGATCATGCTCGCCGAATGAGTAGTTCCAAACTGGCAGCATCTTTGCCTTATTCACAAATTTAACATTGGCTGCCGTACCGAATTTTCCCATTGAAACGGTTATATCTTCTCGTTTTATAAATTGGTTTGCCTTTCTCTTTACCCGCTCAAATCTTTCAGGCTCGGCAGGGACTATTTTGTAATAACCCCCTTTTGCCACAATTGCTTTGATATTTTTTGAACCCATGACAGCACCAAGCCCGCCTCTGCCAAGAAATCGGTGTCCAGACGCAATGTTTGCAAACCGCACTAAATTTTCTCCAGCAGGACCGATTACAAGTGCAGCCTCTTTTTTTGACGCAGTACGAGTTAAGAGAAGTTTTTGTGTTTCTACAGTATCAAGACCCCATAGATCAGAGCCGTCTCTAAACTCAACTGATTTATGGTCAAACCAGACAACGCATTTTTCTGCTGATTTTCCGCGAACTACAAGACCGCCGTAACCTGCTGTTTTAAGCTGAATCCCAAAAGGTCCGCCGCAAGATGCAGTTGCAACTATTCCAGTGAGAGGAGATTTGGATACAGCCTCAAATCTGCCTGAACATGGTGCTCCTGTTCCAGTTACAACACCGGGCATGATAATTAAAATATTATCCTCTCCTAACGGGTCAGCTCCGGGTTTTAATCTGTCATACATAAGTTTCATGCCTAAACCTTTGCCGCCGATATAAAGCTCTCTATCTTCTTGTGATGCTTCAGATACTGACCAAGTTTTATCCGTTAGATTTATCTCAAGAATTTTGTTGGAATACCCTTTTATCTCTTCCATATTGCCGCCTTAAATTTAAATATAATTTATAACATTTTTTAGTTGAAATAATTATATCGTAATTCCGTAGGGGTGCAGCGTGCTACTCCCCTACAATTGATAATATTTGTAGATTTTTTCAACATGCTTAATTTAGGAATGAAAATTTAATAACCACCTAAAGTTGATGTGTGTAAAGGGATGG
>CAZIJN010000031.1:0-44474 GCA_964539635.1 uncultured Desulfobacterales bacterium | reverse complement strand
CTCTTGCGATGAGCCTCACGACTCAAGCCCCTTGACTTGTCAAGGGGTAATTGACTGAGTCATTTTCTTCTTTTTCCTAAATTGCCTTGTAAAATTATTTTTCTATCATTACATTAGTGCTGTAAATACAATATATAAAAACAAAAAACCAGATAAAAACTGACTAAGAGCAGGCTGATTCTGACAATTGAATACAAATTAATAGTAGGGCGGATAAGTTAAGTGCCAAAATCAGGATCCGCACAGTATAGAAGTTGATTATAACGGATTAGGGGATTTCACGGATTTGAAAAATCAGGCAATCCGTGGAATTAGGTTAATCAGTGATTCTGAATCAGGATGGTCAGGATAGAAGGATAAGGCGGCAGCCCATGTGCATAGCTTCTAATAATAAAAATTCAAAAAAGGAGGTGTTCAATGACAGCAATGCTTAAGTCAATAAACAGCAGCGGACAAATAACTTTAGGCAGACAATATGCTGGTAAAACAGTTATGATAGAGCAGATTAAAACTGGTGTATGGATGTTGAAACTTGGTGAATTTATTCCTACCAGCGAACGCTGGCTTCAAGATTCCAAAGTTTCTGGTGATTTAGATGAAGCAGTTGAATGGGCAGAAAATAATCCTCCGCAAGAGAGTGATATAAATACTCTTTTATCACAGATAAAATCATGAAAAACGAATTAGAAGCAAAAGTATCTGAATGTGTCAGGCTTGACCTTAACAATCCTGTTTTTCAGCGGCAATTATTTTCTCTTCAGAAAAATGAACAGTTGAGCGTTCTTAATACTCTCAGGAAAGTTTCAAGCATGAATTGGCAGCAAATCTATCAAGATTCAGGGCTTAAATGGGAAGCAATTATTTCACGTAAAGGTCCCCGCAATGAGAGACTTTACAGTTTCAGGATTGCAAAGGGGTTTAGAGGTATCGCTTTTAGGGAAGATAGTTGGCTGCGAATCTTGTCGCTGCATCCAGACCATGACTCTGCCTACTAATGCGGTGGTGTCAGAATCACGGATTGGCACTAACTAAGGGATTTCACGGATTTGAAAAATCAGGCAATCCGTGGAATTAGGTTAATCAGTGATTCTGACGATTGAATAGACATTAAGGAGAAAAACCAGCCATGAGATTTTTCAACACAGCAGGACCAATCAACCCAAAAGACCACTACCACATCGATCTTTTATCACGAATAAATATTGACGATATTATGATGCTGATTGAGCAGAGAAAATATTTTGTCCTCCACGCCCCCCGCCAGACTGGAAAAACCTCATGTATGCTTGCACTTATGCACCATCTAAATAAAGAGGGGAAATATGCCTGTCTATATGCCAATATTGAGGCAGCACAAGGGGCAAGAGAGAATGTAGAGCAGGCAATGCACGATATTTTAAATGAACTTGCAGGGCGTGCTGAATATTTTCTCAAAGACCCTTTTCCAGCAGAGATTTTACCCGATATTTTTGTGAAGGGAGGATATGGAACTGCATTAAATCAATGTTTGACCAAATGGTCAGAGCATCTTTCAAAGCCTTTGGTTCTTTTGATTGATGAGATTGACTCTTTAATCGGCGATACGCTGATTTCTGTATTGCGGCAAATCAGAAGCGGTTACGATAAAAGACCAGATGCGTTTCCGCAATCTATCGTTCTTTGCGGAGTTCGTGATATTCGAGATTATCGTATCCATTCATCACGAGAAAAAGAGATAATCACAGGCGGAAGTGCGTTTAATATCAAAGCTGAGTCGTTAAGAGTAGGAGATTTTGTATTTGAGGAGGTTCAAGAGCTTTTGATTCAGCACACAGAAGAGACGGGTCAGATATTTACGCAAGATGCAGTTGAAGAAATATGGAGGCTTACTCACGGTCAGCCGTGGCTTGTAAACGCTCTTGCTTATGAGACCTGTTTTAGAACAAAAGAGAATAGAGACAGAACAAAAACTATAACTTTAGAGATGGTAAAGACAGCTAAAGAGAACCTGATTTTACGGAGAGAAACCCATCTTGACCAGTTGGCAGATAAGTTAAGAGAAGAGCGGGTAAGACGAGTTATTGAGCCGATTATAAATGGCGATGTGCTGACTGCATCAATTCCAGAAGATGATGTTCAATATTTAACCGACCTTGGACTTATAAGACGAAAACCGTCAATTATGGTGAGCAACCCGATATATATGGAGATAATCCCTCGAATGCTAACCTCCACAACTCAAGATTCGATTTCTCAAAAGAGTATATGGTATGTAAAACCAGACGGCACGCTTGATATGGAAAAACTAATATCAGCGTTTCAGGAGTTTTTCCGAGAGCATTCAGAGCATTGGGTTGAACGTTTTGATTACAAAGAGGCAGGACCACAGCTTTTGATGCAGGCGTTTTTGCAGAGAATAATAAACTCAGGTGGTCAGATTGAGCGGGAATACGGTCTTGGAAGAATGAGGACTGATCTGCTTGTTTTATGGAGATATAACGACAATGAAGCAGAATCTAAATTAGAAATAAAAGCAAAGTCAGAATCTAAAACTTCAACAGCAGAATCAAAATCCAAAACACAAAAAATTGTGATAGAGTTAAAACTCCTGCATAAATCGTTAGATAAAACAATAAAAGATGGAGTCAGGCAGACTCTTGAATATATGGACAGATGCGGAACAGATGATGGGCATCTTATTATATTTGACAGAACAGAGGGCAAAAGTTGGGAAGATAAGATTTTTAGCAGAGAGGAAAAGGTTTATGCTGATGCTCTTGGCAATATAAAAACATTTGGGCAGCAAAAAAAAGTAATTGTCTGGGGAATGTAGCAGCAATAACAACTGAAAAATATCATGGAGAAGATAAATAATAGATGGAAAAGCCTAAGCATACTTATAAAAGCGATGTTGTAATAGTTGGAGGCGGATTGGCAGGGCTTGTTACTGCATTTGAACTGCTTGAACAGAATATCTCTGTAACCATTGTTGAGCGGGATAGTGAGCAGAATTTTGGAGGTTTGGCTAAAAAATCGTTTGGCGGAGTTATGTTTGTCGGCACTCCGCACCAGCGGAAAATGGGAATTAAAGACACGCCTGAGCTTGCCCTGTCAGATTGGCACAGTTATGCTGAATTTGGAGATGATGACATTTTGCCTAAGGAGTGGGCAAAATATTATGTTGAGCGTTCTATAGATATTATTTTTGATTGGTTTACTCAAAGAGGAATCACTTTTCTTCCTTTGGTAAACTGGCCCGAAAGAGGGCTGTTCCACCCGGGAAACTCCATACCAAGATGGCATATTGCATGGGGAACAGGCTATGAGATAATTGAATCTACGTTAAAATGCCTCAACCGCCACCCAAGACGAAATAAGCTCAAAATTTTGTTTGAACATAAAGTCAATCAGCTTATTTTGTCAAAAGAGAGAACGTTAAGAGGCTGCGGCGGAGTAGATGAGAGAACAGCAGAGAGTTTTAGTGTAGAGAGCGATAATGTTGTAATCGCATCTGGCGGAATATGCGGCGGCGATCTTACTATGGTCAGGGATAACTGGTATAAAGATTGGGGAAACCCTCCAGCGACTCTTTTAAACGGATCTCACCGTTTTGCAGATGGAACTCTCCATCTTGAGACAGCAAGAGTTGGCGGACGACTTACCCATTTAGATAAACAGTGGCACTATGCAGCAGGCATTTCCCACCCGCACCCTGAGCAGGATATGGACGGTTTAAGCCTTGTTCCGCCAAGGTCTGCACTCTGGTTAGACGCACAAGGACGGCGTTTTGCTCCTGTTCCTCTTATGGGTTACACTGATACAAGATACGCAGTTGAACAGATATGTAAAACGGACGCACAATACTCATGGTTGGTGATGAATTGGAAAATAGCCATAAAAGAGCTTGCAGTATCAGGGTGTGATTATATGACTGCGTTTAGACATAAAAATAAGCTGAAATTAATTACAAATCTTCTTTTTGGAGATAAAGATTTGGTCAGCCGTCTTATAAAAGAGTCAAAAGATATAGTTGCGGCTGATTCTATGGCTGAACTTATGGATAAGATGGACTCTTTAAGCATTGGAGCTGCAATTGATCGAGATAAAATGGTCTCTGATATAAAAAGCTATGATGCCCAGATTGATAGAGGGCGGAGATATTTTAACGATGATCAGTTAAGAAGAATCGCCAATTTCAGGGATAACAGAGGAGATCGCATAAGAATGTGCAAGTTTCAGAAAATTGATGATCCTTCTGCACGACCTTTGATAGCAATACGCTCGTTTATTTTAAGCCGTAAAAGCCTTGGCGGAATTATGACAAATCTTAAAAGCCAAGTGCTTGATATAGATAACAAACCTTTTGACAATCTATATGCAGTTGGAGAGACAGCAGGATTCGGCGGAGGCGGGATTCATGGCAGAGGCTCTCTTGAAGGGACATTTCTTGGAAGCTGTGTTTTAACGGCAAGAGCTGCTGCGGCATCTATTGCAGGCAAAACTCTATAAATCCCTGATTAAACAAAATAAATCTGAAAAATCGATTGGAACAACCACATTTAACATAGGCAACCTTCGTATATTAGGAGAGAAAAAATAGATGGAAATAGTAAATAAAACAGTTGATGGTATAAAAAAAGCTCTATCCGAGAAAACAGGAGCATCTCTTGTGGTTCATGCTTTAGAGCAGCTTCCAGTATCTCACACTTTCGGCATACCAGGAGTCCACAACACAGAACTTTACGATGCTTTGAACAGTTCTGATAAGATAAAGCCCACTCTTGTAACTCATGAGTGCAGTGCTGCATTTATGGCTGATGCACTAAGCCGCACATCTGATAAAATAGGCGTGCTGCTTATCGTTCCTGCTGCTGGAGTTACGCACGCTATGAGCGGTATTGGAGAGGCTTTTTTAGATGGTATTCCTATGCTGGTTATTTCAGGAGGTATCCGCAAAGATATTAGATTTTCATACCAGCTTCACCAGATGAATCTTGCAGAGCTTGTAAAACCAGTTACAAAAAAGAGCTATCTTATCAACCACCAAAGAGATATTGTCCCCACAATTTTTGAGGCTTATGAAGCTGCAACATCAGGAGAGCCAGGACCTGTTTTTATTGAGATTCCTGTAAATATCCAGATGTTTCAAGAGCAGGTAGATGACTACAAAACATTTAAGCCTCGTGTCCACACTAATATTCATGTTGATAAAGATCAGATAAAAAAAGCAGCGTCTATGCTTGCAGAGTCAAAATCACCCGGTATTTTTGCAGGCTGGGGAGCTAAAGAGACAGCAGATTCTCTTGTTAAAATTGCAGAGTATCTTCAAGCACCAGTATCTACAACATTGCAGGGGTTGAGCGTCTTTCCGGGCAATCATCCTCTTCACACTGGAATGGGATTTGGTGCCCATTCAGTTCCAGCAGCAGAAAACGCCTTTAAAAATTGCGACTGCCTGCTTGCGGTTGCAACCCGTTTTAGTGAGATTCCTACTGGAAGTTTTGGGGTAAAAGTTCCTGAAAATCTTATACATATAGATATAAATCCAGAGGTGTTTCATAAAAACTATGCTGCAAAAATAGCTGTCTGTGCAGATGCAGAAGATGCTTTAGAAGAGCTTTTTAACGAGCTGCAAAAAATTACGAAAAAGAGAGAAAATTTAGCTGTTCAATCTCAAATCAGCAGTGATAAAGCCCTATATCTTAAAGAGTGGATAGATCATAAGACAGATAAAGTAAATCCAGCCCTCTTTTTTCAATCATTACGCGAAAACTTGGAAGATAGTGCGATAACTGTTCTTGATGATGGAAACCACACATTTTTATGTGCAGAGCTTTTTACAAACTACCATTCAAAACATCTGATAAGCCCGACTGATTTTAACTGCATGGGATATGCTGTGCCGGCAGCCATTGGTGCAAAACTTGCCAATCTTGATAAACAGGTCATAGCTGTTGTTGGAGATGGTGCTTTTTTAATGACAGGCATGGAGCTTTTAACGGCATCTGTGGAAAATTTAGGAGTGGTCTGCTTTGTATTCCACGATGGAGAGTTATCCCAGATTTCACAAGGGCAGGAGATTCCTTATAATCGCAAGACATGCACTATTTTGGGCGATATAAAACTCAAAGGCATTGCAATTGCAACTGGTGCAGAGTATTTTGAGATACTAAATAATGATGATATTAAAACTATCATTCCTAAAGCTCTTGAACATGCTGAAAAAGGGCAGCCTGTAATAGTTGATGTTCGAATAGATTACAGTAAAAGAACAAGATTTACAAAAGGGGTTGTAAAGACCGTTCTTTCTCGTTTTCCTCTTGGGGATAAGTTCCGTTTTATAGGCAGGGCAATGGTTCGGAAAGTTACTAAATAGAACGTGCGGTTATTATTTTCGATAGATATATTTAATGCGATTCTTTAATGAGATTTTGACAGTGAAAATGTCTAAGATTACCATATTTCTCGACAGAGACGGCGTTATAAATGAGGATTCTTCTGATTACATCAAGAGTGCTGAAGAATTTAAATTTATACCCAAAAGTGCCGAAGCAATTGCACTTTTGACACAAAGAGGTTTTGATGTAATTGTCATAACCAACCAGTCAGGAGTTGGACGAAAGATTTTTACAACTCATGCACTTGATGCAATCTTTGATAAGATGAAAAAAGGTGTACGGGCGGCTGGAGGTATTATTAAAGATATATTTTTTTGTCCTCATTTGCCAGAAGATAGCTGTTTGTGCCGAAAACCACTGCCCGGACTCATTGTTCAGGCAGTGGATAAATATAAGATTGATCTTAGAAAATCCTGCATGGTTGGCGACAGCGTCAAAGATATTGAGTGTGCCAAAAATGCAGGCTGCGTCCATAGTGTGCTTGTTAGAACAGGAAACGGGAAAAAATCAGAAGAGATTTTTAAAGAGTTACCGGTTAAGCCTGATTTTATAGCAGATGATCTTATGGACGCTGTTCTTATGTTGTTCAGGCTCTATGGATTGTAAGCTGAGGAAATGGAATATCCCAGTTGTTAGCTGTAGAGGCATCTACACACCATTTTTGTATGGCTCTGTTAAGGCTGCTGTACTTATCCGCAACCTTTCCGCTAAAATCAGCAAGCACTATCAAATCTAAAGAAGAAGCACCAGCTTGCGCAAATTCAACCTTTAGATTGAGTAGATTTTCTGCTAATTTCTCCTCTTGAATCTTATCCATTATATAGTTGTAAAGAGTATCAGCTACCGTTGATGTTGCCTCTTTTTGATGAGCATATCCTATTCCAAATAGAATGCTTAATCTAAAATTGGTTGATATATTTAAAGGAGAGAGTCCTATAAAATCAGAAGTTTGATATGTCTTTTTAGCACCTCCATGAAGTGTCAGCTCAACTATATCACAAGAAAGGCTTGTAACTTTTCCCATTATTCCATCAGAAAGCGACACCCAGTCATTTTTTTTGCATGGAAACCATGGATCGCCTTGTTTGAACGGTATTGATATTTTACCTGAAAGCTCTTCAATAGGGAGTCTTATTGTTTTATCAAGGGCTGGATTTTCAAGTTTGCAAAATACATTAATGCTTTTTACAAGCCACGGAAGACCATTATAAATAATACGCTCGCCTTCTCTAACTGAGCCTATGTTGAGCATCAGACGGCTTTGCTGCCAAAGTATGGGAATTGAATATTTTACTGCCCATGCAAGTCCCATCAGAAAAATTATAGTTAAACTTAAAAGAAACCAATCTTCAGCATAATAAAATACAAAAATCAGGGCAGAGAGCGTCAGCAGCAGAGATAATATCTTAAACAGCAAATCTATAACCCGAATATAAAAAGGTCTGTATTCAGATTGGTAATCTGGCAGCACCTTTATCAATCCAAGATAGATGAGTCGTAAAATAAATATTACGCCGATAGATGCTATCAAAGCTATAAAAAGGTAGAGTCCCCGGGTTTTGAAGAAGTTTTTAATTATAGATTGAGAAGATTCCACAAAAGATGCCTCTTCATTCTCCATCTTATTGAGCTGCATTTCAGTAATTTTCAATTTGTTTTCAAGCTGCTCTTTAACTCCTGTCCATTCATTAATAAGGTTTTCTAAATAAAGTTTTATCTGCTTGTCTGATATATTTGAAATAAGCACGTTAAGATTTTCAAGAGCTTTATCTGTAACAGGCAGTAAATTTCCATAATAGCCGATCTCCTCTTTTAGTTTTGTCTTCTGGCGTGCTTTAAGGGTAACCAGTTTCAACTCTTTTATGGCAGGCTCTGCAAGAGAGAGAATCTCATTTTTCCAGTTAAACTCCTCAACTTTCTTTTCTGTAAAGTTGTCTATGTCAATGCCGGTTGCAATTCTTTCAAAATCAGAGTCAGCATCTTTAATCTGTTTATCCAGCTTATCCAGCTCCTGCTGTAAAGCCTCTTTTTCACTGTCTGATGTGCTATTTTCAAGGAGAGTCTTATTTTCAGCAACTCTTTTTTCAAGATTTTTTCTCAATTCAATAATAGAGAGCAGCATCTCAATTGAGACTTTATCTTTATTGGGCTTAAGCTCTTTATTATTAACGCCGGATATCTCCTCTTGAGCAAAAACAGCACTCTGCTCGTAGAGTATCAAAAGGGTTGGAACTATAAAAAGAGATATTATAACCGTTAAATTTATTGAATATATGAATTTGCTAAACTTACCTTCTCCTCTATTTTTCATTAGACACCTCGTTCTTTTTTTATAGCAGACTATCTTATAAAAGATATGTCTGCTTGTTAGATTCACTCTATTTTACTCTAAATGTATAGGCTATCATCATCTGGTTTCTATCTTCCACGTTAAGGGCAGCTTCTAAGCCCGAACAATCCAAATTGCAGTTTATCGCCTCTTTTGTCATGCTTATTCCTAAGGGATTTTTTTCTGTCATTGTTTTAGCAAGAGCCATTGCACTGTTAATCATCTGATCTTTTTCCACAACCTGTGATGCAAAACCAAGCTCCATAGCTGTCTTTGCGTCCATCCAATTACCCGTTAAAAGAAACTCGTTTGCCCTTCCTGATCCGATAAGCCTTGGCAGAAAATAGCTTGAAGCCATATCTGCACCGCCAAGACCTATGTTTATGTAAGCTGCTGAAAACTTTGCATCAGTTGAGAGAATCCTGATATCTGAAGCCATTGCAAGAGAAAATCCAATTCCTGCTGCTGCACCGTGGATACATGATATAATCGGCTGAGGAATCTGACGCATGCCAAGAAATAGACGGCTCATGCGTGCTTGTGCCTGATATGCTTTTACAGGTGCCATTGCAAAAATTTCCATTCCATACGTCTTCATATCAAGACCAGCACAAAAACCTTTTGCATCACCGCCGTCAAGAATAATAACAGTTGTCTCTTCATCATATCTTAATTGGTTTAACAGCGATTCAAACTCTTCAACCATCTTTAAATCAAAAGCATTGTAGTTTAGCGGACGATTCAGAGTTATCCGTCCTATTTTTCCCTCTTTGCTGAATTTAACATTTTCCATTCTGATTACTCCATTAGTAAAATTTTGTTTGCTGAGTTGCTAAAATTTTGCTTGCTGTATTGGTAATATTTTTAATTAACTTGTAAAATGCTCTGTGTTCATTGATATGGCAACAGGCATCTCTCTTGTCAAAGTGTATGATAGATGTTTTATTTTTGGCAGTTCATGGTAGAAAAAATAGTTGCAGACCATAATTTTGCCCTCATAAAAAAGCCTGTCTGACTTATTAACACTATCTGATTTTTTTGCGTTACCGCTTGAAGATTCGGTATTAAAAATTGAACTGTCTGGATTATCAGAAAGTTTTTTCACTGCTGTCAACGCCTGAGCGAGCCACTGCCAGCCGATTACAACATATCCAAACATCTCAAGATAGAGTGTTGCATTTGCAAGAAAGGCTTCTGCACCTTTTTCAAAAGCCATCATTCCAAGAGTCTGGGTGGTATCTGTTACTGTTTTGAGAGCTTGTCTCATCTCGCCAGCCATTGAGTTTAAATCTTTGTAGGCGAGTGCCTGCTCAACTACTTTTTCAACCTCTTGGCAGAAGAACTTTAACGCTTTGCCATCTTTCATTACAACTTTTCTACCAAGAAGATCCATGCCTTGAATGCCTGTTGTGCCTTCATGTATGGCATGAATGCGCATATCTCTAAAGTGCTGTTCCACAGGGAAATCTTCGCAATATCCATATCCGCCAAAGCACTGAAGAGCCTGACTTGTTGAAAGTATTCCCATTTCAGATGGAAATGTTTTTGCAATAGGTGTCAAAAGTTCCAAAAGAAGATGGTATCTCTCACGCTCTTGGGCAGCATCAAAAGAGTTATCTTTTGGTGTGTCAGAGTCTTTAGTGCTTGCATCAGAGATTGCATGGAGCATATCTTCGTAAATGCTGCATTGAAGTATCAAAGATAGCGAGCCTTCCCACACAGATTTTTGAAACAAGAGCATACGTTTGACATCAGGGTGTTCGATAATTGGAACAGGCTGATCTTTACGTTTATTCTGTTTATCTCCAGAAAGCGATCTACCCTGTCTGCGTGTTTTTGTGTAGTCTAAAGCTGCTTCATAAGCTGCGGCTGCAATGGCTGTTGCTCCCATTCCAACTTCAAGCCTTGCACCGTTCATCATCTGAAACATATAGCCGAGACCTTTATTTGCTTCACCAACAAGCCAGCCCCAGCAATCGCCCTTATCCCCAAAGCTCAACGCTGTTATAGGCGCACCTCTGTATCCAAGTTTGTGAAAAGTTTGAGTTACAGTAACATCGTTGCTGACCATTTTATCGCTGCCAGAGGCATCTCGTTCAACTCTGAACTTAGGCACAACAAAAAGTGATATTCCTTTAACTCCAGCAGGCGACCCTTCAATTCTTGCAAGCAGAAGATGCACAACATTATCAACTCCGTCATGATCTCCTGCTGAGATAAATATCTTCTCTCCAGAGATAAGAAAAATTTTACCTGATGTGTCATCAGTAGATCGCTCGTCTTGCTCAATAGGTCTTGCCAAAGTTACAAGATCACCTAAAGAGCTGCCGGCTTCTGGTTCTGTCAATGCCATTGTTCCCTGCCATTTTCCATCAAGCATAGACGGCAGAAATGTTTTTTTAAGATAGTCTGATCCATAGGTGAGGATCAGTTTTGCAGCACCAGTTGTAAGACCTGAATAGACAGAACCAGAGTAGTTGGCTGACGAAAATATAAAGTAAACTGCATGTAGAATTGAGGCAGGCATCTCTTCGCCTCCCCATTTTTCAGGAAAAGATGCAGCAATCCAGCCGTCACGACCAAGGGTGCGCATAATATTTCTAACTTCTGGATTTACTGCAACTGTTCCGTTTTTAAGCTCAGGAGGGTTGCGATCCATTGTCTCAAAGATCGGGTATAGTGCTTTTTTAGAAAACTCAAGAGCTGCATCAAGCACAAGATCAATTGATTTTCTATTACGCCCCCCAAAAGGATCGCATGGTGAACTTTTATGTGCCTCCATAAGTTCATGGAGAGTGAATTTAAGATTTTTCATGTTTATGAATCTGCCTGACATCTATTTTACCTCTTATATTTTTTTAAATAATTCCTTAGAAATGATGAACCCATCGTAAATTAAAACGATCTCCCTCAGTGCGATTCTCTGCTGAAGATTCAAAATAGGCGTTAAAAAACAGATGATCATTTTGGGAGAAGTGATAGACCATTCCAGGTCCTATTGCAAAAACCTGCTCCCTGCTATCTTCTACATCATTTCCATTCATTTGTGTATCTGTAATCTGTTTTAAGTAGTACCCGTTTATACCAAGCCTCATAGTTTTTGGAATGATCTCATAAGCAACAGTAAAATTTGCATGAACTGCCTGACCAGCTTGGGTGTCATCAGCTCCAAGTGCTTTGTATCCTCTGCCCGGGTCATCATTTTCAGCGTTCCAGAGATAGTGGATACGGGTTGATGCTGTCATTTTTGGCGTGATAAATAGAGTTGCTGCCCAGTAAGGGTTAAACGAAAAAAAGTTGCTGCCTGCATTCAGCTCTCTATATTCATCATATTCTCCAGTTGGGAAAATCATCTGAAGCTCTATTCTGTGCATAAATATTGGTCCGTTTTTTCCCATAATCGGATCCCACTGAAGGTATGGACCTATTAAAATATCTCCAACTCCGCCGCCGTTATCTTGAGGAAAGGCACTATTTTCTACATCATAATCCATATCAAGCATAACTACCGGAATCATCACATTCATACCCCATTTTCCGCCTGCAATAAGCTCTTTATCTGATTGATAAAGAAACTGGGTCAATCCAATCCACCCATTTAAAGACTCACCAGCAAATGGCGGAAGAGCGTTGTCTCCGTTTGCATTGGTAAGTTTATCTGAGGTGTAGTTCTGGATATACTGTGTAAAATAAAATCCCGGACCTGCCGGCGGTCCTCCGTCAAGAAAACTTGTAAATCCAAGATTGACTGAGGGCAGATCGTATGCATAAAGAGGCTTTACCTGTATAATTGCTGTTATTGACATCAAGATATATGCAAACAAAACAACTGCCGGCAAAAAAAAGTTTACAACTGACTTTTTAGAACATTTCATCTTTTAATCTCCTTTTAAATTAAATATTTATTGATTTTATCTATTATTTGTCAGATCGATTTTTAAGCTGTGCTTTTAATTAAATCACCTTGACAAAAAAACGAAAAACTGAGACCTTGCTTCTATCAAAAGAAACAGATATTGTCATGCTGTTTTTTTCAAAACTGATTTCAAATTGATTACAATCAAATTGATTAAAAATTGATAAAGAGCAGAGCAGATGTTTATAAATCATACGAAAGTTTATAAATTACATAAATGATAATTGAATCAAAAACAAAAAGGAGATTATTGTGGCAGTAAAAATATTTTTAAATGAAGATGAGATTCCAAGACAGTGGTACAACATTGCAGCAGACCTTCCCGGCACTATGAATCCGCCGCTTGGACCTGATGGAAAACCGATATCACCAGATATGCTTGCACCTGTTTTTCCTATGAACCTGATTGAGCAGGAGATGAGCCAAGAGCGTTGGATTGACATTCCAGAGGGGATTCTTGATCTTCTTTACCGCTGGAGACCATCTCCATTGAGAAGAGCTGTCTATTTAGAACAGTATCTTCAGACACCAGCAAAGATATTTTACAAAGATGAGAGCGTATCTCCAGCAGGAAGCCATAAACCAAATACTGCTGTTGCTCAGGCGTGGTATAATAAAGAGTTTGGTATAAAAAAATTGACCACAGAGACCGGTGCTGGTCAGTGGGGCTGTGCTCTCTCTTATGCCTGCTGTCTGCTTAAAATGGAGTGCAAGGTTTTTATGGTAAGGATCAGTTTTGACCAAAAGCCTTTTAGAAAATCAATGATGGAGACATGGGGCGGAACCTGCATTGCAAGCCCGTCAAATGAGACTGCTGCTGGTCGTGATATACTTGCAAAATACCCTGACACACCTGGAAGTCTTGGAATTGCAATCAGCGAGGCTGTTGAGGCGGCTGTTACTGACACAACTGGTCAGACTCGTTACTCCTTAGGAAGCGTGCTTAATCATGTAATGCTGCATCAGACAATTATCGGGCTTGAGGCAAAAAAGCAGCTTGCAAAGGCTGGAATTAAAAAGGTAGATACAGTTATCGGCTGTGCAGGCGGCGGCAGTAATTTTGCTGGTATTGCATTTCCGTTTACATTAGATAAGATAAATGGTGCAGATATTGAGATTATTCCTGTAGAGCCTGCATCCTGCCCCACATTGACTCGTGGTCCGTATATATACGATCATGGAGATGTTGCAAAGATGACTCCAATGCTGCCTATGTATTCATTAGGTCACGACTTTATTCCAGCACCAATCCATGCAGGAGGATTAAGATATCATGGAATGTCACCTCTTGTATCTCAGGCGGTTGCACATGGATTAATGGCTCCAATGGCTATTAAGCAGCTTGAGTGCTATGAAGCTGCAATGACTTTTGCCAAAACTGAAGGAATGATAGTAGCTCCTGAATCAAGCCATGCAGTTGCAGCAACTATCAGAAAGGCGTTAGAGGCAAAAGCAGAGGGAAAAGAGCGGGTAATCCTCTTTAACTTAAGCGGTCATGGTCTTATGGATTTGGCTGGTTACAACAAATTTATGAAAGGCGAGCTTAAAAACGCAGAACTATCGCAAAAAGAGCTTGATGAGACTTTAGAAAGAAGCGTTAAAGGAAATCCAGTTCCAGCGTTATAAAAACGTAGTGGTTATATTAAGAAAATGCAGTAGTTATAAGAATTATTAAGTGGTTATATTATAGAAACAGTGATTGTATTATGAGACGCACAGCCGTGCGTCTCTACAAAAATGGATATTCAACCATGATTGATAAAAAGATAGATAAAGATAAAAAGATAGATAAGATAGATAGCTATAAAAAGATAGATAAAGATAAATTTGATGGAGAATCAAGATATTGCCGTATGCTTGGACATGAGGTTACATTCTCTTATTGCAGAGTCGCAAAAGATAACATTCCCTGCTTTAAAATCATGGACTGCTGGTTTGATAGACTTCCAATTGCCGATTATATGCAATCCAACTATTCAGAAAAAGAGATCGAAAAGATTTTAGAAAAACCAGAAAGCAAAATAACTACGCTTTATGATCTTATCCAAAAAGCTCAAAGCAGAATACGATAAAAGTATTTTTCAAACTCCTCTTTTGTAATTCCTTCAACCCCGGGAGGACGTATAACTGCATCATGGCAATCTGAGCCTCCGGTTATGGCAAGATTATATTTTAATGCCCATTGACGCAAAATATCTCTGTGCTCCTTAATATGTCCCGGGTAATTTATCTCAATTCCGCTGATACCAGCATCAAGACAACGTGGAAAAAGCCTCTCTACAATCTCGATCGGAGGGAGAACCTCTTTGTAGTGCCCCTCTCCCGGAAACGATCCAGCAGCAGGGTGTGCCAGTACAAGCATAAAAGGAGTCTGTTTTTTGAGTTGATTACCATTTTTAAAGCAGTTTTTTTCTTTGGAAGAACAAAAATTTTCTATCGTATTAACAAACTCTTTCACACTCTCAATATCAACTCCTGACGGCAGATATGCAGGGCTGCTGTTGCCGATAATCTTGTTTACAATATCAGGATTTTCTATCCCATGCTGCTCAGTTAGTGCTAAGGCAAAATGGCGGCGTGTAACTGTGGGGCTGTACGATACAACCTCCTCAAAGGTAAGTTCCCTTTTAAGGATAGGAGTTTTTCCTTTAGGTCCAAAAAACTTGTTAATCTCATCAGCTCTTGCCCTTACTAAGTGATCTCCTCTGCCTTTTCCAAGAGTGTTGTGCAAAGATTCGCTAAATAGAGAATTATCAAGCATTTGGGGTTGAAAGTAGCATAACAGATGCACGGTTCCTGTAAAAAAATCCTCCTTAAACCGCACCGATATCTCAACCCCGGGCAGCACTTTCACGCCTATCCGCCTGCCTTCTGCTATTGCCTGCCTAAGCCCTTTGTCTGTATCGTGGTCAGTTACTCCAACAACCGATACACCAAGAGACTTCATTTTTTGTACAAGCTCTTCAGGTGTCAAATCTCCGTCTGATGCTGTGGTGTGGTTGTGTAAATCTGCGTATATATTTTTCCTCAAGGCTTTTATTTCTCCTTTTGGTATAATTAATGGCTTACCTCTTCCCATTCAAAATTTACTGGTTATATAGAACTATTTGTCTATATTTTTGTCAAGAATAATACATGTTCGTATTTTAAAGGTAGAATATTTTAATTGTATATTCTAATCCGTATAGAATTTTATATTAGAATAAGATACTCTACATATATTTATAAATTAACGCTATCAACTGATAATTAACTGTTATCAGCACTAAATCTGCCCCTCATAAAAAAGATTTTTTCCTTTTTGTGTATAGTATTCTATATGGTTTCAAATTTTTTTATTTCTCACGTTTAATCTATATAATCCATACTATCTGTTGATTCCTTCTGTATATTCAGCTTGTTATATTTTATTTTGCCTTTTTATATTACTTTTGGCAGAACTTTTGCTATGGATTTTGGTATGGATTTAGACGTAATGTTTTTTAGTATCAAATACAATTAAAGATAAAATTTTATTTCCAAATAGACAAACTACATTATCAAACACGCAAAAGCAGAGGGGTAAAAATGGAAATTCGTAAAGTTATGGTTATTGGTTCAGGACTTATGGGAAGCGGTATTGCACAGGTTTGTGCTCAGGCAGGCGTTGAGGTGGTTCTTAACGATGTTTCACAAGCAGCTTTAGATAAAGCATATAAAAATATCGAATGGTCAGTAGGTAAATTTGTTGAAAAGGGCAAGGTGTCAGAAGACAAAGAGACCATCATGCGAAGAATAACAATAACAAGCAATTATGATGCAGGGGCAGATGTTGATTTAGCAATAGAGGCTATTTTTGAAAATATTGAGTTAAAACAGCAGATATTTAAAAAATTAGATGAGATTTGCAGCGAAAAGACAATTATTGCCAGCAACACATCTGCTATACCAATTACAGAGCTTGCAGCAGTAACCAAAAGAGCTGAAAAGGTTGTTGGAATCCATTTTTTTAGTCCTGTGCCAATGATGCAGGCTGCTGAGGTTATTCGTGCGATACAGACATCTGATGAGACAGCAGCTGCAGCTAAAGCCTTTGTAATCAAAATAGGCAAAGAGCCTATAATGGTAGCACGAGATATTGCAGGCTTTGTAATCAATAGAATCAATTTTCCATCAACAATTGAGGCTATGAATCTTGTCGAGCGTGGTGTGGCAACTGTTGAGGATATTGATAAAGGGCTTAGATTAGCTTCCGGCAGAAAGATGGGTATATTTGAGACAGGCGACATGGTTGGTCTTGATATTACTTACGGAGCAATGATGTCTATGTATCATGAGACAGGAGAACAAAGATTTTATCCCCCGCTTCTTCTTAGAAGAAAAGTAAAGGCTGGTCATTTAGGACGCAAAACCGGCAAGGGCTGGTATGAATATAATGCGGACGGCACAAGGAAGGAGTAGAAGGGGATTATGGGACATTTTAAAATAAATCCCAAAGATATATTTTTTATCTTAAAAGAGCATTTGAATTATGGGCAGTTGAGCAATCTGGATCGATATAAAGATATTGACGAAAAGACCCTTGATCTCATGGTAACTGAGGCTATCAATTTTGCAAAAGGTGTGCTTGATCCGCTTAATGAGATTGGTGAGGCATGGGGGGCAAAATTTGATAACGGACGGGTTAGCTGCCCTCCAGAATTTAAAAAGGCTTTTAAGCAGTATGGCGAAGATGGCTGGACTGCTGCTGCAAGAGATGCAGAATATGGCGGTCAGGGCTTTCCCAACATGATGCGGATTGTAATCAATGACTTTATGTATGGTGCATGCCAATCTTTTAATATGGCTCCAAGTCTTACGCACGGAGCTGCTCATCTTATCGAGAGCTTTGGCACACAAGAGCTTAAAGATAAATATGTGCGTAAAATGTTCAATGGAACATGGTCTGGCACAATGTGTCTGACTGAGGCTGATGCTGGTTCTAATCTTGCCTCTTTGACCACAACAGCGTTTAGAGAGGGAGACCATTTTAAAATCAGCGGTACTAAGGTCTTTATCTCTTGGGGAGAGCATGACTTAACAGACAACATAATTCATCTTGTGCTTGCAAGAATAGATGGGGCACCAGAAGGGGTTGCTGGAATCTCACTTTTTGTTGTTCCAAAGTTCAGAGTAAATGATGACGGAACTATTGGCGAATTTAATGATGTGGTTTGCTCCAATATTGAAAAAAAGCTCGGACTTCATGCCTCTCCTACAGCAGTGCTCAACTTTGGAGGCTCTGGAAACTGTATCGGATACCTGTGCGGCAAAGAGAACAACGGTCTTGCACATATGTTCCAGATGATGAACGCTGCCAGAATAAATACCGGTGTAAGCGGCATGGCTCTTGCCAGCACTGCTTATCGTAATGCCTTAGAATATACAAAACAGAGAGTGCAAGGAAGAGATATTGCAGGCAGAAAAAAGGGAAATGTGCCGATAATTGATCATCCTGATGTACGAAGAAACCTGCTCTGGATGAAGGCTGTTGTTGATGGCATGAGAGCCATGATCTATATGGGAGCTTTAAAAGAAGACCTTGCCCGTGAGATGAAAGAGTGCCCTGACAAGCAGCATAACATTGATATGGTTGATTTTTTAACACCCATAATAAAAGCCTACTGTTCAGATATGGGATTCAGGGTGTGTGAAACAGCTATGCAGTGTCTTGGCGGTTATGGATTCTGCGAAGATTTCCCGATTGAGCAGTATCTGCGTGATGCTAAAATTATGTCTCTTTACGAAGGTACTAACGGAATTCAGTCGATAGACCTTTTGGGACGTAAAATGACATTAAGAGATGGTGCTCCATTTAAGGCGTTTAAACGAGAGGTTGAAACATTTGTCGAAAAGCATAGAGAGCACCCTGCATTAGGAGATAGGGTGCGGGCACTTGGCGGAGTCGGCGAACGGATGTGGAAAGCTGCTGATTACATGATAAAACAGAAAAAAAGTGATCCCCTTCAATGGGCATCATACACATATCCCGCTCTTAGTGGTTTTGCAGATATTTTGATGGCTTGGGTTCTGCTTGATATGGCTGTTGGAGCTTATCCAAATTCAGAAAAAAGTGGTAAAAAGTACGATTTTTATAGAGGCAAGATTTTTCAGGCAACCTATTTTGTTGATATTACTCTGCCTCATACTCTTGCAACTATTGAAACCTGCCATCGTTCAGGCAGAGAGATCGTATCTATTCAAGAAAATGCTTTTTAAAGGATTGGTAAACATATGAGAGATGTCGTTATTGTTAGTGCGGTAAGAACACCGGTCGGCAAATATATGGGCGCACTAAAAAGTGTAGAGGCTTATGATCTCGCAGCTTTGGTACTTAACGCAGCAGTTGAAAAGGCTGGCATTGATCCAGAAATGGTAGATGAAGTTATAATGGGTCAGTCTTATCAAAATGGTGAGTATGTAAATATTGCAAGAATGGCTCTTTTAAAGGCTGGCTGGTCTGAAAAAATACCGGGCGTTACATTAGACAGACGCTGCTGCACAGGTTTGGATGTGGTACGTTTTGCCGCATCTTTAGTCCGATCTGAAGAGGCAGAAATTGTTGTGGCTGGCGGCGTTGAGAGCATGAGTAATGCTGAATTCTACCTTCCGGGCAGCGTGAAATGGGGAATCGGCGGGAAAAAGGGTATGCCCAAAGGTCATGGAGATTTGGCAATGTGGGGAGTCCCCTTTTATGATCGCATTCAACGGGCACGAGTTATGTCTCAGCCAGAAGAGAGATACGGGATTTTGCCCTCAATGATGGCATGGGCTGAAACAGGTGCAAAAGAAGAGGGTGTAACTCGATTAGAGTGTGATGAGTGGTCAGTGGATAGCCATAAAAAGGCTTGTGCAGCAACGGCAGCCGGCAGATTCAATGATGAGATGGTTCCGGTAACTGTTCCTAACCCTAAAGGTAAAGGCGAGCCGATAGTTGTAAATGCTGACGAAAACCCAAGACCAGATACAAATCTTGAACAGCTTCAAAAACTTAAACCTGTGATGGGCGGTGTCTGCACTGCCGGCAACTCATCTACTGAAAATGACGGAGCTGCGGCAGTTATTGTAATGTCTGCAAAAAAGGCAGCAGATCTTGGAATAACACCTTTTGCAACATTCAAAAGCTGTGCTGTTGCAGGAGAAGACCCGAAAAGAGCATATAAGACGGTGCCGGCAGCAGTTGATAAAGTATTAGCTCAGACAGGTGTTAAACTTGACCAGATTGATCTTATAGAAATTCAGGAGGCATTTGCAGCTCAGGTTCTTGCTGATCTTAAAGAGATGAATGTCGGCAGAGAGTTTTATGATAGAATTAATGTAAACGGCTCTGGAATATCTCTTGGTCACCCAATTGCATGTACCGGCACCAGAGTTCTTGTTACGCTCTTGCATGAGATGAGGCGGCGTAATGTCCGTTATGGTCTTGAAACAATATGCGGAGGCGGCGGACTCGGGATTGCTGCTCTTCTCGAAAGAAACGTATAAAAGAGATTTATAGAACCCTTGGTGAGTAGAACACTATTAAAAAAGCTATCTTATTACAGGAGAAAGAAAATGGTTCCGTATAAAAATCTTATTTATGAGATTAAAGATAATATTGCAGTAATAACTATTAACCATCCTCCGGCAAACACATGGAATCTTGCCACTATGGAGGAGTTTGAAAATGCAATTGATAAAGTTGCTGCTGATAATGATGTCCGTGTTGTTATCATAACTGGTCAGGGTCAAAAGTGTTTTTCAGCAGGTTTTGATGTTAGTGATGCAGCCAATGCGTCGATTACAAGCCCTAAAGGTCGTGAAGTTTGGAGAAAAATTGATCTCCTCTCTAAACCAACAATCGCTGTTATAAATGGACATGCACTTGGCGGAGGTTTGGAGCTTGCAATCTCATGCCATTTTAGAATCATGGTTGACAGACCAGATGCCTTAGTTGGACTTACAGAGTTAAATCTTGGCATTATTCCCGGGTGGGGTGGAACGCAGCGTCTCAGCCGTCTTGTAGGAAGAGCCAAAGCTTTAGATATGATCCTTTTCAGCAAAAGAATTAATGCAAAAGAGGCATTAGAGATTGGTTTGGTTGATAAGATATCTGAAAATAACGACTCTCTTATGAGTGATGCCCTTGAATTTGCAGGTAAACTTGCAGAACGTCCTCCTATAGCAGTACGCTGTGTGCTTGATGCTTTTGCTGCCGGACTCTATGAGGGAGTTGATCGAGGTCTTGAGGTTGAGGCAATGGGAAGTGCTACAGTTCGCAATTCTGAAGATAGAAATGAAGGCTTTAAGGCATTTTTAGAAAAACGTAAGCCTTGCTTTAAGGGCAGATAGATAAACATAAATCAATAAACGCTGGACTTATAATCAATAAGAACTGTAAAAGATAGAGGCGGAGCAGCTTGCTCCGCCTTTGCTGTTTTTGCGAATGCGTTTTTACCAATTGTGATATTAAAAACATTATAACAAAAAGGAAGGTTATTTATGTCAAAAATCATGCCGCTTGAAGAGATAAAAAAACATATTGGAAAAGAGATATTTGTCTCTGACTGGAAAGAGATTACTCAAGATCATATCAATCAGTTTGCAGATGCAACCGGAGATCATCAATGGATTCATGTGGATACTGAAAAAGCAGCGTTAGGTCCGTTTGGTAAAACAATCGCCCACGGATTTCTTACTCTATCTTATATAGTCTTGTTTAGTTATGAAGGCTCTTTTGTACCAGAAGGGGCAAAAATGAGTACAAACTACGGTCTTAACAAGGTACGGTTTATCAATCCTGTAATAGTGGGTTCAAAAGTAAGAGATCACATAACTTTGTTAAATATTGAAGAGAAACAAGAGGGCAGGGTGCTTGTGACCACAAATCATACAATTGAGATTCAGGGACAGGAGAAGCCTGCATGTGTTGCTGAATTTCTTGCCATGATCTTTATGTAATACAATTTAATCGGATTAAGGAGATATTAATCAGCATGTCATTAACAGATTTGTTAAAAAAACGTGTTTCAATACGTGCCTTTTTAGATAAACCAGTTCCAGAAGAGATTTTGAAGAAGATATTTACAGATGCCCAGTTGTCGCCGTCTAACTGCAATGTTCAGCCTTGGCAGATATATGTTGTATCTGGAGAGAAAAAAGAGGCTCTTAAAGAGAGACTTCTTCAGACAGTTATGAGTGGAAAAATGCCAAATCCAGATTTTGATTGGAAGGTAAAATATGAAGGGGTGCACCGTGACAGGCAGTTTGGGTCAGCCAATGCCCTTTACAGCACAATGGGAATTGAGCGTACTGATAAACGTGCCAGAGCAGCAGCAATGGTTCGGAACTGGACATTTTTTGACGCTCCCCATGCCCTGTTTTTCACTATGGAGAGATATCTTAACATAATGGGTGCGGTTGATATGGGCATCTATGCACAGACGCTTACCCTTCTTATGACTGAGCATGGCATCTCAAGCTGTATGCAGGGTGCGTTGGGGCAGTTTCCCGATCCAGTAAGAGAGCTTTTAGGGATTCCTGATAACTTGGGAATTTTGTTTGGAATGTCATTTGGTTATGCAGATGAATCAGCAGCAGTAAATAAGACAAAAACAGATCGCGAACCTCTTGAAAACTCTGTCGTTTTTTTCAATTAGCAAAACGTTTAGCTTACCTACTTCGTTTTAGCGTAGAGACACACTGTTGTGAATCTCTACGCTTACCAACTAACCAACCAACTAACCAACTAACCAACTAACTAACTAATTAATCCTAATATTTTCAGACATTTTATTGAGTTTCACCATCTCAAACCCGACAAGCTCCATCAGATAATTTCCATCTTCATCAATAAGATCAATATTGAATGTATCAGTTTCGCTGTCAGAGGCTGTACGTGTTGTTATGCAAAGGTAATCTTTATCTTTTGCTGCTCTGTCATAGAATTTCAGGCTTTTGATTTTATACGGCAGAACAATATAGTTGTCAGTTAAAAACTCAAAGACTCCTCCAGTCTGGAACATGCCGTCTAAAAGAACAACATCAGTTAAAAATTGAGGGCATGGATCGTATGTAAAAAAATTCTCCCTGCTGCGATCAGCAATTTTTGTGATAAGATTTTTTCCATCAAAAGAGATAATATCTTCAATAGTTCTAAAAACTCCGTCCATAAAGAGCCTCTGCGGGTGGTAAATAAGTCCCGTGTTTTTATCGCCTATTGGATTTGATCTTAATAATTGAGGAACAGCTCTTTTTTTCCTAATCTCTTTGCTTCTCTCTATTTCTTTATCTCTCTCTATCTCTCTACTGCTATCTATTTCTTCGCTGTTCTCTATTACAATCTCTTTATTGCCCTCTATTACAAAATCAGACTGATAGTGGAGTTTTGGCTCTCCCATTGCAACACCTGCACTATTTACAAATTGAGAGGTTATTTTGCAGTGGATACCATTTTCATCTTCATTTACAGAAATTTTAATATCTTTTGGTTTATTTTGGAGAAGTTTTATTCCATAAGGTATTGAAAAATTCTTAACCTCTGAAATCCTGCCGTTTTTATGGGCTGCCATCGCTGCTTCTGCCATAGTCTCAACACCAGTTGCACCTAAAAATATCGGCGTTCCCTCCATAGCGTGATCAAGCAGAAATCTATCTTGTTCTATATCTAATCTTCTTGTAAATGCCCGATAATTAGAGCTGTTTTTTTGTGCATCTTCTAAAGAAAGAATTTCGGAATTTGAATTTAATAGAGTAACATCGCTGTCTAAAAACGGGGCGATTTTAAGCAAACCATCTCTATCAAACGAGTGATCCAAAGCAGTAATAACAACTTCTGGAGTTGTTGAATCTTCCATTTCGTCCATAAAAAACTTAACTCCAGCATCTAACGGCAGAAATTTAAGCCCCCGCTCAGTCAAGACTTTCTGAACAGTCTCACGAGTTGCCATGCCTGCCCCGCTCCACGCTGTCCAGTCAATTATTTTGCATTTTGGCAGAGAGTCTTCTCTATCTGAATATGAGAGATTTGACTGTTTACTATCTAATTTATCTGCATAATCTCTGTTAAGACCAAGCAGAATAGCCGCCATCATCTCATTTGCAGCGGTGTAGTCAGTCTGCCCCTCATTGCCGAATTTGGCTGTTACCGAAGAAAATCCAATGTAAAACTTAACTTGGTTCGCTTTGTCTAATTTATTGCTGCTATTATCTGATTTATTACTATCATTATTTGATTTGTAATTTTTCTCTCCAACAGCATCTATAACATTAAGACAGCCATAAACCTTTGTGTTAAAAACCCTCTCAAACGAATCTAAAGTTTTCTTCTCAAACGGCATACTCTCCTCAACTCCAGCAGCATTAATGACGCCGTCAATATGGTCAACATCAACTGATTCAAGGGCAGATTTTACAGCATTTTTATCTGCAACATCTGCTGCAATGTAAGAGACATAAACCCCGAATGATTTTAAAATCTCAATATTCTTGCGTGATTCCAAAGCTGATAAGATTCGGTTTGCAGCCTGTTTCAACTCCACAGGTTTTGCACCTTTCATGGTAAGTTTCAGCTTTTCCATTACAGTTTTTTCGTTAATTGAGGAGATACTTTCAACATCAGCAATAATATCAGAAAGAGCATCAATATTGTAAATATCGCTTCTTCCAAGGATAATTAGATTTGTCTGATATCTCTTCACAACTGCCTTTAAAATCTCAAAAGTTATCCCTCTTGCTCCGCCTGTAACAAGAATAGTATCGCCCTTTGCAATCAAACCTTTTTGACTGAAATGCGTTTCTGTTTTACTCAATGGGCTGTCTTCTAAATGCACAACATATTTTCCACCATTGCGATAAGATATTTCAACTCGCGGGTCAGTTGATCTTATTTCGTCCATAAATATTTGAACAGGCTGCGATTTTAGAGAGTTACTAATTTGAGCGTTATTTTTTAATGAAGTATTATCCACATAGTTATCTAATATGCTTACAGCCTTGACAATGGTGTTGGGCATCTCTTTTGCAAGGCTTTTCATCATTCCGCAGATACCAGCAAAAGATGGGTTTTTATCTACTGCCGAAAACGCTGCAATAAATTTATCTTGTTGATTAAGAGAGCTGAACAGCTTCTTTACGATTATAAAAAATGATTTAACATCAAACGGAGTGATGCAGATTAATCCGTCTAAAATCAATCCATCTAAATTGTTTAAACTCTCCTCTAACTGTGCTGAATTTATCTGACGATCAAACGGTTCTTTAAGCGTATTGATAATCTCAACAACCTTTCCGCCGTCAGCCTTGATAAAATCAGCAATTCCATAGTTATCATCACCAGCAACCACAACCGTTTTTCCTGCAAAACTCCACTTTTCTGTTACAGGCAGACCAGTTTTCCGCCATACAGGAACAAGACGATGAATATCGTGAGGTTCTTCTTTTGTAATATCTAAATCGTTCAAATGCGGATTAATTTTATCGTTTTGCGTCTCTTTTTGTGAGGTTTTAACAGACTCAACATTAATATTTTTATCAGAATATTCAACAACATCACTGATGCCTGCTGGTGCAACCTTAGACGCAATATATTCTGTAAGTTTTGCGATTGTATTTAAATCTCTCAATTTTAAATCTTCTGGAACAGGAAAACCAAAATGAGAGGCAGCATTTGCAAAAATTTCAACCTGCTTGACTGTATCAATTCCAAGATCAGCCTCAAGGTCAAGCTCAGGATCAAGCATATCTTCGGTATATCCTGTCTGTTTGGCAATTATCCCCGTGATCACCTGCATAACCTGACTCTCTTGACCAACTGTTGCAGATGGCTGAGAATTAGATGAAAGAGCTGTTTCAGCATCAGGCTCTGCAAAAATTTGAATCTCTTTTTGTATGATGTTGGAAGTTCCAACTTTGGTGTCAATGTAAGCTGCAAGCCTTGCAATTGTGTTTAAATCTCTCAGTTTTAAATCTTCTGGAACAGGAAAACCAAAATGAGAGGCTGCATTTGCAAAAATCTCAACCTGCTTGACAGTATCAATTCCAAGATCAGCTTCAAGGTCAAGCTCAGGATCAAGCATATCTTCGGTATATCCGGTCTGTTTGGCGATTATCTCTGTAATTACAGTCATAACGCCTTTATTTTGTTCTAACACTACCGTAGGTGTTTTAACTATTTCTTTATTAATATGGGCTTGAATATCTGCTTTCTTTTCACCTACTTTAGAAGATAGTTCAACTTTAATAGAATCTGGTGCTGCAATTACAGCAGATCGTTCTCCCACAACGCACAGCATATTATCAATAATTTTCAACTCAGGCTTATTGCTTCTGCTGATTCGTTTAAGCCATGCGTTGTATGCGTCAGTGTTTACCCTCTCTTCAATCCGTCTGATAAACAAAAACGCAAAATGAGAACCAAAACCAGCAGCAAGATGAAGCCCATACTCTGCATTTTCGCCCCGTGATCCAGCAGATTTTCCTGAACTTATGTTAGATGTTGCAAAGTTAAGCTCTTTAAAATGCTCTGGAATCTTTACTAAATTTGCAATCGGCGGAGCTTTTCTCTGCTGCAACGCCTTTACCATTACAACATCTTCAATGGCTGCACCAAGAGTATGACCTGTAAAACCTTTTGTATTAGTGATGCAGATATTTTTAAGGTGGCTGCCGAATGTGTTTTTTAGTGCTGTAACTTCTGCATCTGCACTGCCTCCTCTTGCCGGTGTGTAGGTCTCGTGCGACATAAAAAGGAGTTTATCTGCATAATCAGATTGATTTAAGTTATGCTCTTTTTCCATCTTTGAGATAAATTTTTTCATCTCGCCAGCCATGTGTTCAACATCAATATTAAATGTGTGATACGCACTGTTTGCCATGTGTGTTCCAAGAACTACAGCCTGACCTCTCATTCCTCTTGCATGAACTTCTGAGGCTTTTTCAACCACAAGACCCACAGCACCGCAGCCTAAAATAGTGCCGTTGCGATCGCTGTCAAACGGCTTTGCAGCTTCAGATATCCGTTTTTTCACAGTAGCAGCACCAAGTGCAAGAAATCCTGAACCTATCCACTGATTTTGTGCTGATGATGTGGCGTTTTCTCCGCCGATTACAACAACCCGTTTGCAGCGTCCAAGTTTTATCCAATCTTCTGCAATTCCAACCGCTTGAGTCGTTGATGCACATGCACTGCTTACAAGCACATTTGGTCCTTTTGCCTTTATGATTTGGGCAAGATGGGCAGAACCTAAAGGACATGCGTTGACCATAAAATTACGATCAAATTTATATGCTCCAAAATCGTCTCTTTTTCTCTTTCTAATGTTGAAAAACCAATCTGTAACCTGCTGTTTTACGGCTGTATCTTTTACATTTTCCATAAGATAGAAATAGATGCTCTGAAACTCCTCATAAGGCTTTAAAAAGAGTCGATCATAAAAATATTTCTCCATTTCGTTGATTAAGGTCTCATTGCTTGGAAACAAAGATGTTATGATAACACCAGTATCTTCTTGCATCTCTTCTGGAAGGGCAAAACCATTAGGAATCAACTCTATAGAATTTTTTGCATCTGCATCTGCCTTAAATCTTGACGGCGTTTTATACTGCATAACAAGCGGAATTCCTGCATCTTTTAACGCCTCAATTCCAGCCGCAACTGCCAACGCCATGCTGATATCGTATTGAGCTTTTATTCCATACTCTTCATTAAGGTTGAAATATCCAAGCTGTCCTGCAAGGTGGATTACATCTTCAGTATTGGAGATTTCAACAAAACGGGCGTTTCCATCTGGCTCTTTTAAAATTCTGGTTATATTTTTATCAACAATTCTCTCCTGATCCTCTACGCTCAACGGATCGATAAAATTTCGTCCATCAAGAATCATATCAAAGTTATCTGATGAAAATACCCTTCTTGCCTTGCCCGGAAGCCCGACAGATACTCCAGAAATAACAACAGCATTCTCATTTACGACTGATAAAATCTCACTCTCTACAGTTCCAGAGGCAATAGAATCTAAAGCAACAGAGATGCTGTAATTTTTAATATTGATATGTTTAAGAAGATTAACAAGAAGTTTTCGCGGTCCTATCTCCATAAAATGTGTATTACCGCTGTTCTCTATAAAATAGGTGCTGCCTCCAGATATAGATTTAATGTTGCTATTTATATTAGTTGTAATTTCGCCTTTGCTGATACTATTTACATATTCGATTGATTTTATAAACTCAACAGGAGTTGTAATCTGCTTTGCAAGAAGCTCTTTTACCTGTTCTGCATTTTGTGGATATGGTCTTGCCGTAACGTTTGATATAACTTTAGTAAAATCTACATTGTTAAATGTTATGTTTTTTAGATAGCTCTTTAACTTTTCTGCTGCATTTCCAAAAAGAGGAGTGTGGAACGCACCAGAGAGGTTGAGACGCTTATATACAACGTTTTTAGATGCAAGAAATTTACAAAAAATATCAATATCTTGTTCACTGCCAGACACTGCGGTCTGCCTCTCACTATTTTTATTGGTAATATAAAGCCATGATGCGCCTGATTCGCGTATAAGTGATGCTGTCTCCTGTTCATTGCCGAATACAACCATAATTTTGCCGGGATACTCTATTGCTGCCTCTCTCATCAGATCAGAGCGTTTTATAATAAGCCTCATTGCATCGTCAAAATTGAGCATTCCGCTGCAAAAGAGTGCTGTATATTCGCCCACACTGTGACCGATAAAAAAGTCTGGATTAAAATCATCAGAAAAAGATGAAGCATCAACAGCAGAAGAAGAAGATGATGATGATGATAATAATGATGAAGCGTTTCTATTGGCAGATTTACTAAGTTTGCTGAAAATTGCTGCTGACGATAAAAATACAGCAGGCTGTGTGTTTTCAGTTAGGTTGAGCCTGCTGTCATCGCCAAACATGATATTTAATAGAGAATAGCCTCTCTCTTTTACAAATATCGCCTCTCCCTGCTCCATAATCTGCCTGATATCTGCATCTTTCTCAAATATCTCTTTCATCATGCCCGCACTTTGTGAGCCTTGACCAGATAGAAGGGCAACGAGCGTCTGTTTCGATGGTTTTACTATTTGAGATTGGTCTGCCGTTTGTGAAGCAGAATTTTGTGAATGGCTGTTTTGAGAGATATCTATAATTTCACCATCTTGAGCTTGCAGGCTATCTGATTTTCCAAGAGCTTCTGCCTGTCCAAAGATCATAGCACGATTTACCATGCTTAAAACTGCGTGTCCGTGGTTTCCGCCGATTCCATTTACATTAAAAGCAAATCGTAAAGGTGCATCGTAATCTCTGCCCTCAATAATCGGATTTTTAAGAGTTGAGAACTTTGGATCATAGTCAAAATTTGGCAGAAGAGTTCTATGCCTGTTCATAAGAACCATCTTTGCCAATGCAACCGCAGGATTAGCAGATTTAAAGTATCCAAACTGTGTTTTTGTATTTCCAAAATGTAGATTAGGATTGTTAAGATCAAAACATTTTTCAACAACTTGGCGTTCAATCATATCGCCCATAACGTTTGAGAAAGCAAAAAGATCAAGATATCCAACATCTTGCTTTCTTATTCCGCTTCGTCTGTAACACTCGTTTATTGCAGATACAAACGTTGGTTCAGACGGAGAGAGAAGATGATCAGGAGCACTTGATTTAACCGTAAAATCGCTCAACTCTCCTAAAATCTCCATTCCTGACTCTTTTGCTCTTTTTAAGGTGGTCAGAACATGAATTGCAGCACCTTCTGACATTACATAACCATCAGCTCTTGAGTCAAAAAATCTCGGCTCTGTCGGCGATAGAAGCCCGATTCGTTTAAATGCCATTAAAAATGCAGGATATAAATTTGCATCAACGCCGCCGGCAAGTGCAAAATCAAGCTGTTTTGAAGATATTTCTCTCATAGCGTTGCGAATCGCAATTACAGCAGAGGCACAAGATGCGTCAACTACATAGTTTACGCCGTTAAGACCAAAGTGGTTGGCAATGCGTCCTGATATGATATTTGAGAGAAGCCCGGGCGTTGTATCTTCGTTGTTTTCAGGTAATCTTTTACGTATTGCCTCGACAAGCTGGGAGGCGATAATTTTTGATCGTTCAGAGTCAATAGAGCTGCTCGCTGCAATTATTTCAGCAAGCAGATTTTTTCTAACACGCAAAATATTTTTGCTCTGCCGATCACCTTGAATTGTGCCGAGAATTACGCCGATTTTGTTTGACATCCCGCCCGATGATAGTTGCGTGGATGATGATGCTTGTGTGCTTGATGATGGTTGTGAGGCTGACGACTGAGTAAATTTTACAAGCCCTGATGAAGTTATAGCATCATCTGCTGCCTCTAAACCAAGAAGCTGACCACGCTCTAACGATCGCACAATTGATGGAGGCATTCTATATTTGATGTTGTTGAACTTAAAATCTTGAATTATTCCAGCTTTAACTATCGGCAGATAGTAATGCGATTTTTTATCAAACTCAGCATACACTTCATTATCAAAACGCTCCTTTGGAATTGGAGAAAACTGCTTTTGTCCTGATTGTAGATTCTGCCAGAACTGTTCAGAACCTTGCCCGCCGGGCAGGCATACGCCAATTCCAGCAATTACGATTCTACTATCATTAAAATCGTAATCTGGATCAGCAAATATTCTGCGTGGCAGAGGCTCATATAAAGCAGAATTTTTTACCGTCTCGTTTGAATCGGAAGAATCAATAGAAAGAGCATTAAAATCTGAGGCTTTCCCACGAAACTCTTCAACAACAAGATGGTAGTTGATTCCGCCAAAACCATAAGAGCTTACTGCTGCCTTTCTGGTTTTATTTTCAGGCGTAACCCAAGTTTGAGGATTTTCAATTATATAAAGATTTGTGTTTGAGAGATCGTGATTGTGAGAGAGTTTTTCAAAATTTGCATTTGGAGGCAGAACACCCTTTTGAACAGCAAGCAGAGCCTTTACAAGTCCGGCAGCACCAGCACCCCCAAGCAGATGACCAATTTGAGATTTAACAGAGCTTATGCCTATTTTATTTCTGCTAAAACTGTCTTCAGACATCTGTTTAGAAGAGAGTAACTGAGCAGTTTTTCCATCATCAGAGATATTTTTATCACTGTAAAGCTCTTTTAAAGTCTGAAGCTCTGCCTGATCGCCCATGATTGTAGATGTTCCATGAGCCTCAATAAACCCAATATCTTCCGGTTTAACTCTTCCAGCCATGCGTTCATAACATCGCTCTAACGCCAAAATCTGCCCTTTAACATTTGGGGCAGCAATTGCCTTGCCTCTGCCGTCAGAACTTCCCCCGATTCCTTTAATAATTCCGATAATATTGTCGTTATCTCGTAAAGCATCTTTCACCCTTTTTAGAACAAAGACAGCAGCACCTTCTCCCAAAATAAAGCCGTCTGCCCGCTCATCAAACGGAAATGACCCTTTTGCAGATAATGCACCCATTTTGCAAAATCCAATAAATGATTCAGGTGCAAGATGAGTGTTTACGCCTCCAACCACAACATGATCGCAATCTCCAGAAAGCAGCTCTTTAACAGCAGCATCTATTGCACTAAATGAAGATGCACAGGCTGCGTCAACAACATAGTTGACACCGCGAATACCAAGATGTCGTGCAACTCTTGACGCTTCAATGTTTAAAAGCATACCGTGAACAGGATCGTAACCAGAGTGGCTTCCCTCCATTCCAGCTTGTAAATCTGCTGTAAGTGCATCTTTCTCCTCTTTGCTCAATTTATTGAACTCTTCAGTTTTTCTAAGCATTGAGAGAACTTCTGGAAAATGGTATTTAAATTGCAGCTCGTTTCCCAACTCATTGCCAAGACAGGTCGCTATAATTACTGCTGTCCTCTCTGGATTTACAACCGCTCGTTTTTGAGTAAGTTTTGTCTGTTTATTCTCTAAATTAGAAAAATCTGAACCGTGTTCTTTATGTGATGGAGTGCCGAAACAGAGATTTTCATCTAAATAACCTGCATTTTCAACAGCCTGATATGCAGCCATAAGAAGTATCTGCTGGCTTCGAGAAAGATGTGCAGCTTTTTGTTCATCATATCCAAAACGTCCGCTATCAAACACAAAATCTTTTATATAACCAGCAAGCATTGTATAGGATTTATCTTCTGCTGTTTTATCTGGATCGTAGTATAAATCTTTTCTTATTCTGCTATCTTCCATCTCTCGTATTGAATAGCGTTTTGCAAGTATATTTTCCCAAAGCTCTTCTGGATTTTTTGCATCTGGCAGAATACAACCCATGCCGATTACAGCGATTTCGTCATTAATGCTCTTTGTTTCAGAAGACAAAATTTCAAGTCGGTTGAGGTTGCTGAATAATTTTTCTTTAACATTGAATAAGGTGGTTGATGCAGCGTGGTCACGCGTGGCAAGATGTGTAGTTGTGAAATCTGTCCCTACAACATCTGGAATATCAAAAAACATTCCATGAATCTTGTCAATTGTAGTTGTATCTTTGAAAAAAGCAAGAGCATCACCAGAGAGAAAATTTCCCCTTGTTTTATGCTCTTCTCCTTCAAACCATCTATAATTTTGTTCACCCGGATTTTTAAAATCAGGCAGAAAACCTTTTGCACCAATCAGAAGCGAGCCGATATTATTCTTTTCAAATGCCCGTTTGCGATCCTCTAATTTTTCGCCTTTTTTGATCATCTCTTTCTCTCGTTTGATCATCTTTTTGGCAAAATCAGTTGGTGCAGTCCGCGAAGCAAGACCAACACTATTTCCAATAACCATTGTCTCATCTTCTTCGCACAAAATGGTCTGATACTGCTCTTTTATGCTTTTGGTCTCAACAATCTCTTTAGAAAAAAGATATGCAGTTCCAACCTGAATGCCGATCTTAACCCCTTTTGCAGCAAGACAGGAGGCAATTCCAGAAATAAAACACGATGCAAAACAGGTTGATATTCCGCCTGCAAACACAAGGCTTAGTTGTGAAAGAAGATTTTTATTAGTGTCGGCTTGGCTGTTTAGCTTTGAATCTATAATATTTGCTGACTCTACAGAATCTAACTCTAACCGCTCTTTTATTTTGGCAATTGCAGCTTCCCACAGAACAAGGCTTGAGAGAGAGCCGACATGACCTCCAGCCTCTCTGCCTTCAAATATAAAACGGGTGCAGCCTCCTTTAATTGCGTTTTCCATCATTGATATTGACGGAGTGTGGAGATATGTTTTAGTGCCAGCCTTTTCAAGCTCAATAACTTGGGACGGAATACCGCCTGCAAACAGTGCAAACGGAGCTTTATATTTTCTTACAATTTCAAGATGTTTTTCAACTGCTGGATTAAATGCCTCGATTCCAACAAGACCAGTACCAAAAACAGGAACTTTTTCAGCACCTCTTTTTATCATATTTTCTGCAAGAGCCGGAGGCAGGCTTCCCACAGCAAAAAAGGGCAAAGCTCCAGCCTCAAGCACCTTTGCAGCAAAATCAGCGTTATCGCTTACATTTGCCATTGGTCCTTGAATCAGAGGAAGATGCGTTCCATGCTCTTTTGCCATTGCAGAATCTGGCTTCATCGGGTCAAACGAGTCAACATAGTTAAGCTGATCTCCAATATCTTTAAAAAATCCAGATATCATATCTTTAAGATTTGAAGAGATAAGTGCAAAGTTTTTGGCAAAAAATCCATCTTGCCCAATAAAAAATAGAGACTGCACTGCTGGAGCGTCTGATTTATCAAGAGGGGTGATATGTTCCCCAATCTCTTTATAGATTAGAGCGGCACAATTTTCTTTAGTGCTGTTGCTTTTAGCTGCGTTTGAAGCTGTTTCAATTAGATTGTCATTAATTAATTTATTATCTAATTTCTCATCTAACTTGTCATCAACACCGTTGGCAGAGATAAGAATCGCCTTTTCTTTAAGCTCTTTGGCTATTTTTGTTCCAAGTTTTGCAAAAACGCGGAATATATTTCTGCTGTCAGTTGTGATCTCAATAGAATCGCTCTCATCAAGGCTTGACAATAGATTTCTAAAATTTTCAGACAGAGGAGACTCTTTTGCAAGCCATACCTGACTATCTAACACAACTCCGCTCACTCCGGCAGCAAACATTCCTGATGCAGTGTTTCTGCCCACTCCTCCATGAACAAAAACAGGCAGATCGCTGTTTTTCAGATACCACTGCATCAGTATAAATGATGAGTAGTTTGAAACCCTTCCAGAAGCCTCATTGCCGCGAAGAATAAGTGCGTGCGGATTAATCTCTTTAATGCGATCATTTATGTTAATCTCGCGGACTTCAAGAATGATTTTTGAGTGGGGAAAGTTTTTATTAATTGCTTTAACTGATTCAAAAATTTTACTGCGGACAGAAGAGTTATCATCTGCCTTATCATCATCGTTTATACTGAACGGCGATATTGTATTGTCTAATGATATTACAATGCTCTCTAATCTTGCTGCATTAAGCTCTTTGATGTCGTAAATAAGCTCTAAATTTGGATTAACAAGCCTTAAACCAAACAAAATATCTGCACTGATAAGAGCTTTAATCCCCTCAACTATTTCGTAATGAGATAGAAATTCAGTGTCAAATACGGGCAGACCGCCTGCGTTGAAAACAGCTTTAAAAAAGTTAAGAGAAAATACTTTTGACGGGTTATATACTATTAACGGAAGACGTGAAGTTAGTATTCTTGTAAACATGTTGTTTAATCTCCATGTATATTTTTTGTTATTGTTATTTAAAATCCACCTTCTAAATCAGGCACCATTTAAATTCTTAATTAAATAAACAGATTATGATGCCTTAGACTTAAAAGGACAAAAGATATAAACAAAAAACATGCCATAGATTAAATAATCTATCATATCATACTGAAATTATAAATAAATTAATATTTATATTCAATTTTAGTTTAACTTTTGTTGTGTAAAAAGCTGTGTTTTAATATGTGCATTCAGTACCTGTTACTTACATATAATGAATACTACTAAACATATGATGAATACCAATAGGGATTTAATGTATTGGATAAATATAAATTCTCTTTTAAGATTTTCAGATTCCAGTTCAACTTTAATAGTTGCAGATATCAGGGGATAGTTTGCCCTTATCTATTTTGTGGAAAAGTGCTATATATCAATTATGAATCAATGGAATCAGTGCAATCAAATTAATCATATTAATTAGTGATTTGAGAATTGAAAAAGGAGCAGCCAACCATGAGATTTTTCAACACAGCGGGACCAATTAATCCTAAAGATCACTACCACATCGATCTTTTATCACGCATTAATATCAGCGATATAATGTTTATGATTGAGCAGAAAAAATATTTTATCCTCCACGCACCCCGCCAGACTGGTAAAACCTCCTGTATGCTCGCACTTATGCACCATCTGAATAAAGAGGGAAAATATACCTGCCTTTATATGAATGTAGAAGCTGCACAAGGGGCAAGAGAGAATGTAGAACAGGCAATGTATGATATTTTAAACGAATTTGCAGGGCGTGCTAAATATTTTCTGAAAGATGCTTTTCCAGCAGATATTTTACCCGATATTTTTGTAAAAGGAGGATACGGGACTGCATTAAATCAATGTTTAACCCAATGGTCAGAGCATCTTTCAAAGCCTTTAGTTCTTTTAATTGATGAGATAGATTCGTTAATCGGCGACACATTGATTTCAGTTCTGCGGCAAATCCGAAGCGGTTACGATAAAAGACCAGATGCCTTTCCCCAATCAATAGTTCTCTGCGGAGTTCGTGATATTCGTGATTATCGTATCCATTCATCACGCGAAAAAGAGATAATCACAGGCGGAAGTGCGTTTAATATCAAAGCTCGGTCGCTGCGTCTTGGAGATTTTAATAAAGATGAGGTCTTTTCTCTTCTTGATGAGCATGTAAGAGAAACGGGGCAGCAGTTTCAACAAGAGGCAAAAGAGCTGATATGGCACTTCACAAATGGTCAGCCGTGGCTTGTAAATGCTCTTGCGTATGAGGTCTGCTTTGAGATGAAACAGGGTAGAAATAGAGAGTTTCCCATTACCGGACAAATGGTAACAACAGCCAAAGAAAACTTGATTTTGCGAAGAGAGACCCATCTTGACCAGTTGGCAGATAAATTGCGGGAGGATAGGGTGCGAAGAGTTATTGAGCCGATTATAAAGAGCGGAGAGATTCCCAAAAGCCTGCCTGACGATGATGTTGCCTATTTAAATGATTTGGGTCTGATACGCCTTAATCATGGTGAAATTAAAATTGCCAACCCTATTTACGCAGAGGTGATACCAAGACAGCTCACATTCGGAACACAGGTAACCATACACCAAAAGAGTGTATGGTATGTAAAACCAGACGGCACGCTTGATATGGAAAAACTCCTATCAGCATTTCAGGAGTTTTTCCGAGAGCATTCAGAGCATTGGGTTGAACGTTTTGATTACAAGGAAGCTGGTCCCCAGCTTTTGATGCAGGCATTTTTGCAAAGAGTCATAAATTCAGGCGGGCGTATTGAGCGGGAATATGGGCTTGGCAGAATGAGAACAGATTTGCTTGTGATTTGGCGGTGCAGCAAAAATCCGGATCAAGGCAACAACAATGACTATTTGGTTAATTCAAGTAATAACAGTTTCTTTGATTCAAAAGATTGTATTCAAAAAATCGTGATAGAGCTGAAACTTCTGCACAAATCTTTAGATAAAACAATAAAAGATGGAGTGAGGCAGACTCTTGAATATATGGACAGATGCGGAACTGAAGAGGGGCATCTTATTATATTTGATAGAACAGAGGGCAAAAGTTGGGAAGATAAGATTTTTAGGAGAGAGGAAAAAATAGAGATTCAAAAAGAAAAAGGATTTGATTTTAATCAAAAAAAGGTTGTTATTTGGGGAATGTAAATAGATTTTTTAGTAATTGCGGCTGGTAAAAAAACATCGGCTAAATAATAAAAGTCCTCTTAAGAGGACTTCAATATACTTAGCCCACAGCTTTAGCTTAGGGCGGTAAAGGGGACTAAATGTCCAGCATCACAAAGACAGAAAAATATCCAGCGTATAAAGATTCTGGTGTGGAGTGGTTAGGGGAAATTCCTGAGCATTGGGATTGTATTAGAATGAAGCATCTATTTAAGGATTATTCAGAAAAAAATAGACCGAATGAAACCCTGTTGTCTGTTACTCAAAATCAAGGAGTTGTTCCAAGAGATTCAGTTGAAAATAGAATGGTTATGCCATCTGGTAGTCTTGAGACTTTTAAATATATAGAAAAAGGAGATTTTGCAATAAGTCTTAGGTCGTTTGAAGGTGGGTTAGAATATTGTTATCATAACGGCATTATCAGCCCTGCCTACACTGTTCTTAAAATAAAAAAAGATACTTTAGTTGACGCATATTATAAGTTTCTTTTTAAATCTTTCTCTTTCATTTCAGAACTTCAAACAAGTGTTGTAGGAATAAGAGAAGGAAAAAATATAAGCTATCCTGAATTATCGTATTCATTTCTACCAATCCCCAAAAAACATGAACAAACCGCCATAGCCAGCTTTTTAGACACCAAAACCGCCAAGATAGACCAATCCATTTCCCAAAAGCAAAAACTCATTGAGCTGCTCAAAGAGCGTAAGCAAATCATCATTCAGAATGCCGTAACCAAAGGCTTAGACCCCAATGTAAAGATGAAAGATTCGGGTGTGGAATGGATTGGAGAGATTCCTGAGCATTGGGAGGTTGCTTCCGTAAAGCATGTTTTGAGTATGCCAATAACTGATGGTCCTCATGTAACACCTGAATTATTGGAGGACGGCATACCTTTTATTTCTGCTGAAGCAATAAAAGAAGGTGAAATCGACTTCACTAAAAAAAGAGGTTATATTTCAATAAAAGATCACAGCATATTTTCAATGAAATACTCACCGAAACTAAAAGATATTTACATGATTAAATCAGGAGCAACCACTGGAAATGTCGCAATAGTTAAAACTGATATACAATTTAGTATTTGGTCTCCGTTAGCTGTATTTAGAGTAAATCCTCAGATAGTATTGGCTGAATATCTATATAATTTTTTACAATCTTCTTCTTTCAAAAAAAGTGTTGAACTTAGATGGAGTTATGGAACACAACAAAATATTGGAATGGGTATTATATCCAATCTACCCGTTGCGTTTGGAATATTAAAAGAACAACAAGCCATTGTCTCCCACATCGAAGCCCAAACCTCAAAAATAGACAAAGCCATTGAGCTACAGCAGCAACTCATTGAAAAACTTAAAGAATATAGGACAATTCTTATTAACAGTGCGGTTACGGGTAAGATTAAAGTGAGTTAATAAAAATTGATACGTGAAAAAATATGAAAGTAAGAGATATTTTAAAACTCATAAGAGATGATGGTTGGTATCTTATCAGAACAAAAGGCAGTCATCACCAATTCAAGCATCCTGTGAAAACAGGTCTGGTAACTATAGCGGGTAATAATGATGATGAACTTCACCCTAAAACATTAAAATCTATAAAACAACAGGCTGGACTTATATAAAGGAGGACTTATGGAACATTATTTAATAATAATTGAAAGAGGAGAGAATAATTATAGCGCATATAGTCCTGATATTTCTGGTTGTATAGCTACAGGGGAAACTATTGAGCAGACTATAAAACAGATGAAAGATGCCATATATTTTCATATAGAAGGACTTGAAGAATATGGTGAGGCGATACCAAAACCCCAACCTTTTGACCAACATATAAATCAGATTGATGTAAAGTCAGGAGATTTATTTGCGTTTGTGAGTGTTGAAGAAAAAGCTATTGCAGCATAGTGACAATAATATAAATATGACAGACAAACAAAATCCTAAGGTGGGTTTATATGGTCAGCCAGACAGATGAACAGGCATTAGAATCCGCAATTGAACGGGCATTAACTGGAACTTGTTTAGAAGAGCTGAAATCACAAAAAGAAGATAGCACAGTTCAAGAACCTCAACCAATCTACCGTTCAGGTAATGGCTTTTACATTGGATATGCCGACAATTTTAATCCAAAATACGCAATAGATGAAAAGCATTTTTGGCATTTTTTAGAGACAACCCAAAAGTTAGAATTAGAAAAGCTCAAACGCTCAAGCGATTGGAAAGCCTCAATATTGGAGAGATTTGACCGCATAGTCAAAAAATATGGAGTGCTTCATCTTTTGGGTAAAGGTTTAGAGGTTGAAGATGCACATTTCACAATGTTATATCCACTGCCTTTAGCAAGCAGCAGCCAAAAAATAAAAGAGGATTTTCAGGAAAATGAGTTTAGCGTAACACGTCAGGTTCGCTATAATCTTAATAACAGGAACGAAGAAATTGATATGGTTCTGTTTATCAACGGCATTGCGATTTCAACTCTTGAGCTGAAAAACCAATGGACAGGTCAAAACGCGAAAGTCCACGCTATTAAGCAGTATAAATACGATAGAGATATAAGGCAGCCTCTTCTCAATTTCGGGCGTTGTCTGGTTCATTTTGCCGTAGATACTGACGAAGTTTATATGAGCACTAAATTAGATGGCAGCAAAACCTTTTTTCTTCCGTTTAATAGGGGAAACAATAACGGCAAAGGCAATCCTCCCAACCCTTTTGGTCATAAAACAGCCTATTTATGGGAAGAGATTTTCACTAAAAAGAGTTTAGCAAATATCATAGAGCATTTTGTCCGTTTTAATGGACAGCAGAAAGACCCTTTGAGTAAAAAAACTCTATTTTTTCCACGCTATCATCAATTAGATGTTGTTCGTAAAATATTGGATCATGCCTCTAAAAATGGTGTTGGTCATAAGTATTTGATACAGCATTCAGCTGGTTCTGGAAAATCAAACTCAATGGCATGGCTTGCATACCAGCTTATTGAAACTTACCCGGAGAGTGAGAATTTAAAAGGTGCTAAGGGCATTAACACACCTCTTTTTGACTCTGTGGTTGTTGTAAGTGATAGAATTGTGCTTGATAAACAGCTTAGAGATACATTTAGGGATTTTGCAAAGGTTCGCGGTATTATTGCACATGCTTTTTCATCTCAAAATTTAAAACAGAATTTGGAGAAAGGCAAAAAGATAATAATCACAACTATTCATAAATTTTCGTTTATTTTAGATGGTATCCAAGATTTAAGTGATAAGCGTTTTGGCGTAATAATAGATGAAGCACACAGCTCTCAAAGCGGAATTGCAGCAGACAATATGAATAGAGCTATGGGCATAAATGAAAATGGGGCTGATGAAGATGAAGAGGACGCACAAGATAAAATCTTAAAAGCCATGCAGTCGCGTAAAATGAAGGATAATGCCTCATATTTTGCATTTACAGCCACGCCTAAAAACTCAACTTTAAATAAATTTGGAACTGAGCAGAGTGATGGAACGTTTAAGCCGTTTCATCTCTATTCTATGAAGCAGGCAATTCAAGAGGGTTTTATTTTAGATGTTCTTGCCAATTACACAACATATAGAAGTTATTATGAGATAGAAAAATCGATTGAAGATAATCCTCTTTTTAATACGAAAAAAGCTCAGACAAAGCTGCGTATTTATGTTGAAAAAGAGCCTCGCACAATAGCCACAAAAGCAGAAATTATGATAGAGCATTTTTTCGGCAAGGTGTTTAATACAAAAAAGCTCAAAGGCAGAGCAAAGGCAATGATAGTTACTCAAAATATTGAGTCTGCTGTTAGATACTATTTTGCAGTTAAAAAGATTGCAGCGGATAAAGGCAGCCCTTTTAAGATATTAATTGCTTTTTCCGGCACAAAATTAGTTGATGGAAATGAATATACAGAGGCTTCTTTAAATGGTTTTTCTGATAAAGATACTAAAGATAAATTTGATGAAGATGGTTATAGGATTTTAGTTGTTGCAAACAAATATTTAACTGGATTTGATCAGCCCAAACTTTGCACTATGTATGTTGATAAAAAACTGCAAGATGTGCTTGCGGTTCAGGCATTATCGAGGCTGAACCGATCTTGTGAGAAGTATGGCAAAAAGACGGAAGACCTTTTTATCCTCGATTTTTTTAATTCAGTTGATGATATAAAAAAATCTTTTGACCCATTTTACACTGCAACAACATTGAGCAAAGCAGTTGATGTAAATGTTTTGCATGAGATAAAAGGCTCTTTAGATGGTGTTGGTGTTTATGAGCAGCAGGAGGTTGAGCAGTTTATAAAAAAATATTTTAATGGTGTTGACGCTCAGGCGTTGAGCATAATTATTGATATTGCGGCAGATAGATTTAATCATGAGTTAGAGCTGGAAGATAAAGAAAAGGCTGATTTTAAGATAAAGGCAAAGCAGTTTGTAAAGATTTATAGTCAGATAGCATCAATTATCCCTTATGAGGTGGTTAATTGGGAAAAGCTATTCTGGTTTTTAAAATTTTTGATACCTAAACTTGTTGTTAAGACAAAAGAAGATGAGATTATTGACGAGCTTTTAGAATCAGTTGATTTATCGACTTACGGGTTGGAGCGGATAAAGTTAAATCATGCAATAGCTTTAGATGAATCTGAAACAATGTTAGAGCCGCAAAATCCAAATCCAAGAGGCGTGCATGGCGGAGATGATGGAAAAGAGCCTCTTGATGAGATTATCAAAGAGTTTAACCAAAGGTGGTTTCATGGCTGGGAGGCAACACCAGAAGATCAGAAAGTTAAATTTATCTTATTGGGCAGACAGATAATGGCTCATTCAGACTATCAATCTAAGTATTTTGAAAATAAAGATTCTCAGCATAAAGATTTGGCATTTAAAAAGATGTTAGATGAGGTTATGTCAGAGCAGAGAAAACGAGAGCTTGAATTATACAAGCTCTATGCAAAAGATGAGTCATTTTATCAGGCTTTTTTTGATACAATGAAAAGGGTTGTGGATAATCCAAAAGTTCTAATGCCGTAGGGGTAGAGCGTGCTGCACTCCTGCAAAATATATTATGATTGATAATCAGGAACATAAAATAACATGAATACAGAATCGCATAACAGCTTAGTATCTTTTATCTGGTCAATAGCTGATGACTGTTTAAGAGATGTTTATGTAAGGGGAAAGTATAGAGATGTAATATTGCCGATGGTGGTTTTAAGAAGATTGGACGTTCTGCTTGAACCAACCAAAGATGCTGTAATGGAAGAGGTGGCTTTTCAAAAAAATGAGTTAAATATCACTAATGATTGGATAGACGGCGATTTAATGAAAGCAAGCGGTTATCTATTTTATAATACAAGTGATTGGACACTTCAAAGGCTATACAGCACAGCAACAAACAACAATGAGATTCTTAAAGCCAATTTTGAGGAGTATCTGAATGGGTATGACTCTGATGTAAGGGAGATTATTGATAAATTTAAACTTAGAAGCCAGATTAGGCACATGGCTGATAAAGATGTGCTTTTAAATGTTTTAGAAAAATTTTTATCTCCTTACATCAATCTTACACCGTTTGAGCAATCTGATCCTGAAGGTAAAAAACTTCAGCCTCTATCTAATTTAGGAATGGGCTATGTTTTTGAAGAGCTGATCAGAAAATTTAATGAAGAGAATAACGAAGAGGCTGGAGAGCATTTTACTCCGCGAGAAGTTATTGAGCTTATGACTCACATTGTTTTTGAGCCTGTTAAAGATAATCTGCCTTCTGTAATTACAATTTACGATCCAGCTTGCGGTTCTGGCGGAATGCTTACAGAGTCTCTTAATTTTATCAAAAATGAAGATGGAAAAATCAGGGCTGCGGGTGATGTCTATCTGTATGGAAAAGAGATAAATGACGAAACTTATGCAATCTGTAAATCTGATATGATGATAAAAGGGCATAATCCTCAACATATCCGCAACGGCTCGACCCTATCTAACGATGAATTTTCAGGAGAGTATTTTGATTTTATGCTCTCAAATCCGCCTTATGGAAAATCTTGGAGCAGTGAACTTAAAAATATCAAAGATGGAGATGTTCTTATTGATTCTCGCTTTATGGTAACGCTTAAAAATTACTGGGGAGATGATGAATACGCAGATGCAACTCCCCGCACATCTGATGGTCAACTGCTGTTTTTAATGGAGATGGTAAGCAAAATAAAATCTCTTGACAAATACCCGCAAGGCTCAAGAATAGCCTCAGTCCATAATGGATCAAGTCTATTTACAGGAGATGCAGGCGGAGGAGAGAGCTGCATCAGGCGTTATATAATAGAAAATGATCTTTTAGAGGCGATTATACAACTTCCCAACAACCTATTTTACAACACAGGCATTACAACCTATATCTGGATTTTGACCAACAACAAAGCATATCACAGAAAAGGAAAAGTTCAGTTGATTGATGCCTCTTTGCTGTTTTCCAAGCTGCGTAAAAATTTAGGTGCTAAAAACTGCGAACTACGACCAGAACATATTCAAATGATTCAAGATGTTTACAACAAATTTGAGACTATAAAACAGAGCCAAAATGGCGGTATAGCCTCTCAAATATTTAACAACAGCGATTTTGGATATTACAAGGTAACCATTGAGCGTCCAAAGCGGTTAAAAGCTCAATTTACAAGTGAGAGAATTGAGGAGCTAAGATTTGATAAAAGCATAAAAGAGGCTATGCAGTGCGTTTATAAAACATATAAAGAGAGGGTTTACACTGATTTTGCATCTATTCAAAAGAAGATAGATGACAACTGGTTAAAAGATAATGGTTTAGAGCTTAACAGCAAAAAGAGAAAAGCATTAACATCATCGTCAGTTTGGGAAAAGCAGTTAGAGCTTTTAAAGAGTGGTTATATACTCCTTGAGAAGGTTGGAAAAGCTGAACATAACGACTTTAACAAGTTTCAAAAAAGGGTTGAAGATGCTTTAAAGGCAGAGTCAATAAAGCTCTCAGCATCAGAAAAAAATGCAATTTACAGTGCTGTAAGCTGGTATGACGAAACTGCTGAAAAGGTGGTTAAAAAGGTTGAAAAATTAGGCGGCAGCAAGCTCAAAAAACTTCTTGATCATTTAGGCTGCTCTGAAGATGAGCTGCCAAATTTCGGCTTTTATCCGACAAATAAAAAAGATGAGTTTATCACGTATGAATCAGAGAGCGATTTGAGAGATTACGAAAACGTGCCGATAAAAGAGCGTATTCAAGACTATTTTTTACGTGAAGTAAAGCCTCATGTTCAAGATTCGTGGATTGATTTGGATAAAACTAAAATCGGATATGAGATCAGCTTTAACAAATATTTCTATCAACATAAGCCTTTACGTACGCTTGATGAAGTAGATCAAGAGATAGTTGATTTAGAAAAGATGAGCAAAGGGCTGATTATGGATATTTTGAATGTGTGAAGTTTTGAGCATAAGAAATGCAAAGGAGAAAACAACCATGAGATTTTTCAACACAGCGGGACCAATTAATCCTAAAGATCACTACCACATCGATCTTTTATCACGCATTAATATCAGCGATATAATGTTTATGATTGATCAGAAAAAATATTTTATCCTCCACGCTCCCCGCCAGACTGGTAAAACCTCCTGTATGCTTGCACTTATGCACCATCTTAACAAAGAGGGAACTTATGCCTGTTTATATGTGAATATTGAGGCTGCACAAGGGGCAAGAGAAGATGTTAAGCGGGGCATAAAAGCAATTTTAAGTGCAACAGCTTCTCGTGCTGAGACTCATCTGCAAGATTCATTTTTAAATGAGAATTTTAATGATATTTTGTCAAAAAGCGGAGAAGATAATGCTTTGCATGAAGCTCTTGCAAAGCTGTCAATGCACCTTAAAAAGCCTTTAGGAATGAAAATTTAATAACCACCTAAAGTTGATGTGTGTAAAGGGATGGCT
>CAZIJN010000030.1:0-45018 GCA_964539635.1 uncultured Desulfobacterales bacterium | reverse complement strand
TGATGGAGACAAATCTGTTGAACAGATGCCTGAAGCATCTTTTGGTTCAAAATAGATTATCGATCTCTCTCATAAGTTATCTATCGCTCTCATAAGGATACCAGTCTGATTTTCTGATATCCTTAACCTTCAACACTGCAATCTCATTGGTTGCGGTGTTGAAGATGATTTTTCTGCCAACCTCTCCCCCCACATCTTCAGAGATAATTTTAATCTTTTTGTTGTTCAAAATTTTACGGGCTGTTCTGATGTTATTTATTCCAACATTTATATTGGATACCTCATAGTTGTGGGCACCACCAAATATTTGTGCCTCAATGTGGCTGTTTTTAGAGCCGTTGGACAACATCATCTTTATTAAGGCAAGAGTTGCAACATTACCGTATATTGCAGTCGCTTTCTCTCTCTCCTTTATCTCTGGAAATTGAAAGTGGTTCATTCCTCCTACTTTCTTGCGTCTGTCAAAAAGACAGACCGCAACAGAAGAGCCGACAACTGTGGATATAGAGACAGGGTTGTTTGAAATATAGATAAATCCTGGTTTTAACAGGTAGTCTAATTTAGTTGGAATATTATCGTTCATTTAAATATTTTTCAGGGGAAAGTAGAATCTACTATTCCCCTATTTTTTTAAACTATTTTTTTATTCAATTATCTTCTTTGTTGTAACTTCTGAAATGCTCTTTCAAGACTTATTCTTAAACGCTCAAGCACCTCTGCAAGTTTACCTATCTCATCTTTAGTTGTTGGAACGATAGGAAGATCAAGACCTCTTCCATCAGCAAGATTGCCGGCAACAACAGTAAGGTCTTTAAGAGGTTTAAGAGATATATTTACTATAATAACAATTAATATAATCGAGAGAATACCCAAAATTCCCATAAATATAATCAGAGATTGAAGCTGTATCTGTTTTGCAGCATTGATCTTATCCAATGAAAAACCTATGCGGAATGCTCCCCAATGTTTACCTTTAACATATATAGGTGAAGAAAAGTCGTAAAGTACCTCTCCTGTATCTCTTTTGTAGCTTTGTATAAACCCCTTTTCAAGATTTTTAGCAGCTTTTAAACCCACTTCATCATTAAAAATACGTTTTGTTCTATTCTGCTGAAGGTCTTTTTCTTTATCTCCTGTCGGAGGCTGATTAAAAATTGTGTTGTGGGTGGGAAGATAGCCGTTATTATCAACTGCTACTGCAAACACTACGCTCGAGTCAGATAAAAACTCATCTTGTAAAGAGAGAATAGATTTATCTAAATACCAGTCATATTTAGTATGAAATTTAGCAGGATCAAAACCTGGAATCTCCACATACTGCTGATCAAAAAAATCTTCAACCTTTAAAACTCCGTTATCAACAGCCTCTTCTAAAATCTGGCTTATCATCTTTGCACCAACTATAGACTCAATCTTTCCTCTTTCAAGCATCTGCTCTTCCAAAGAGTGGTTTTGTCTATCTATCAAAAGCCATGTGCCTAAAGACATAATTACGAACAACCCTATATTTACAATTAGAGCAACTTTTACACCTATTCTTTTAGTTAGAAACTCCATTATTTTTGATCCTCCTTAAATGTTAATTAAATTCTTATTATATTATAAATAAAGCTAAAAATAGAAATAGTTAGAAAAAAAATGATATCAAAGGAAAAACTGTATATAATCAAATGTAGTAATGGACGCTTTAAAATATGTCAAGAAAAATAGAAAACAGGTCTTTAACCTCTGTAAATAAAGTGATATTGTTTTAACATTCTAAACATAGAAGATAGAAAACCATAAAAGATTAAATTGCAATTAAGGTTTAAATAATATGTTACAAAATTTTAATATGGATAATAGTAACGTAAAGCATATTAGTTCAGACAATGTTGTTATTTTGCGATCAATGAAAGATGTATCAACCATATCTATTTCCGATTGTTCCGCAAACACTAACTGCTCCTGCTCTCCTTCTGCCAGCCTGCCCAAGAACCAAACAGCTTCAGACCCGTTGGATAGCTACACAAAACCCGGGTATATTATTGCCCATTTTGTTGAGAAATTTATTAGTACAGATGCCGGGCAGATTCCTGTAGTAAGTAGAAAGTTGAATTTAAAAGACAGAGTTTCGACTCTCTGGGCAAGAGCAGGATTTACACGTAATAACTATAAAATTGTTCCCGGGCTTTATGCTGTAGGAGAACCTGATCAAAACTCTGAGGTTCTTGTGACTGCAAACTTTAAGCTCACATTTGATATTTTACGAACAAATCTCAATGAATTAAATGTATGGATTCTTGTGCTAAATACTTTTGGCGTTAACGTCTGGTGTGCTGCCGGCAAAGGTACATTTTCAACCCAAGAGTTGAGCAGAATGGTTAAATTTTCAGGTGTTGAAAAGGTTGTAAAACATAGAAGGCTTATACTGCCCCAACTGAGTGCTACAGGCGTGAGAGCAGCAGATGTTAAAAAATTGTCTGGATTTACTGTTATTTTTGGTCCTATCAGGGCTTCGGATATTCAGATGTTTATAAAAAACGGCAGAACTGCACAGCCATATATGAGACACGTAACATTTGATTTTAAAGAGCGTTTGATCTTAACACCTATTGAAATTAATATTGCTTTTAAGCCGGCTGTTATTGCTGCACTATCTATTCTTTTGATATCTGGAATAAGCCCTCAGATTTTTTCATTAAAAGGTGTTTGGGATAGAGGGATAATTGCTATTATCTCTCTATTATTTGGTATTTTATCAGGTACTTTGATAACTCCGGCTGCCCTACCCTTTTTACCATTTAAATCTTTTGCAGCAAAGGGAGTTGTAAGCGGGGCTATCTTTGCATTTTGTGCTCTTTTTATCTCCTCAGCTTTTTTGCTGCCCTTGCCGGCTATAGCAGCTCTATATATTTTCGGTATAGTAGTAAGTTCTTGGTTTGCAATGAGCTTTACCGGAGCAACCCCGTTTACATCACCGTCAGGGGTTGAAAAGGAGATGAAGCGTTTTATTCCAATTCAGGCTGGTGGCTTGCTCTTATCGCTTGTATTATGGATATATTCTGCATTCTAATGGAGATACTTTAATGAGAAATATGAGATATTTAGAAGATGTTACAACCTTAGTCCTTGATAAAGAGCTGTGTGTTGGGTGCACTTTATGCACAGTAGTGTGTCCTCACGGAGTGTTTGAAATGAACGATAATAAGGCTGAAATTGTTGATCTTGACGGCTGTATGGAGTGCGGTGCGTGTGTGAACAACTGCCCTGTTTATGCTATCAGAGTAACCCCGGGAGTCGGGTGAGCTGAATATATTATCCAGGTCTGGATAAAAGGAAAAGAGCACGCTTCATGCGGCGGTTCTGGCGGGTGCTGTTAAGGCTGATCACTGTACCTTAAAATTTAAGATATGGTGGTTATAAATTGATTATTAAGATACTATATTAAATGAAAAAAGGAGAAATTTATGGCAAAACCTGAAGAGATGTATCAATGTCAAACTGTAAACTGCGGTTATATCTACAATCCAGATAAAGGCGATAAAAAGGGAAAGATAGAAAAAGGCACTCAGTTCAATGATCTGCCTGACGAGTGGAGATGTCCAATTTGCGGAGCTACTAAAAAAGCATTCAAAGCTCTTGGATAGAGTTTAACAGATTTGATATGTAATTACAAATTATACTTAGGGGACGGATTGTGATCCGTCCCCTATTTTTATATCTGCAAAAAGTTTTTATACAGTCTGATTTTTTACAAATTTTTTGAAGATATTGCCTCAAAAAATGAGTAGCACAGTTTAGCATCATCTGAAATCTCTAAAAGGCTGAATGTCTGCTTCTGCCATTTAGAAAAATCTATTTGCGATCCTGAATTGTTCATATTCCAGTATCCCATTGTCCAATCTGTAAAAAGACGGCGTTCGTTAAAAGTTCTAAGAATTATCTTTATCTCATTGTGACGCTGATCGTTTAGGATACTATCCAAAAGCTCCTCAACCGACTCTTGTCTGCCTTCGATCAACTGTATAAAGTATCCATTATTATATATAAGAAAACCTGTAATACACAGTTCAGCGTTCTTCTTACGTGACTTCTGCAAAATAGTCTCAATCTGATCAATAGAAAGGGTGTCAGACGCTTTGCTTATATATATAACTGTATAGACCCCGGGAGCATCAACAACACTTGAGGCACTGCTGTTTTTTAGAATATTGATATAGTCATCACCACGCATGGGTTTATAAAAATAGAACCCCTGAATAGTATTACAGCCTTGAGATTGAAGCTCAAACAGTTGGGACTCATTTTCTACACCCTCAGCTATAGTCTGCTTATTCATAACTTTAGCCATCTTTATCACTGCTGAAGTTATTGCACGGCTTTCAGGACGCTTATCAAGTCCATCAATAAACTCTCGGTCGATTTTAATAATGCTCACAGGCATTCTAAGTAGTTGAAGAAGTGATGAATAACCTGTTCCAAAGTCATCAACGGCAATTCTTATGCCGGTTGCTGCAAGCTCATTAAGCACCCTTATGTTATTATTAATATCGCTCATTAAAGATGTTTCAGTTATCTCAATTACTATATTTTCAGGTTTAGCTCCAGTCTGTCTCATAATATCAATAAACTCCTCCACAATACCATCTTCATCAAGCTGGCGAGTCGAGACATTTACAGATGTATATGGAATGTTGTTCCCAAATTGACTTTGAAGAGTTGAGACCATCTTGCAAACTTGGGAAAAGACCCACCGTCCTATAGATACGATAGCACCATTAGATTCGGCTATTGGAATAAAATATGCTGGTGAAACAGCTCCATCAGCTCTATTCCAGCGGATAAGAGATTCTGCACCTTTTATTATTTTGCTGTTTGCAGCGACAATAGGCTGATAGACAATAGTAAACTCATTTTGCTCTATTGCTGTTTTAAGTCCATTTATAATATTTAATTTTTTCAGCAGATTTTCGTAAATTTTATCAGAAAATAGATTCCAGCCATCTCTTCCCTGATCTTTTGCCATGTACATCGCAGCATCAGCATTTCTGAGCATATCATCTGCTGAGTGTGTTGTACCATGTCCTATAGCCATTCCAATGCTGGTAGTTATATAAACCTGTCTATCGTTAAGTACAAAAGGGATTCTGATTGCAGCGTTGATATCTTCTGCAATTTTAACGAGAGTCTCTTCTGAATAGATATATTCGCTTAAAATTACAAACTCATCACCGCCTAAACGTGCAATTGTATCACCGGGTCTTATTGTGTTTATAATTCTATCTGAAATCATAATCAGCAGTTGATCACCGGCATCATGCCCGTAGGTATCGTTGATCAATTTGAAATTATCTATATCAATGATAATCAACCCAATATTTTTTTTAACTTTTATGCTTCTTAGGAATGAAAATTTAATAACACCCGAAATCATTTGAAACCGCTCTTCAATATTTAATCTTCAATGATTATAAGTTTAGGGAGTTATTTCATGCTCATTCCTTAAGAGCGCATTTTTCACCCTCTCTTTTATCATTGACCTGTTAGGCAGCTTTGTAAGAGGATCGTGGGTAGCACGCCATATAAATGTCTCCTCAGATTTTTTACGTTCGCTTATATCTCGGAGCGTAACCACAAAGACCCATTTATCATCGTACATAAATTTTACTATGCTCGCCTCTGCCGGAAAAAAAGAGCCGTCTTTTCTGTATCCTTGTATTTCTTCTCGCTTGCCCATAAGCATCTCCATGACACCGCTTTGGGCAAACTGCTCAAAAAGAAGAGCATGTCTTAGCCGAAGATTCGGCGGTACAAGCATGTTGATCGATATCCCTCTCAACTCATCAAAATCATATCCAAACTGCTGATATGCCTCTCGATTAGCCTCTAAAATCAAACCATCTCTATCTACAGCGATTATTACAATATCAACTGTTTCAAGAATCTGTGATGTAATGCCGGAGTTATTCATATCGCTCCAAAGTTTTTTAAAGCCGATATTCTGCTGTTCTTGTTTAATAAGGCTCTTGTCTTTAGCTTCTATATTTCTATCCGCAGAAGATTCAAATTGTGTAGATAGCTTAGAGTCAGATTCAGTATTTGCAAAAGCTGCAGAAGAAGTTGAAGAAGATTTATAAGATGATAAATATAAAGAGTAATCTGAGACTATCTGATCGGGCTGATTTCTGACCGTATCTGAACTGTACTTATATCTTTCAGGTATTATAGGGGCAATGCGTCCAAATGATTCTATAATCGAAAAAACTCCATCTTGATTGCATTGGGCTAAATAGCTGTTTACTGCTGCATGGTGTGTATCTGAATCCATAGTTACAACACCTTGGGGTCCCTCAACTTCGATAGTTTCAAGCTCTCTTACAACAGCCTCAGCATCAACAGACAATGCCCTATTCACAGCCTTTGCAAAAGCCTTTACGCACAGATATGTACCCTCTCCAAAATTTGTAAGTATTCCGTTACCAGATGGGAAGATACCATTGATTCCGTCAAGTTTTGCTAAACGTTCAAGGTAATTATGGTTCATTACACTCTCTATTGACATAAAATAGCTGTTTGAGGAGTAAAAGCCTTCGCGTATTTCAGGGGCAAGAAGAGTAACCATTGCCTCATCGTAGTGCCCCATCACAACAGCCATTCTTTTTTTAAGCCCCTTTTTAGTAAATGCTGTCAAAAGATTTATCTGATCAACGCCTGCAAAATATGGGACAAATACATCAGCTCCTGATTTGGAGAGCTTTACAAGCAGCTCTTCTATCTCTGTAATTGATGCTCCAATCGGCAGATACTCTTCGCCAACAATTTCGCCATAATTGCTCAGCAAAGCCCTTTTTCCTGCATCAATCGAACCTCTGGGCCACTCATAGTTATTTCCTGCAAAAAACATCTTAGAGCCGAATTTTGTCTGCATATATGGAATCATCAGATCAATCTGCTGATTTGGAAGCGCTGCAAAATTAAAAAAATATCTGCCTGATATGCTCCCCTCATAGAATGAAAAATTTAAATATGGAATTTTTAAAGGCTCTGAAATAAGATTGGATACTGAAATTCTTGAATTAGAAAGGAGATTGCCTATTATTGCCGAGCATTTGAATTCATGGATAAGCCTTTCAGCAGCAGGAACAGCACTCTCAGGAAGACTTCCATCATCAACTATGATAATCTCAAGTTCACGACCTAAAACTCCGCCTGCCTCATTTACCTCTTCACATGCGATCAAAGCTGCATTAGATATCTCACTTCCATACAGTCTGACTATTCCAGAAAGAGGTGCCATCAGACCAAGTCTAATTTTGCTGTTCTGTTTCATTTGTAATATCCTTAAATTTCAATTTTCCTTCTAATTCTTATAATCACATAATCATGGTCTTAGCCTCAATAATTATGGGCGGATAATCAATTTCTGACCAGGATGTATCACACTGCTTCTTGTTAGATTGTTAAGTTTCAAAAATGTGTTAAATGGAATTCTATAAGTTTCTGCAATACCTGTAAGGCTATCTCCATTTTTCACAACATGATGGCGGTTTTTAAAAGACTGCTGAACATAATGTCTTGTCTGCTGATCTGCGATCTCATTATTAAAAGAGCTATCCTGCTGAACTGTTGAGCTTTGCTGGTATTGAGATGCAGCAGCCTGATATCTTGAAATTTCTCTTGCAAACTCCTGATAGAAAACCTTATCCATACCCGGAGGAATCAAAATAGAGTAGGTTCCAGGCTCAAGATAGTATCCTTTTATCTCTTGATTCAAATCTTTGATCTCCTTAAAGTAGCTTTTAGCTGCACGGGCAATCAGTGTAATCGGGGTTTTTATAGGACAATTAACTGTAACTTTAGCAAAATTCAGCACTGGATAGTAGTCTTCACGAGAGAAATCGAATCCATATTTTGCAGGGTGCTCCATAATTTCTCGTGCCACAATAATGCGTAAAACATATCTTTGGGTCTCTTGAGGGAGATATAGCCTGTAATAGTCATAGACCTCCTGCATAGCCATCTCTCGTTCAAGACCGTTTTCACCCATATTGTATGCTGCCAACGCAAGGGTCCACGAGTTAAAACGGGCATAAAGTTTTCTAAAGTATTCACACGCTGCTCTTGTGGATTCAATCAGGTTTTTTCTTGCATCAATATTATCATCAAGTCTTAATCCATAATCTCTGCCGGTGCCCGGCATAAACTGCCACGTACCCATAGCACCTTTGTGAGAGCCGGCATGTGCTCTTAAACCGCTCTCAATCACTGCAACATATTTTAAATCTAATGGAAGCCCATACTCTTTAAGAATCCTCTCCATGTGTGGGAAATATTGAGATGCCCGCTTTATCCACAAAATGACCTGTGCCCTATCCCATAGAATTAAAAGCATCTCTCTTTCAAGACGCTCTCTTACGTCATGAATGTGGATAGGTATTCTGCTGCCGCAAAAATCTAGTGAACCAGAGTATTTAGCACTCTTAACAAGAGATGGAATCATTTCGCTGCCGGCAGAAGAGAGGTTAGAATTTGATTGAGCCGAAGTATTTGATCTGCTTTTCGTAAAAGGCGGCTCATTTGCTGAAAGTGCTGAGGTTGATAACAAAATTACTGCTAAAATGGTAGTAATTACAAATCGCATAAAAAGCTCCTTGATAGTATCAGTTGGGTTTTTATCTTTTTTATATTTTAACTTAAGGATTTATTATGTTAAAAACACCTTTAATTCTGATTAAATTAAGATTCTTATTGTTTATGACATATAATCTATTTCTGTTATATAATCAGCAGATTTTGAGTGCAAGCAAAATTCAGTAATAAAAACTGCTGTGATCAACCGCTGTAGATTTTAATGCTCGTTATAGATTTCAATACTCGTTATAGATTTCAATACTCGCTATAGATTTTAATACCCACTATATATTTCAATAATATGGATTTTAAGAACTATGTTTGGAAAAAAGAAAAAAGGCGAAGCCCCTCCACCTCCTGAAGCTCCATTAGTTGAAGAGAATAATGCCAAAGGCAAAGGTGCAAAAGGTAAAAATAAAAAAGGTGATGGCAAAGATTTAGTTCCGGCTCCAGAAATTTTACCGCAGACAGTTGAGCCGAAAAAATTTAAATTTATCCCTAAGAAATTACGGTCTAAAAAGCTGATGTTTGTTCTGCTTGCCATTATATCACTGTGCATTGCCGGATTTGTTGTGTATAAACTCTATTTTACTAAAAAAGATGCGGTTCCGGCTCAGAGAGTTTATGTTCAACAAGAGCTTGCCAATGTTATTCTTGACGAAGAAGTTATAAAATTCTCTTTTGATTTTCTTCCTCAATTTTATGATTCAACAGTTCTTTTTAATAGTGAAATCATTCTGCTTGAAAAGGAGATTAAACGCCTTACCTCTATTGCTGAAAAGTTTCCTGATCAGATAAAAATTGCAGAAAAAGAGATAAAACTGCTTGAAAAGGAGAAGGGCAAACTTGAGCAGACATATGAAAAATTGGAAAAAAGAGTAGAGGCTCTCTACGTATCATATAAGGTTAATCAAGAGAGCGGATTTGAGCAGATTGAGGAGCAGAAAAACGATATTTATACAGGTGCAAAAGAGGCTTTAGAACCTGTATTGGAGATAACAAAAAGAGTTCGTTTAATGTTGGCAGCAGAAGTAGAACAGCCTAAGGGTTTTATAAATGAAACTATCTATAAACTTAAAAAAAAATTTGGTATTTCTGATTCAAAAGATGAGCCTGACGCAAAATAAAACTGCTCTTATTTGCTTGACACTTTATGGCTCCTACTATATCAACTATCTCTCTATTGACCTTATAAAAAAGATAATTTCCTAAATATTCAGGCACATTAAAAATTATGAAAAAAATAAATATTTCAAGCATAAGAAACATAGGCATCATGGCACACATTGATGCAGGCAAGACAACTGTAACAGAAAGAATCCTCTACTATACTGGAAAATCTCATAAAATAGGCGAAGTTCATGATGGTGAAGCTGTTATGGACTGGATGGAGGACGAGCAGAATCGAGGCATTACAATTACATCTGCTGTTACAACCTGCCAATGGAAAAATGCACAGGTTCAAATTATTGATACTCCCGGTCATGTTGATTTTACCATTGAAGTTGAACGTGCTCTGCGTGTTTTAGATGGTGCAGTCGGTGTATTCTGTGCAGTTGCAGGAGTTGAGCCTCAATCTGAAACTGTCTGGAGGCAGGCTGATAAATACTCTGTCCCAAGAATTGCATTTATCAATAAAATGGATCGCATTGGAGCTGATTTTTACAATGCTGTAGATATGATCCATGAGAAACTAAATGCAAATCCTCTGCCTCTTCAAATTCCAATTGGAAGCGAAGACTCATTTACAGGGATAGTTGATCTTATAAATATGCAGCAGATAATATGGGACAATGACACTTTAGGAGCAGAGTTTTCTGTATCTGATATTGACGATTCTGATTTAGAGACAGCATCTAAAGCAGAGGAGTACAGGATAAAACTTCTTGAGGCTATATCAGAATTTGATGACAATATAATGGAGAAATACTTAGCTGAAGAGGATATCCCAGCCTCAGATATTATTAAAGCTGTCAGAGAGGCAACAATCGGACGTAAGATGGTGCCTGTTTTATGCGGAACTGCCCTTAGAAACAAGGGAATCCAGCCTCTGCTTGATGCTATAAAAGATTATCTGCCAAGTCCTGTAGATATTCCGCCTGTTAAAGGGGTACATCCACATACGAATAAGACGATTGAGTATCCTCCTCAAAAAAGTGCTCCGCTCTCAGCATTGATATTTAAAGTTTCAATGATTGAGGGAAGAAAACTCTGTTTTGTCAGAATATACAGCGGCAAAATAGCTGCTGGCGAAGATGTATTCAATTCATGGCTGAAGAAAAAGGAGAAGCCGTCACGAATATTTCAGATGCACGCAAACAAAATGGAGCGTATTGAGGAGGCATCTGCTGGAGATATTGTCGGAGTTATGGGGCTTAAAGATTCATCAACTGGAGAGACATTATGTTCTGCATCAAATCCGGTGCTGCTTGAAAGAATGGAGTTTTATAAGCCGGTTATCTCAATTGCCATTGAGCCTAAAAGCCATGCAGATCAAGAAAAACTTGAAGATGTGCTCAAAAAATTCACTATGGAAGACCCAACTCTTGAGGTCAAAACTGATGATGATACAGGACAGACAATTCTTTCAGGAATGGGAGAGCTTCATCTTGAGATTATAATCAGCAGAATGATAAGAGAGTTTAACACCAATGTGAATGTTGGTAAGCCTCAAGTTGTCTATCGTGAGGTTATGGAGTCCTCTTCTAATGGACACGCAGTGTTTGAGAGAGATATTGCAGGAAAACTCCACTTTGCAGAGCTTGACATAACACTAAATCCTTTAGAGAGGGGTGCAGGCATTAAGTTTACCGACAATCTATCTAAAGAGACAGTTAAAGGTTATGCAGAAACTGGTCGCAGTGCAGCAGAAAGCCGTAGAAATGCAGCCGCTGGTTCTGATACCCTGCTTCCAGTTGAATTGATTGCGGCTATTGAAAAGGGGTCAAAAGAGGCTCTTGAGAGCGGTTTTTTAAAGGGCTACCCAATGGTTGACACAGAGATTGTTGTAAATGGGTGCACTTTAAGAGAGGGTCAAAGCTATCCGCTTGCACTCTCTGTCTGTGCATCAATGGCTTGTAAAGATGCAATGGAAAAGGGAAAAGTTGCTCTGCTTCAGCCGATCATGGATGTTGAGGTGCTTGTTCCTGACAACTATATGGGCGATGCTATCTCTGATCTCAACACAAGAGGCGGAAAGATTGAATCTATTGCTCCAAGATCAAACATTCAGGTTATAAAGGCAACCGTGCCGTTATCCAAAATGTTTGGCTACTCCACCGCTTTAAGATCAGCAACGCAAGGAAGAGGCAACTTCAGCATGAAATTTTCACGTTTTGGCAGAGCTTAAAGCAATCATCAATTTTTTGATTGAGAGAAAAGTTTACGATTTAAAAATATATCGTTCACATAGATTTTAAAAACATATATTTATCAGGGAGTTTTTATATGAAAACAGGATGTTATACTGCATTAGCAACACCATTCACAGCAAATGGCGAGTTAGACGCTGAAGGTCTTGATCAACTTATACAATTTCAGATTCAAAATAATATAACAGGAATATTGGCAGCCGGAACTACTGGCGAAAGTCCAACTCTTCAATGGGAAGAGCACAACAGATTGGTTGCTGCCGTTGCTGCTGCCGCAAAAGGAAAGTGCCTCTGCATTGCAGGAACTGGAAGCAACAACACGCAAGAGGCTATTGAGGCTGTAAAGCACGCAGTAAATGCAGGGGTAGATGCAATTTTAATGGTTGATCCATACTATAACGGACCAAGCTCTCTTGAGATACGCCGTGAATATTATGAACCAGTAGTAAAAGCATTTCCTGATACAGAGTTTATTCCATATATAATTCCGGGAAGAACAGGAACTCAACTGCTGCCTGAAGACCTTGCAATATTAAGCAGCCAATATAAAAACGTAGGCTCTGTAAAAGAGGCAACCGGCAATATCGAAAACATGAAGAGAACCCGTAAATGCTGCGGAGATCATTTTAAGATATTATCTGGTGATGATGCAATTTTACTGCAAATTATGGCTGATCCTGAAATAAAAGCGTGCGGCGGGATTTCAGTTATATCAAATATTGCACCTAAGGCTCTTAGTGATATGGTTATGATGCAGGCAAATAGAGATACTAAAGGTGCAGCAGCCTTAAATAAAGCACTCTCTCCACTTCTCGGGCTTGTTACCGTAATCACAGAGGAAAAAACCCCTTACGGCATGGTAAAGTGCAGGGCAAGAAATCCGCTTGCAATCAAAACAGTTATGCAGCTTCTTGGAATGCCGTCAGGCGCATGCAGACCACCTATGGGAAAAATGACTCAAAAAGGTCTTGATGTTGTAATTGAATCGACAAAAAAGGTGCAGCGAGATAACCCTGAAATTTTAGAACCGCTTGCACATTTTTTTAATATTGATATTAATGAGAGACTTGAAAATCCAAAGTTTAGAAACAATCTATATTATAATTATTAATGGATACTACAATTCTTAATGTTTAATATGTCTCCACCTTCTCCCTCATAACAGCTCCAAGCGGGAATGAATTGAACTTTTTATATCTAAGTAGAGATGCACGGTCGTGCGTCTCTACAGTTTAGGCAAAACTCAATTTATGCCATTGAACATTATAACTCCAATACACTCTATACAAAACTGGCTTACTAATCCTCCATTTGATCCAAAGATACTCTATAGCAATCCCTGTATAGTTATAAAATTCTGTTATTGACAAAAGCAATACATTGATATAGTAGCTTTTTTCATTATGCCACATTTGGCATAATGAAAAAAATAGTCTTAACATAAGCATATTATTAATCATAAAGCCTATATCTATCATATTTATCCCTGCTTCCCAAAGGTAACACTTTGGGCTTTTTTGGAGAATTTTATGAATCAGAAAAGAATAACTATTAACGGTCGTTCATGTGAATTTCAAGAGGGCGAGACCATACTTAGTGTGGCAGCACGCCACAATATTGATATTCCAACCCTGTGTCATCTTAAGGGGACAACTCCAACAGGTAACTGCCGGATATGTGTAGTAGAAGTTCAAGGGAAAAACGAGCTTGTCACATCATGCTCTACTCCTGCTGAAAATCAGATGTTTATACGGACAGAATCCCCAAAAGTAGTTGCTTCGAGAAAAGCAACATTGGAATTTATGCTCTCTTCTGGAAATCATAACTGTGCCATCGGTTCATCAAAAGAGGAGGCATGGACAGAGTTTCAGCTTGCAACGCTAAATAATGACCAAAATGAAGATTTATGTCCTGCATGGGGAGATTGCGAGCTTCAAAACCTTGCATACCGATATCAGGTAAAGGGACGCAGAAATGCCGAGCCTCAGCCGGCTATCACCCTTCCTATTGAGAGAGATAACCCTTTTATACTCAGAGACTCTACCCGCTGCATTTTGTGCGGACGATGTGTGGCTGCATGTAATGAGGTTCAGGTAAACAAAGCTATTGAGTTTGGATATCTTGATGATAAAAAGAAGATAGTTGCAGGCAAAAAAGATACTTTAATGCACTCTGACTGCGTATTTTGCGGACAGTGTGTTCAGGCGTGTCCTGTTGGTGCGTTGGTTGAAAAAAAGGCTTTGGGAAAAGGTCGTCCGTGGGAGACAGAAAAGATAAGAACAACATGCCCATATTGCGGTGTCGGCTGCCAGCAGCTTCTTCATGTAAAAGATAATAAAATTGTAAAAGTAACTGGTGTAGAAGATGGCTCTCCAAACAAGGGAAGATTGTGTGTAAAGGGGAGATTTGGTTATGATTTTATCTACTCAAAAGAGCGTCTTAAAACTCCTCTGATACGGGAAAATGGACATCTTCGTCCTGCAAGCTGGGACGAGGCATTAAATCTTGTAGCACAAAAATTTACTCAGATTATTCAAGAACACGGACCTGACGCTGTAGCTGGTGTAAGCTGTGCACGAAGTATAAACGAAGACTCATACCAGATGCAGAAACTTTTCAGGGCTGTGTTCAAGACCAACAATATCGACCATTGTGCCCGAACTTGACATGCTCCAACTGTCGCAGGGCTTGCGACTTCATTTGGTTCAGGTGCAATGACCAACTCTTTTGGTGAATTTGCAAAGGCAAAGATGTTTCTTGTCATTGGTTCAAACATGACAGAAGCACATCCAGTAGCAGCAACTTTTCTTAAAAATGCAGTTGAAAAAGGTGCCCGTCTTATTGTTATAGATCCAAGACGGCACAAACTTGTTGATTTTGCAGAGACACACCTTCCTTTAAAGGTGGGAAGCGATATAGCTCTTTTAAATGGAATAATGCACGTTCTGATTGAAGAGAATCTTTATGATAAGCAGTTTGTAGAGTCTTGCTGCACAGGATTTGATGAGTTAAAGGCTGCTGTAATCAGATACACTCCTGAGGTTGCAGGCAAAATATCAGGTATTGATCCGGCACAAATCAGAAAAGTTGCAAGAGATTTAGCCTCTGTAAAGCCTTTGATGCTCTGCTATACGCTTGGAATTACAGAGCACACATGCGGTAAAAATAATGTAATGTCAACTGCAAATCTTCAGATGTTACTTGGCAACATGGGTGTTGAGTGTGGAGGAGTAAATCCATTAAGAGGACAGAATAATGTTCAAGGTGCCTGTGATATGGGTGCTCTGCCAAACGTATTTCCCGGTTATCAGGCAGTTGGCGATTTAAGTGCACGCACAAAGTTTGAAAAGGCATGGAAAGTTACAAACCTGCCTGCAAGTAATGGTTTGATGATTCCTCAGATGATGGACGGACTTGTAACTGGTCAGGTAAAGGCATTTTACATATTTGGAGAAAATCTTGCAAACACTGAACCTGATATCCGTAAAGTTGAACATGAACTAAGCTCTGCCGAGTTTTTAGTTGTTCAAGATATTTTTGAAAATGAGACCACCCGCTTTGCCCATGTTGTGCTGCCGGCAGCCGCATGGAGTGAAAATGATGGTACATTTGCAAGCAGCGAACGAAGAGTAAGCAGGGTTAGAACAGCAACTCCGCCACCCGGATATGCCCAGCCTAACTGGTGGATATTTAAGCAGATTGCAAAGCGTATGGGGCATAATTGGGAATCTAACAGTGCTCAAGAACTTTGGGATAACGAGATTTCAGTTCTTGCCCCGAATCTTGCAGGTATAAAGTATTATCGAATTGAAAATGACGGCTTGCAGTGGCCATGCCCGACAACTACACACCCTGGAACTCCTATTCTACACATAAACGGCAGATTTACAAAAGGCAAAGGTACATTTGCTCCTGTAGAGTGGACACCTCCTGCTGAAGTTGCTGATGATGATTATCCGTTTGTGTTGAGCACAGGAAGAAGGCTTTACCACTATCACACCAGAACACAGACAGGACGGTGTGAAGGACTCAATGAAATGCTTGGAGAAGAGACTGCTGATATATCAATTGGAGATGCTTCAAAAATGGGCATTGCTGATAAGGAGTATATACGGGTACGTTCAAGACGCGGAGAGGTAAGGGTAAAAGCGAGAGTTACCCCTGAAGTTCCTGACGGCATGGTCTGGATGGCGTTTCATTTTAGAGAGGGCAATGCAAACTGGCTTACCAATCCTGCATTTGATCCAAATACACTGACTGCCGAATATAAAGCGTGTGCAGTTGCAGTTGAGAAGATTTCTGCTTGAAAAAATAGACCCGCACAATTAATGTAGAGGGGCGGCTCTTGTAGTCGCCTTTTTATTTAATTTGGGCGTTGTTTGGATATGATAAATTTATCTGAACAACATTTTCAATCAGTATAAATCATTATTAGAAATTGGAATAAGATTCAGATAGTTATGAAATATTATGAAAAAGATAAAATAGAGGCAATTCCTGTAAAAGATGCTGTAGGCAAAATGCTGCTTCACGATATTACTAAGATTATTCCTGATCTGTTCAAAGGTCCTCTATTTAGAAAAGGGCACATTATCACCGAAGCAGATGTGGAAAAACTCTTGGATATAGGTAAAAAGCATATCTATGTTGCAGCATTAAACGGCGAACTGCATGAAAATGAGGCTGCCTTAAGAATTGCAAATGCAGCATTAGGCAGCGGTATATCTACAACCCCTCCAAAAGAGGGGAAAGTTGGATTTACTGCCGTTATCCAAGGATTGCTGAAAATTAATGTTAAGGGACTTACAGAGCTTAACTCAGTTTCTGATGTGATCTTTGCGACCCTTCATACAAATCAGAAGGTTGAAAAGGGTCAGGAGCTTGCTGGAACACGCGTTATTCCGCTCTCTATTGATGAAAAAATTGTAATCAAAGCAGAGCGTGTATGCAAAGAATATTTTCCAATAATTGAGGTCAAACCATTTAAAAGCCTTAATGTTGGTATGGTTGTAACTGGTTCTGAAGTTTACAGCGGCAGGATTCAAGACGGATTTGGACCTGTTGTTCAAAAGAAATTTGAAGAGCTTGGCAGCCATATTATGAGAAAAGAGATTGTCTCTGATGATCTTGATATGACCATATCAGCGATAAAATCTCTTGTAGCCGACGGAGCCGGCATGATCGCCGTCACTGGCGGTATGTCTGTTGATCCTGACGATCTGACACCGGCAGCAATAAGAGGTGCTGGAGGGGAAGTTATCTCTTATGGTGCACCTGTTCTGCCTGGGGCAATGTTTATGTTGGCATATATCAATCAGGTTCCTGTAGTTGGACTTCCCGGGTGTGTTATGTACTACAGGGCATCTATTTTTGATCTGATTGTGCCAAGATTATTAGCAGGAGAAAGAATCTCAAAATCTGATATCGTTCAGATTGGGCATGGAGGTTTCTGCTCAAGCTGTAAAAGCTGTAGATTTCCTAAATGTTCATTTGGAAAATAGCAGACAAAATGGAGCAAAGGATATGTCAGTAGGTTACTATCTTGACTTAAAAGAGTATGATAAAGCTGCTGATATGATAAAACAGAGTGCTGTAGAACTTATCGTTAAAGGAGAGTTTACTACCCTTAAGCAGTGGATTGATAGGCTGCCTGACTCAATAGTGCAAAATGATCCATGGCTTATATGTTATCTTGCTATAGCTTGGAGAGTTAACGGCGGCATAAGAAATGTCGAGAATCTTCTTAGATCGCTTAGTATGTTTCAAGAACAAAAAAACATCAGAGGGGCTATGCTCGCTACAGCTTATCTGATTGAAGCCGCAGTTTTTGTAAGAGAGTCAGCCGACAAAATAGGAGAGTGGATATCCCAAGGAGAGGAGATTCTCTCTGAGCTGAGTTTCTCCCCTCTGTTTAGCTGGACACGATCTGTATTGTGGCAGTATATCTCGTTTGGATATATTGCAGGAGACGTTGATATACAAAAAGGGATATCTGCCTGCCAGAATGCCCGGCTGCTTGCTAAAAAAATCGATAACAGAGAAATTGAATTTAACTCATCAATTATTATGGCTTTTGGTTATGTAAAAGCTGGAAACTGTTATGAGGCTGAAAAAGAGCTTAAAAGATTGAGCAGCTCTACATATAAAAATATCCATCCAGAATACCACGCCTTAAAAATTTTAATTAAAATTGACGTTGAACTGAAAAAAGGAAATTTTGAATTAGTCAAAAAGTATCTGTTAGAATCTGGAACAGATATAGAAAAATTTGGGCTTAGTTTTCTCTACCCCAATTTTATTGAACTAAACTCTATGTACAGTATCTATACAGAACAGTTTGGTGATGCAGGACATCTTGCCGAACATCTTTCTGACTTTTCAATTCTTACCGGCAACAACTTCTATCTTGCCCTGTCATTGCATATAAAAGCGATTTTAAATTACCATACGGCATCTATTACATATAAACAAAAGAGTGATGCTCATAAAAAAAGAGCGGCTCTTGAATCTGCTGAAAAGTGTTCTAAAGAGGCTATCGATATTTTTAATCAAAAGAAGAGCGAAATTCATCTCTATATGGGAAAACTTCTGCATGCAGTGATACTTATTCAGATTAAAGAGTTTGAGATCGCAAACAGCGAGCTGAATCTTTCCGTTGATTACTTTACAAAAAGTTCGTCTGGTATTGCATGGTGTGAAGCTCATGCTGCTATTGGGCTTCTTTTTTGGGAGCAAAAAAAGACAGAACAGGCAAAAGAGCATATTTTAAGAGCCTTAACCAGAGTAGTAGATGAAGGATACAGGCGTTTTTTACTACTCTCATCTCCAGATTTTGTTAAAGTGGTTATACTTGGAATCTGTTTTGATACCTCAGAGCTTATCTATAGAAACCTATTTTCTCTTTTAGCAACACAGTTCACCTCATGCACGTCTGAGCATTTGACTCATCTTATATCCAATTCTGTTATCACATCTAACAGCTATTGGAAGAGCACTCTAAAACGACTCTATGTCCAGCTTCTGCCAAAAATAACCATAAAAACTTTGGGCGGTTTTTCTGTTATGATGGATAATAAGCAGCTTAATGAAACATCATGGGAGGGCAGCAGACCAAAGCTGCTCTTAAAAGCTATAATTTGTAATAATTCAAGTGAAATATCCAGAGGAAAACTGATTGAAGATATATGGCCCGAGTGTTCTGACGGCGTGGGAGAAAAGAATTTTAAGATAAATCTACACAGGCTTCGTAACACCTTAGAATCAGGAGTTGATAAGAAGATGGGCTACTGTTATCTTAAACTGAATGCAGGTAGAATATCTCTTAATCCTCAGCTTGTTAGTGTAGATATTGACACTTTCACCAATCTGCTTGAGCTTGGATATTCTCATCTTAAGAACAATCGAATCGAAAAAGCCCTATCCTTTTTTGAGAAAGCAGTTGCTCTGTACAAAGGAGATTTTTTACCTGAAGAGTCATCACTGCCATTGATTAACTCTAAACGGGACTCTTTAAAGAGAGATTTTATCGATCTTATTATGACCATTACCAATATTTATAAAAAAATGCAGCAGACACTCCATGCAGATAGATATCTTAGAATAGCCCGCCTTATAACAGCAAATATTCCTGTAACCTACGAGTAACTCCCCTGTAACTTCTGCCATGATACCCCTAAAAGGTCAAAAGTGAAAATTTTTGAATTTTGATCTGATAAATAAACAAGGAGGCTTAAATGAATTACTCAAGACGAGGGTTTATTAAGCTGGCAGGTGCAGGGTTTGCAACACTATCGCTGTTGCAGCTTGGAATTGATCTAAAACCTGTGAAAGCTTATGCTGCAACATTGAAGATAGAGGGTGCCAAAGAGGTAATATCTATCTGTCCATTCTGTTCAGTTTCCTGCCATTTTATTGCCCATGTTAAAAACGGTAAAATAGTAAGTACTGAAGGAGATCCAGATTATCCAGTAAGTGAGGGTTCATTGTGTGCAAAAGGTGCTGCTATGCTATCTATGCACAATAATCATCATAGACTTGTAAAACCGATGTATCGTGCCCCATTTAGTGATAAATGGGAAGAGAAGCCTTGGGATTGGATGCTTGAGCGTATGGCAAAAAATATCAAAGCTACCCGTGATAAAGAGTTCAAGCTGAAAAATGATAAAGGACAAGAGGTAAACCGAGTAGAATCAATATTCCATTTAGGCACATCTCAGATGGATAATGAAGAGTTGGCTATGGTACATCAGGGAAGCCGTGCCTTTGGTATTGTCCATTTAGATCATCAGGCTCGTATCTGACATAGTGCAACTGTAGCGGCTCTGGGAGAGTCGTTTGGACGTGGTGCTATGACAAACCACTGGAGTGATATCGGTAACGCAAATGCTGTTCTGATCATTGGAAGCAACGCCGCAGAACACCATCCTATCTCATTTAAATGGGTACTTAGGGCAAAGGACAAAGGTGCAGTAGTTATGCACATTGATCCTAAATTTTCCCGTACATCCTCAAAATCAGACTTTCATGTTCCATTGAGATCAGGCACAGATATCCCCTTTATGGGAGGCATGATCAACTATATTATTGAAAACAATAAGTATTTTAAAGATTATGTTGTAAATTATACCAATGCAGCTTTTATTATTGGTAAAGGCTATGAATTTAAAGATGGTCTATTTTCCGGCTATAATGCTGAGAAAAAATCTTATGATAAAAAAGCGTGGAGTTTTGAAAAAGATGCAAAGGGTCTTCCTGTAAAAGATACAACCCTGCAAAATGAGAGATGTGTATTCCAGCTTATGAAAAAACACTACTCCCGATATAATATTGACAATGTCTCTACAATAACAGGAGTATCAAAAGAAGAGCTTTTAAAAGTATATGAGGCTTATTCAGCAACAGGCAAACCAGATCAGGCTGGAACAGTATTGTATGCTTTAGGCTGGACCCAGCATACAGTAGGCGTACAAAATATAAGATCATCTGCAATTGTACAGCTTCTTCTTGGTAATATTGGTGTTGCTGGAGGAGGTATCAACGCTCTCCGCGGTGAGCCTAATGTTCAAGGCTCAACTGATCACGCTATTCTTTATCATATTATTCCAGGATATCTACCTGTACCACAGGCTAATTACCCAACTCTTGATGAGTATCTAAAGGAAACTACTCCAGCCAGTGCAAATCCAATGAGTGCCAACTGGTGGCAGAATAGACCTAAATATATGGTCAGCTTATTAAAGGCTTGGTTTGGAGATAATGCCACCAAAAAGAATGGATTTGGCTATAAATGGCTTCCAAAAGCAGATGTAGGTGCCGATTACTCATACATCTTTCTGTTTGATAGAATGTTCAAAAATCAGATTAAAGGCGGATTGCTTTTTGGAACAAACCCTGCAATGAGTGTTCCTAACTCTAATAAGGTAAGACGGGCAATGGACAATTTAGATTGGCTCATTGTTGGAGAGATTCACCATACAGAGACTACAGATAACTGGCACAGACCAGGTGTTGATCCCAAAAAGATAAAAACTGAAGTCTTTCTCCTTCCATCTTGCCAGAGAGCAGAAAAAGAGGGCAGCATCAGCAACAGCGGAAGATGGCATCTATGGCATTACAAGGCAGTAGAGCCGATGGGTCAGTCAAAATCTATGGGAGATATCTACGTCTCTATTTTCAATAAAGTAAGAGAACTATACAAAAAAGAGGGTGGCACCTTTCCTGAGCCTATCCTTAAGATGAACTATCCTGAAAAATATAATGCCATTGAGATCACAAAGCGAATCAACGGCTACTTTGAGAAGGATATCACTATCAAGGACAAATCTTATAAAAAAGGTCAGCTTGTACCCGGCTTTCCACTACTTCAAGCTGATGGTTCGACAAGCTGTCTTAACTGGTTATGTTGCGGCGGCTGTACAGAAGAAGATGGAATCAAGGCTATGAGGCGTGATCTTTCACAGACTCCTATGCAGAAAACAATTGGTCTTTTCCCCAACTTTGCGTGGTGCTGGCCCATGAACAGACGCATCCTTTACAACAGAGCTTCTGTAGATTTAAACGGTATGCCGTATGCACCTGATAAAGCTGTTATTAAATGGAATGGAACTGCATGGGAAGGCGATATACCAGACGGACCTTGGCCTCCAGAGGCAACAGGTAATGGAAAACATGCCTTTATCATGACAACGGAAGGATTTGCACAGCTATATGGTCCAGGCAGGCAAGAAGGTCCATTTCCTGAACATTATGAGCCGGCAGAGACTCCAGTTGCATATCACCCATTCTCAAAGCAGATGCACAACCCCTGCATGAAGGTAGCAATAAGTGAAGCTGATAAACTTGCTAAAAATGCAGACCCAAATTTCCCAATTGTTTTAACTACATACAGCATGACTGAACATTGGTGCGGTGGAGGAGATACCAGAAATACACCTCTCTTACTTGAAGCAGAACCACAGCTATATGTAGAGATGAGTCCTCAGCTTGCCAAAGAGAAAGGAATAAAGAACGGCGATAAGGTTCTGGTTGAAAGCATAAGAGGCAAGGTAGAGGCAGTGGCTATGGTTACAATACGTATCAAGCCATTTACGATTCAGGGTAAAACCGTTCACCTTGTAGGTATGCCATTCTGTTTTGGCTGGACAACTCCGGGTTGTGGTGATGCGACCAACCGTCTCACTCCGTCAGTTGGTGATCCAAATACTACAATCCCTGAATACAAGGCATCTTTGGTTAATATTAAGAAGATAGAGTCCAGCAAAGAGTTGGCATCGTAAATAGTGCTGGTAAGTACGATTAACGATAAAATTAGATTGCAGCACTATAAATTTATTTAATTTGTAAAAAACTTAGGAGAACTGCTATGTCAAAAGCATTCTTTATAGATACTACAAGATGCACAGCCTGCCGCGGCTGCCAGATTGCCTGCAAGGAGTGGAAAGGTTTGCCTGCTGAAAAGACGTTTCAACGGGGAACCCATCAGAATCCACCTGATCTGTCTGGTTCAACTATTAAGCTGGTTAGGTTTAGTGAACATCTTGTTAATAATAAAGTTGAATGGTATTTTTTTCCGGATCAATGCCGCCACTGCGTTGAAGCACCATGCAAATATACTGCTGAAAACGCAGGAGTTGAAGGTGCTATCATAAAAGATGAGGCAACTGGTGCCATTATTTATACAGAACTTACAAAAAAATTCTCAAAAGAGCAGTTTGAAGAGATACGTGAATCTTGTCCATACGATATTCCACGAAGAAATGAACAAACCGGAATGATAGTAAAGTGTGATATGTGTATTGACAGGGTACAGAACAATCTGCTTCCAATGTGCGTAAAGACATGCCCTACTGGTGCAATGAATTTCGGAGCAGAACAGGATATGAAAAAACTTGCCGCTGAAAGGTTAACTCTTATTAAGCAGAAGTATCCAAAGGCAAAACTTATCGATCCTGATGAGGTTAATGTTATCTATCTTATTGTTGATGACGACGCAAAATATTTTGCATCACAGCCGCAGCAGTAAAGATACAGCAATGATATAGACTTTTTGCCTTTTTATCTAAATTAGAAAGTCTTATGTAACTAACGTAGAATACAACTAACGCAAAAAAATTATAAAAGTGGAGACCTACAAATTTGTGTCTCCACTTTCACACTACAAATAATACATAATATAAGTAGAACAATTTGAAAGCATTTTTATAAATCAGGAGATACCCTGCATGATTAAAAGAGCGTTGCCAGATGAGATTGGATATATTCAAAGATCATTTCAAAGGATAGGGAAGCAGAAGCCTGCACTCATAGAAATTCTGAATAGATTTGAGGAGTTAGCATTAACAAGGGCTGATATTCGTGCTCGGATTGAAAGTATGGTGAATTTACCTGAATTCTCAATGAATAGAGACTCTTTTGCTCAGGGAATACCTGTTTTTCATAATTTTGAATTTACAAATATTAACAGAGAATTTCTAATAATAATCAAGGATTTAACTCCTGTTCTTGCAAAATCGTTTAAGCCTCTTAGTAAAAGTATTGAATCATTCAACTTAAAAATCGAAAATAACGATATAAATATTGATCAGTGTATTGATGCAATATTGGCTGATACACCTGAAAAACTTGAGAATTTAAGCATCTCGACAGCTATTTCACCAGCTATTTTGCAATTTATCCTCTTTCAATCAGTTAAAATTATCTTTGAAATCATCAGTGCTAAACTTGAAACATCATTAGACACCACATTATGGTCAAAAGGTTACTGTCCATTTTGCGGCTCTTTTCCAGATATCTCTTTTTTAAGAATAGATAAAGACGAGGCTGCAAAATCAGAATTTTTAAAAGCACATGGAGGACAGTTTTGGCTGCACTGTTCAAGTTGCAGCCATGAGTGGCGGATAAAAAGACACTCATGTGCCTATTGCGGCAGTGAAGATAAAAATTCTTTGCAATACTTTTTTGTAGAAAATAATAACAAAGAACGTATTTATACCTGCAATCAATGTAAGCACTATATTGTATCTGTAGATGAGAGAGAGGATATAGAATCCAACCACCCTGAAGCAGTATTAGTTGGAGCTGTTCCGCTCTATATGGTTGCAGCAGATAAGGGTTTTTATCCTATGGTGAAAACGCCTCTACACGGCTGACCTATCCATTATCTACTCATAGATTTAATCCAAATTATCAAAAGAATAAAGATTTCTGTTGCATCATGCTTGGACAAATCCGCCTTAACTATGATATTCATAAATCCATTAGACAAAGATAAGATTTTTTCACATTATCTGTTGTTTCTTAGATTCAACTTGCCATTTTTTTAAAAAGATGAAAGGTGATTTTATGGTTGAGGAGAAAAAAAGATTTCATACCCGTTCCAAAGTATGGATTGAAGATGATAAAGGAGAGGTTGTATTTGGATTGGGACGCTTTAGGATGCTCAATGCCATTAAAGAGCATGGATCACTGCTTGGAGCATCAAAGGCAATGGGTATGGGGTATCGTGCAATATGGTCAAGAATTAAATCAACTGAGGAGAGGTTAGGTGCTCCGTTGCTTATCACTCAACAGGGGGGAGCTAAAGGTGGAGGCTCACAGCTTACCCCTTTGGCAGAGTCTCTTCTTGAAGAGTTTAAAAAGGTCCATAAACGTATTGAACAGATAACTGATGACGAGTTGGAGCACACTCTTGGAAATCATATCTATATAAATAGACCTGCTGAATAAATAGAACTACTCAAATTAAAGATAAATTAAAGATATCTGAATCCGCTGCAGATTAACTTATGAGAAGAATGGTCTATTTTATCCCCCTCCCCTCCTCTTTCTATTATTAATTAAAAAATGAGAAAAACAAGGAGGAGGATAAGATTCTTAGTTTTGATTTACCAAATTCTGCTGATGAATTATTACACCTTCTGTTGCTGGTCAATCTTGATATCACCCTCTTTAAAGAGCAGAGACTTTAGCCAATCAAATCCAAACTTAAGCAGCTTTACGTCATCTGTTCTGATCTCTTCAAGCAGAACTTTATCAACATTAAATCTCTTCAAAAATGTGCTTTCAAATACAAACTGTCTGAATTTATCAATGTTATAGCAGACAAGAAAAAACATCTGTTTGCTCTTTTCCGACAGTTTTATGCTCATAGGGATAGTTTTCTTTCTGACAATCAAATCTGTCCAACCTGCATTTATTTCATCTCTGATATTAACCCCCTGATCCTCCCGCCATTCAGCAACAGTCCACTCTTTTTTCTCCTGAAAACCAAGGCAGTGGGACTCCTTTACCATAAAGAAAAAAGCATCATCACTGTTTGTATCATTACCCTTGTTAAGCTCGCTTGCATAACTTAGTGAGCCTACGCCAAGCGGATAATATCGGCATGCAGTTGGTCTAAAAGGATAAATTTGGCAGCCCTCTACATCTTTTACAAACGGGCATGACTGCTCTTCGTCATCTAATTTTTTTATTGTAACAATCGGCAGATCAGCTTTTTCAAGCAGATGGATATCTGTGTATATTGCCAAAAATTCTTCAGATGTAAGCCCAAGCTCTTTTCTCATGGTTAAAATATCGTAAGGGGTGAGCATGATATCAATCCCCCTGCAGCATTTAGTAAAGCATTTAACCCCTTTATGACATTCAAATTGAAATTTTGTATCGTATCCCATCTGCTCAGGGATAATTTCAGCACTGTTTTGACTCTGTTTTGTGTTATCCATTAATAACTTTTCCTTTGTCTGATTTTATAATCAAATCTACTATATTTTATATTTTAAAAATATTTGGAGTGTAAATAATCAACATACTATAAATTAAAGGTGCAAATAAAGTCAATCCATCATTACAGTCATACTAAAACCGGTTTAAAATAATACTTGACAAATATGAGCTATTGCTTATTATTCATTCAACACGTACTTACAAAATCTGCAATTGAAAAATATCTGCAATCGAGAAATTTAATATAAGGACAACTGATATGATAGTCACCGTAGCAAGTGGTAAAGGTGGAACAGGCAAGACAACGGTTGCTGTAAATCTTGCAGTTACAGCAATAGAATCAGAGGGTAAGGTCGAACTTTTTGACTGTGATGTTGAAGAGCCGAATGCACATCTTTTCATAAATCCCCAAAATGTTGTAACCCAAGAGATTTCAACCATAATCCCAGCGGTTGATATGAATCTTTGCAATCTTTGCGGCGAGTGTGAAAAAATATGCCAATTTAGTGCGATTACCATGATTGCAAAAAAAATTATGGTATTTCCTGAGATGTGCCACTCGTGCAAAGGGTGTATCATGGTCTGTCCTACAGGTGCAGTCAAAGAGGGAGCACGGGTTCTTGGCTCTCTGCACACAGGCAGGAGCAGCAGAGGCTTTAATCTTACATGGGGAGAACTCAGAGTTGGTGAAGCAATGTCACCTCCTTTAATCAATAAGGTTAAAAGCAAAATTTCCAAAGAAACTTCTATACTCTCAATAGTTGATGCTCCTCCAGGTACATCATGTCCCGCAGTTGCAACTTTGCGAGACTCTGATTTTGCTCTTCTTGTTGCAGAAGAGACGCCATTTGGACTCAACGATCTTTCACTTACAGTTGAAGGGTTAAAAAAACTTGGTGTGCCAATGGGAATTGTAATTAATCGAGCAGATACAGAACCCTCAGAAAAAGGCGGAGCAGTCGTATATAAAAAAGGTATAATTGATGAATATGCGGCAAAAGAAAAGATTGAGATTATCGAGAGAATTCCATTTAGCAGAGCAGCTGCAAAAGTCTGTGCTAAAGGTCTGTTTTTAGTAGAAGAGCTGCCGGAGATGAAGGCTATTTTCAATAAAATCTATAGTAAAATCACAAGTATAGTCAATAATAAAAGGCAGAACAGTGAGCAAAGGGAGGGGATAAGATGAAGGAGTTGACAGTTATAAGCGGTAAAGGCGGCACAGGTAAAACCAGTATTACAGCCTCTATTGCCTCCCTTGCAGAGAAGAGAGTTGTTATTGACGCTGATGTTGATGCTGCAAACCTTTTTCTAACACTTGAACATAAGGTTGTAGAGACTGAATCTTTTGAAGGGGGACATAAGGCTGAAATAAATCCAGACGCATGCACAGGGTGCGGAGATTGTCTCCAAAGATGCCAATTCAATGCAGTATCTGAAATAAAAGAGAATGCAGACACAGCAAGATTTGTTATTGACCCGACATCATGTGAAGGGTGCGGAGTGTGTGTCCATTTTTGTCCGGTTGATGCTATCTCATTTGAACGCCAGACATGTGGAGAGAAATTTATTTCAACAACACCAAACGGACCCATGGTTCATGCACGGCTTGGCATTGCAGAGGAAAACTCAGGGCTTCTTGTCAGCCAGTTGCGTCAAAGGGCAAGACAGATAGCAAAAGAGCAGCATATTCCATTAATTATTACAGATGGACCTCCCGGAATAGGCTGTCCTGTAATTGCATCTATTAGCAATACAGATGCTCTTTTAATTGTTACAGAGCCTACCTTATCAGGTATTCACGATATGCAAAGAGTTATGAAACTTGGCAGGCAGATGAATGCAGCAATTTACCTGTGTATCAATAAGGCAGATTTAAATCCAGAAGCATCGGAAAAGATTAAAGAGTTTTGTAACTTAAATAATATAAGATTTGCAGGTGAGATTCCATTTGATAAGGCTGTTATAGAATCTATGAGAATGGGTCAAAGTCTTGTTACTTACTCTGACGGACCCGCATCTCAAGCAGTTAAAAAGATGTGGCAAAATGTAATGTTGTTCATGAAAGATACAATGGATCGGCTGGTTTGATATTTAAAGAGATATTTGTGTTGATTTCTAATCTATCAGCACAGATACACCCTTATTTTCAACCAGCTTCCAAAATATTTATAAACAGATAAGGAGATAAAAGATGAAAGTAGCGGTATCATCAAGCGGAACAACCCTTGATTCAAATCTTGATCCAAGGTTTGGAAGAGCATCATATTTTTTAATAGTTGATACAGATACCTTAGATTTTGAGGTAAAACCAAATGATCAGAATATGAATCTTCCACAAGGTGCAGGAATTCAGGCAGCTAAAACTGTAGCTGATTGCGGCGTTAAAGTCTTAATTACAGGAAACTGCGGACCTAAGGCGTACAATGTACTTGATTCTGTTGGTATTAAGGTGGTTACAGGAATTAATGGTACAGTTAAAGATGTTATAGAGCAGTTCAAAAATAATGCACTTGAGTATTCACAAGGACCAAATGTTGATGGACATTGGGTCTGATTTAACAGAAGTTTAAATATTTTTATAGAGTTATAAATTACTTTAGAAACAATTAAATAGATGAGGATTTTTATTATGAAATTTGCAATTCCCATGGCAATGGGTAAACTGACCGCACATTTTGGACATTGCAGAGAGTTCTGCTTTGTAACAACAGAGAACAATAAAATTACAAATACAGAGATTCTTGAACCACCTCCACACGAACCTGGAGTACTTCCAAAATGGCTTCACGATCACGGTATTAATATTGTTATTGCAGGCGGTATGGGTCATAAAGCTCAGGAGCTGTTTGCTCAGGCAGGAGTTAAAGTTGTTACAGGAGCACCGACCGAAACACCAGAAGTTTTAGTTAATGCTTATTTAGCAAATAGTCTTGTGACTGGCGAAAATGTATGCGGACACGATCCCGGCTCTCCATGTAACCACTAAAACTCAATTGAATAGTTGAGGAAGGTAAAATCTTACCCTTCTTAAGGGTAAGGGTATCTAAATAAGTAGTATCATCCAAAACGACCTGTAACATAATCCTCTGTCAACTGATGCAGAGGATTTAAAAAAACCTGATCCGTGCTGCCCACTTCAATCAGATCGCCTAAATGGAAATAAGCTGTTCTCTGTGAGACTCTTGATGCCTGCTGCATTGAGTGGGTAACAATAGCTATAGAAAAATTCTCTCTCAGCTCATCAATCAAATCTTCAATTCTTGCAGTTGCAATCGGATCAAGAGCAGAGCACGGCTCGTCCATCAAAATAACCTCAGGACCGACTGCAATGGTTCGTGCAATGCAAAGCCTCTGCTGCTGACCGCCTGATAAACTTGTTCCGGGCTGGTTTAATCTATCTTTTACCTCTTCCCATAAACCTGCCTTTTTAAGCGATGTCTCAACAATCTCGTCAGTTTCAGCTCTGTTTTGCACCAAACCATGTATTTTAGGTCCATAAGCCACATTGTCATAAATTGATTTTGGGAATGGGTTAGGTTTTTGAAACACCATTCCCACCTGTGCTCTTAATGGTACTACATCAACATCTTTATTGTAGATATTTTTTCCATCTAATAAAATTGTGCCGGTTACCCTGCAAAGATCAATAGTATCGTTCATTCTGTTGAGACAGCGAAGAAAAGTAGATTTTCCGCAGCCAGAGGGACCTATCATGGCAATTACCTCATTTCTGCCGATATCAAGAGTTACATTATGTATTGCGTGTTTATCTCCATAATATACATTGACATTTTGGCATGACATACGGGGGTTTTCAACTGTAGGCTGACCCACAGTTTCTCTATTTTCCCTGTTCACAAGAGGCTCTCGTTTGTTCGTAAACTCTCGTTTGTTTTCAAACTCTGCACTATTACCCACTGGAATCTGTTTATCTTTTTCTTCGCTCATAAGTCTCATATATTCCTATAAATCTCCGCAAGAGAGATTTTTAAGTTCTTTAACATCATTGCTAAATGCTTTTCTCTCATCATCTGGCATTGGAATCAACCCTTTTTCGCTCAGATATCCATCATCTCCCCAAGCCTTTTCACTTGAAAACTCTTTAAGAAAATCTTTCATACCCGGAATTACATCTACATGAGCTTTTTTAACATAAAAATATAGGGGGCGGGAAACAGAATATTTGCCATCTGCAATTGCCTCAAAAGTTGGAGCTACGCCTTCAACAGATGCACCCTGTATTTTATCGCCGTTCTGCTCAAGAAAGCTGAATCCAAAAATACCAAAAGCGTTGGGATTTGACTCAAGTTTCTGAACAATCAGATTATCATTTTCACCTGCTTCAATGTATGCCCCATCTTCTCTTACTGTATGGCATATTGATTTAAATTTATCCTTATCTGACTTTTCAAGAGCTTTAATCCACGCAAATTCAGAACCGCCTGTCTCCATTACCAGCTCGACAAAAGCATCTCTTGTACCTGATGTTGGCGGTGGTCCTAAAACTTCAATTTTTACAGCAGGAAATGAAGGATTTATATCTTTCCATGTTTTGTATGGATTAGGCACAACTGATTCAGCTCCCCCGGGTTCTGGTACATTTGCTGCAAGTGCAAGAAACATCTCTTTTCTGGTTATATTCATAGGTTTGCTCTTCTTTGAATTTGCAAACACAATACCATCATAACCTATTTTAACTTCAAGAATATCTTTTACTCCATTCTGAGCACAAGTTTCACATTCAGATTTTTTAATTCTTCTTGAGGCATTGGCAATATCCGGATGCTGTACTCCAACACCTGAACAAAAAAGTTTCATACCTCCGCCGGTACCTGTAGATTCAATCTTAGGGGTTTTAAATCCAGATGTTTTACCAAATTGTTCAGCTACAACTGTAGAGAATGGATATACAGTTGAAGAGCCGACTACGCTTATATAATCTCTTGCTGAACCTGCCAACGCACTGCTGTTAAATGCGAGTGAGCCAAAAGTGAGTGCTGCTGCAACACTTAAACCAGTAATGGTTAAACTCTTGAAAAACATTTTGCCTTTCATCTTAAATTTTCTCCTGATTTTTTATTAATTTCATTAAAATGCAGGGTAAGAGTTATACCTACCCTTTTATATACTTCACAGGGAAACCGCAATATCTCCCTGCTTACCATCGTTTTTCAAACTTCTTTCTTAAAATGACTGCCAAAGCGTTCATGGCAATCAAAAAGGTGAGCAGTACCATAATTGCTGCTGATGTCTTTTCCAAAAATCCCCTTTCAGGACTGTCTGCCCATAAAAATATCTGAACAGGAAGAGCTGTTGCAGGGTCAGTGAATCCTGATGGAATATCAACAATAAATGCAACCATTCCAATCATTAAGAGCGGAGCTGTTTCACCAAGTGCACGAGCCATGCCGATAATTGCACCGGTAAGCATTCCGGGAAGAGCAAGCGGCAGAACATGGTGGAAAACCATCTGCATTTGAGATGCACCCACGCCGAGAGCAGCTTCTCTTATTGAAGGCGGAACTGATTTAAGGGCAGCCCTGCTTGCAATAATAATTACAGGCAGAGTCATCAAAGTCATTACAAGACCTCCAACAACCGGAGCAGATCGAGGCATACCAAAAAAGTTGAGAAATACTGCAAGACCAAGAAGACCAAATACAATAGATGGAACTGCTGCAAGGTTGTTGATGTTTACCTCAATTATATCTGTCCATCTGTTTTTTCGAGCAAACTCTTCTAAATATATTGCTGCTGCAACTCCGATCGGAAAAGAGAGAAACAGGGTTACAAGCATTGTGAAAAAAGAGCCGCTAACAGCTCCCCATATACCTGCAAGTTCTGGTTCGCGAGAGTCGCCAGCCGTAAAAAAAGTGCTGTTAAAATGTTTTTCTATGCTGCCCTCTTTTTCCAACCGCTCAATCCAGCCGATCTGCTTGTCATTAAGCCTTCTGTCTCCCTCTTCTGCTCCTCTTTTCATGTGCCCTTTAATCAGCATATCAACATCATCATCTGCTGGAAGCCATACTTGGACTGTCTTACCTACAAGATCAGGATTTTTAATAACCATATTTCTAATCTCATACGCAGCTCCAGAGCTTATAAGCGAATAAAGAAGACGTTTATCTCCTCTTGATGCAGCTTCTGGAAACATCTTTGATAAGGATTGCTTTACAATTCCGGGAAAATTAGCAGAGGCTACACTCTCTCTATTTGTTGTCTCTCCCAATATCTCCGGATCAAAATGGACATTCAGACGTATGAATGTCTGCTGAAATGCTGTGTATCCGTTTAAACCGATGCTGATAAAGAGAAATGCGAGAAATATCAAACTTACCGCAATTGCAACAACTCCATATATTTTGAACCGCTTTTCAGCCCGATATCGTTTTGCAAGCCCGTTTTTAACAATATCAATATTACTTGTTTGATTGACTGAAGTTAAAACATCATCAGTTGAGCCGTCTGTTAAATTATTTAGTTTATCCATAGATAATCTGTATCCTCTATTAATACATTTTACAGTTATTCGTACTGTTCTCTATATTTTCTCACCACAAACAAAGCGATTACATTCAAAATCAGAGTTACTACAAAAAGCATAAGACCCAATGCAAAAGCAGCTAAAGTCTTGGGACTGTCAAACTCCTGATCTCCTACAAGCAGTGCGACAATTTGAACAGTAACTGTAGTAACTGTTTTTAATGGATTTAATGTAAGGTTTGCAGACATTCCAGCAGCCATAACAACTATCATAGTCTCTCCAATTGCCCTTGATACAGCAAGCAGAACGCTTCCAACAATACCGGGAAGAGCTGCCGGAACAACAACCTGACGGATTGTTTCCGATTTGGTCGCTCCAAGAGCATAAGCACCATCACGCAGGGATTGGGGAACTGCATTGATAACATCGTCAGACAAAGACGAGACAAACGGAATGATCATTATTCCCATCACAAGACCAGCAGCAAGAGCACTCTCAGAAGAGACATCAAGCCCTAAAACCCCGCCGCTGTTGCGAATCATAGGGGCAACTGTCAATGCGGCAAAAAAACCGTAAACTACAGTTGGAATGCCAGCTAAAATCTCAAGCAGAGGTTTGGCAACTGATCTGAATGTTCGGTTAGCATATTCAGAAAGGTATATTGCAGACATAAGACCTATTGGAACAGCCACACACATTGAAATTGCAGATATAAGCATTGTCCCCATAAAGACCGGCAGCACGCCGAAAGAGCCGGAAGAACCGACCTGATCAGCTCTTATTGCCATTTGAGGACTCCACTCAAGACCAGTTAAAAAATCTGACAGAGGAACTATCCTGAAAAATCTTATTGCCTCATAAAGGACAGAGAGAACAATTCCAATGGTTGTAAATATAGCAATTGTTGAACAAGCTATAAGAATATATTTAATAACCTCTTCAACGTGGTTACGCGCTCTTAATTTTGGATTGATTGTCTTTTGTATTATTAAAATAGCACCAATCGCAACTGCAATAACAATAACTGTCAATGAAGCGTGGCTCAGAGAGTTAAGTTTTTTGTAATGTTCTGCTGCTTCAACCATTGAGGGGTTTGGGTCTGAAGAGATGATATTGCCGTTGACCATATTTTTTATGTCATTGACAATAAGATTGAGCCTGTCTGCTGGAAGATTTTGAAGCTGCTCAGGAAGATTTGAAATAACAAGGTCTGTTATTATGCGGGATTCAAATAATAGCCAGAACGAAAATATAATCAAAGCAGGTATTGCACACCACAAAGCGGTTAAAGAGCCGTAATATGCGGGTCTGGAATGGAGAGAACTTATTCCGCCAGCCTGATTTGCCACAGCATAGGAGCGTTTCTTTCCCATAACAAATCCCATTACAGACAAAAATAAAATTGTAAAAAGCAGCATTGTAGGGTTCATGTTTGCATCCATAATCAAAATAAATCCTTAAAATAACGTATAAAAAATCGGAATAAAAAAAGTTTAAATATGTACGATTAATTTTGAATGGATTGTAATCTGCTTTTGTTAGGATTTTATTAGGATTAGTTTAGAATTATGTTTGGATTGCGATTAAATTAGGAGAATTTTTCTTACAAAATATTAACATAATCCTAATCAAATTCTAACCTCTTCTTGAGATAATAGAGACTGTATAAGGTTATTATCCTTATATAAATAACGCAAAAGCATAGAGCGTTATTTTTTTAAATGAGGATTTGTCTTTTAAAAATCATTTCAATCTCTTAAAACAAACAGAAGGTGACCATTATGAATAACAGGAGTCAAATTAATTATTTTCAGTCTATTGATTACTGCCCGTCTGAAGATGAAGAGTATCTGAATGAACAGCAGCTTCGTTACTTTGAGTATAAACTGCTAAAACAGAAAAAGGAGTTGGAACAGAAGATTCAAGATTCGATTCAAAAGTTAAAAAACCTGAAATCTGAAAGTCCTGATCTGATTGATAAGAGTAATTACGAGCATGAACTTGGATTAGAGCTAAAGAGCGTAGAGAGAAACTCTACGCTGCTTCGGTTAAGTGAAAATGCTTTGAATCGTCTTAAAGAGGGACGTTTCGGCTACTGTGTGATAACTGGTCAGGAGATTGGAGTAAAAAGGCTAAATATTATTCCAACAACAACCATGTCAATTGATGCTATGAGAATGTTTGAGCAGGATAACTCATCGTGGTATTAAACCCCAATTTTGCAATAAGAAATCTGTTTTAACGCATTAGGAAGATTGAGCTGTTGATAACTTGCAAGCTGCTCTGGTTTTAAGTTTATTTAACTGTTTGATATTAAAAACTGTTTGAATATTTCTCTGTCGAGCAAGGTTAAGCAAAAGAGAGAAGTTGGTGCGGGCATAATCTTCACTATCTGCAAATAAAAGTATCTCAGGAGCTGCATTTATAAGTGCCCGGCAGACTTCATTGCTGTGTATTCTAAGATTTGTATCAGTTTGAAACCTCTCTATTTTTTGATCTAAAGATTGAACAGTATCTGAATTTAATAGAGATAACGGAGAGCTGCTCTTCCAAATATCTACAATATCTGGCTGGGCAAACTCTCCAGAAAAACGGTAAGCTGAAAACAAATTATCGTCATCTACAAAAAATGTCCTTGAAAATCCCAAAGTTGCAAGACCTGTAAAGCAGGCAGACGGACAGAATATATCCTCTCTTATCCCTGCAAAATCTGCCCAACCCCAAGGGTCAATCAAAACGGCAAGGGGTCCGCTTTTAAGTTTTGCAATCTCTCTTGCAACTCCACCTTTACCTGTCCAGCCGTCAACAAAAATAATGGTTCTGTCTGGAAAATCTCTCTTTATCTCGTCAAGTGCCCTTTTATCAATGCCGATTCCCACAAATAATGATAAAGCTGCACCAAAAGAACCTGGGAGCATCTGGCATAGCCACTCTGTTATTGGGACACCAGCCCTTAAAATTGAGACAAACAAAATCTTTTCAGGATTTGGCAGCCATTTTAATATTGATGATGCAAGATTTAGGGCTGCTATATAAATCTTAGAGCCGGCTTTGCACCCTGATTTAATATCACGCTCCACATCCTGCCAAAAAATGCTGCTTAAGTTTGGTTCAGGAGAAGGGGTTGACCAGAAGGTGGTATTGCCGTCATAAGCTCTGTTCAGGGGACGAAAACGGTTAAGTTCATTGAACGGGTGGACTTGTTCTGCAAGTTTAATGTAAAAACGCTGGTTCCATCGAAGGTTGTTAGGGGATTTAATATAGTTCAATTGGTTCAAAGATCGGTTTAATCTCAATGCCAAACTCTCCAAGTTTTAAAATTGCCTCCTGCTCTATCTGTTTATCAATCGGGTCACACAAGATAAATATAGGATAGAGATCGCTGTTTTTAAGCTGCTCATAATTATATAGATAATACCTATCTGCAAAGCTGATTCTGCTGAAGATAGAGCTGTTATCTATCTGCCATGGACTTAATGAAATCTGCTGAAATCTGATATGTTCATCTGAAATGGCAAAACATGCGGCTAAATCGATTGCCTCACCAACTGCAAGTATTGTCCGTCTCCTGTTTGGTGCTGCTTGAGCTGATATCCATTCTGAAGAGAGCTTATGATAAGGCAGATTCGATATGGTAGAATCAATAAAATTTCCAGATTGCATTGTAATCGCCGGTCTTTTTAAAGGAAGATGCCAGCCATTACACGCACAGTTTTGAATACTATTAAATAACTTTGATCTATTATTTTTTATATCGGCTTTATGACTATTAGTATTGCTAAAATAACCGTTTGGTTTAATGCTGTTCGAGCTGATAGCATCTTCACTAATACTATCAAGAGTGTGAACAGTGCAATAAATGTTATTCATGGAAGTTTTTAAGTCAAAATCAGATTTTTTCTCACTATCTCTAAAATCAGCAAAAGCAAAGACGCGGACACGGCTGATTTCAAAATAGCCGCACAACTGTACCATCAAATTATAGACAGTATTGCCGCTTGTAATTTCATCTTCAACAATCCATATCTCTTTGAATGATGAAGCCTCTATTTTTTCGCCTCCTTTGCAATTTATGAATCTGCCAGATTTTTCCAAAGGAAGGATATGATCAGGTCCGTGAGAGTGTATCTCTTTAAATGCTATACCTGATAAAGGTCTTCTGGTTGAATATAAAATACTTGCATCAAGATTTCTTGCAAGTGTCTCTATATACATTAAAAGTGCGGGTATAATGCCAGATTCTGTAAGACCAATAATTAAGACTTGATGATCAATCTCATTCTCAACTGTAGAGCCATTGATTAAGGTTGATAAATAAGCTCTGCATCTTAAAAAATCTGATGATGATGCAGGTTGTACTTTACCAAGGCATGATAGTGTAAAAGCGTCTTCTCTAAGCGGGTTGTTATCTCTCTTTAGGTGGTAGAAATCTTTGGGCAATTTTCTTTCCTTTAAGCTGTATATCTCCTTATCTGTCCTCACAACATGGAACATCAGGTCAAATTTTACCATGAATAAGCATTTGGGCAATGGTTTGCCGGTTTCTTGTAAAGCTGCCAATCACAGCTTGATACTCTTTTTCAATCTCAGCCATCTGTGTGTAAAATGGGGTTCTATCAAACTCAATATATCCTTTTTTGTCAAAAAGCTCCCCGCCTGCTTTGCACCCGGGAGAAAATATAGGAGATAAACCCGGTTTTCTAAGCTCATGCGGAACCCCATGAAGTCTGCATATCATCGGTCTAAATTTATATAAAATACATCTTCCCTCCTGATTCAGAGGACACATAATCCTTATTGTTATTCCCTTTTTTGCTCCAATATCTCTTTTTGTGCAGACCTTTTTTGCCCGTTTTTTGGCAGCAATGACCGTAGGAGCAGGAAGCTGGTTAAGCCCTTTAAGCAGATATGCTTTTTCAACTAAAGTGTGATGGTAAAACTCTGTTTCACAGCAGTTTTCATCGCAGCCGCTGCACTCAAATCCATATAAAGAGGCTGTCTCGTTCCATGCCGCATCCATCTTGTCGTAGAGGTTCTCAAGCTGTGTAAATATCTGTTTTTTCATATTTATACCCTTGGTCTTGGAAAAAATAGCCTGCTGTAGAGTTCAAGTGCATATCTATCTGTCATGCTTGCAATTATATCACAAACAGAGCGTTTTAAAGAGTTTTTTGAAGGGTCCCATGGTGCCATCTCCATTCGTTCAAGTTCTATCTGAAGAAAATCAACATCATTGATAAAGTATTTGTAAAGTTCAATAAGAACCTTTTTTGCCTTTACAAATTCTTGGTGTACTGATGGTGCACGATAGACTTTGTTGTAAAGAAACTGTCTTAATATTATCATGGCTGAATAGGTCTCTTCTCCCATATACAGAACAAATTTTTTATAATCTCCAACCTTTTTTTCTCCGCTGTTGCTGATAATATCCTGCATCATTGTTCTTGCCCTTTCAGAGTGGGTTCTGCCAAGCCTTTTTTTACAGATATCAGGAATCTCATTTTCTGTGATTACCCTGCTTCTTAGAGCGTCATCAAGATCATGGTTAAGATAGGCGATTATGTCTGCAATACGCACTATTTTTCCTTCAACTGTTACAGCTCTGTTGCCGGGAGTTGACGGAAGTATCTCCCCAAAACCTTTTGCATGTTTTAAAATGCCGTCTCTGACCTGATAGGTTAAATTGAGTCCCTCACCCCGTTTTTCTAACCTATCAACAACGCGAAGGCTCTGGACGTTGTGGGAAAAGTGGCGGGAAAATATCTCTTTTAAGGCTGTTTCACCTCCATGACCAAATGGCGTGTGTCCCAAATCGTGCCCAAGAGCAACAGCTTCGGCAAGGTCTTCATTTAACCTTAAGGCTCTTGCAATATTACGAGCAATTTCAGACACTTCAAGTGTATGGGTAAGTCTTGTTCTGTAGTGATCTCCAAGAGGCGACAGAAACACCTGAGTCTTGTGTTTGAGTCGTCTAAATGCGTTGGAATAGACTATTCTATCTCTGTCAAGCTGAAACGGCGTTCTGATGCTGCATACGCTCTCCTCTTTAAAACGAGGACCAGCATCAGCACTTGGGCAGCCGTGCTTAGATAAAAAAGCTCTCTCTCTTTGCTGATATATTTCGCAGATTGAAGAGCTGTTCGAAATACGAGCTTCCTTAGAGATTGTCTGATTATGATCTTCGCTAATTACGGTGGCTGTTATATTCATAAAAATGCCTTTCTAATGCGTTAAATATAAGAAAAACATTGTGCATACTGTTCAAATTTTGTAAAGAACTTTCTGACAAAAGGGAATAAGAGATATTAAATACAAAAAATAAACCTGTAACACAAATTAAAGAGAGCCAATTTATGAGCTGCTTAAAAGATAGGTGTGATAAAGACGAATACTATATGCAGCTTGCCCTTGCAGAGGCAGAAAAAGCATTTTCTCAAGGAGAATTTCCTGTAGGATGTGTGATTATATTCAACGATACAGTTGTCGCAAGCGGCTCAAGAGTAGGTACAGCATCGTCCAACAAATATCCAAGCGAAATTTACCACGCAGAAATAAGGGCACTTCAGAATTTTGAAAATATTGCTGCCAATAAAACAGAGAGTAATATTGTACCGGCAAAGTGCACTATATACTGCACAATGGAGCCTTGTCTTATGTGTTTTGGAGCGATTATCCTCTCTGGCATCAAACAGGTAGTCTATTCGTTTGAAGACCCGATGGGAGGAGGAACCTCATGTGATCTTAGCAAGTTGCCGATACTTTATAGGAAAAGCGGAATTAAAGTTGTTTCCCACATATTAAGAGATGAGAGCCTTAAGCTGTTTGCAGATTTTTTCTCCAAAAAAGATAATTTATATTGGAAAGAGAGCCTTTTAGAGAGATATACACTTGAGCAGGCAAAAAATTTAAAAAATGTTGTGATTAAATAATATGTATGATTGAATAAATAGATAACTGACAACTATTATAAAATAGCTTTGAACTGTCTAATAAATTAAAAGCCGTATAAATATTACTTGCATTTTTAAGAAAAAATTATATATAATTATCCGTTGATAATAGAGAGCGAAAACGGATATATATAATGGATATATATCTTAAGTGATCCGAATAGTTATATCGGATATTTGATTATGATCACAGAACGCAAAGCATGGGAGGTGTGGAATAAGCAAACAGGGTAATAAGGACAGGGTAAGCGTAAATAGGGAGATCAGGGCAATTGAAGTTAGAGTTATTGGACCTGACGGAGAGCAAATAGGCATTATGTCTGTAAGTGATGCACTCAAAAGAGCTGCTGAGTATGCACAAGATTTAGTTGAGATATCTCCCAATGCAAAACCACCTGTCTGTAAAATAATGGATTACGGCCGATACAAATATGAGATTACAAAAAAATATCAGGAGGCCAGAAAAAAGCAGAAAACATCTCAGATTAAGGAAATAAAGGTCAGACCTAAAACTGACAAGCACGATCTTGAAACAAAGGTTAATCATATAGAGAAGTTTATAGCCAATAATGACAAGGTCAAAGTAACTATGATGTTCAGAGGCAGGGAGATAACGCTTATGCAGCAAGCCCAAGATATTTTTGGAAAGATAGCTTCCATGACAGAGCCTTTTGCCCAGATTGAACAACATGCTAAGTTTGAAGGTAAAACCATGACCATGATTCTTGCTCCAAGATAATATGCAAAATCTGTTAAAAGCTCTGGAAACACCAGTCTCATGGAAATATCCATGTAACTGCCGGATTTTGTGATCTAAAAGAGACATTGCATTCATAATAAAAATATAACAGTATGGTGGCGTTATGCTCCTTGGGTATGATGTGCCACCATATCTTTTTTTGAAGTTTATGTTATTTAAAAAAATAGACCATTTAAGGAGAAGATAATGCCCAAAATTAAAACCAACAGAGCCGCAGCAAAGCGGTTTACAAAAACAGGCACGGGTAAATACAAATTCAAAAAATCACATTCAAGTCATATTCTGACCAAGAAGACAACTAAACGGAAACGTGGACTTAGAAGACCTCAGATTATTGATGCAAGTGATATGCGTGAAATTAGACGTATGCTGCCAAATGGATAGATCAAAACTTAATACAAATTGCGCTATTATATGGGCTTATATTTAAGGAGTTAATATAAAATGAGAGTAAAAAGAGGTTTTAAGGCAAGAAGACGCAGAAATAAGGTTCTAAAGTTAGCAAAAGGTTTTAGGGCTGGACGCGGCAAGCTATTCCGTACCGCATCAGATTCAGTTCACAAGGCGTTAATGTACAGCTATCGTGACCGCAGAACACGCAAAAGAGAGTTTAGAAGATTATGGATTGCAAGAATAAATGCTGCTGTAAGAATGAATGATCTCTCATACAGCAAGTTTATCCACGGTCTAAAGTTAGCTAATGTTGAGCTTGACCGCAAGGTTCTTGCTGATCTTGCAATATGTGATCCTGCTGGATTCTCACAGATAGCAAAGGCTGCATCTGCTAAACTGTAGTATTTATAAATAATTCACTCTTCTTTAAATTAATATTTTAATTAATAAAAGACGCACATAAGTGCGTCTCTGCTTTTTGGGGATTGTTGTGGAAAATACAAATATGGTAGAGGAAGCCAGAACTGATACCCTTGTAGATATTGATAGAAAGGCATTTGAAGAGATCAAAGATATTGACACTCTTGATGCACTGGAGCGTATCAATACTAAGTATCTTGGAAGAAAAGGTATATTAACCGCTTTTCTCAGAAATATTACTCAACTTCCGGTTAATGAGAGACCTTTGGCAGGCAAAAATGCCAATCTTCTGAAAATCAAATTAGAATCAGCATTTAGTGAGATTAAAGTTAAGCTTGAGTCTGATGCTAAAGATAGTGCCTCTTTTATTGATGTTACTTTACCAGGAAGAGTGCCTGTGCGGGGAACGCTCCACCCAGTTACAAAGATTTCAAGAGAGATTATCGCAATATTTTCCAGAATAGGATTTGAGATTGCAGAAGGTCCTGAGGTTGAGACAGATTATTATAATTTTGAGGCACTCAATATTCCAAAGTATCATCCTGCAAGGGATATGCAGGATACCTTCTATGTTTCTGAAAATATTGTTCTGCGTACCCATACATCTCCAACCCAGCCGAGGGTTATGGAGAAGGTAAAGCCGCCAGTAAGAATTATCGCTCCAGGCAAGGTCTATCGATGTGATTCAGACGTAACACATACGCCGATGTTCCATCAGGTTGAGGGATTAATGGTTGATCGTAACGTATCCTTTGGAGATTTAAAGGGGACATTGACCACATTTGTTCATCAGCTTTTTGATGAGGATATAGCATTAAGATTCAGACCAAGCTTCTTTCCATTTACTGAGCCGAGTGCAGAGGTTGATATTGAGTGTGTAATGTGCAGAGGCAAAGGTTGCCGCGTCTGTTCAGGAACCGGCTGGCTTGAGGTTCTTGGTGCAGGTATGGTGCATCCTGCTGTGTTTGAAAATGTTGGTTATGATACTGAGCAATACACAGGTTTTGCATTCGGCATGGGTATTGAGAGGCTTGCAATGCTCAAATATGGCATAGATGATCTTAGAAAATTTTTTGAAAACGATATGCGGTTTTTAAAACAGTTTTAACGTCCACTACACTACCCTAAAGAGTATTTTATGAAATTTACTTTAAGCTGGTTAAAAGAATATACTTCAGTAGAATATAGTCCATCTGAAATAGCTGAAAAGCTTACTATGGCAGGTCTTGAGGTTGACTCGTTTGAGAATAGATTTGCATATCTTGATAAAATTGTGGTCAGCCGGGTTGAGCATGTTCAAAAACATCCAGGTGCTGACAATCTAACCTGTTGCAAGGTCAATGTAGGCAGGATTGCCGGAACTAAAAACAGCGGCAGCGAAGATACTATCCTGAATATTGTATGCGGTGCTCCTAATGTAAGAGAGGGTTTAGTTGTTCCATGTGCTCTTATCGGAGCAGTTCTGCCTGGTGGTATTGAGATTAAAAAGAGTAAACTTCGCGGCGAAGTTTCTGAAGGAATGCTCTGCAGTGCTTCTGAACTACAGCTTGATTCTGATGCTGCCGGCATCATGGAGCTTAATTCAGGCTTGATTGTAGGTACGCCGATTATAGAGGCTTTAGGTCTTGATGATTATCTGTTTGAAGTTGATCTGACTCCAAATAGACCCGATTGTCTCAGCGTAATAGGAATTGCAAGGGAGGTTGCTGCGTTTAGCGAACCTGCCCAGAAATTGACAATTCCGTCTGAAGATATAAAGTTTGACCCATCATCAATAAGCAGCGACTCTATCCATAATTTTGCTAAAATTGAGGTTTTTGATCCAGATTTATGCCCAAGATATACTGCTGGAATGTTAGTTGGCGTAAAAGTTAGACCATCACCATTTTGGCTTCAAGATCGGCTTATATCTGTTGGGCTTACACCAATAAACAATATTGTAGATGTTACCAACTTTGTAATGATGGAGACTGGACAGCCTCTTCACGCATTTGATTATAGCAATATTGCTAAAGGTAAAATTGAGGTAAAACGGGCAGGCAGCAGTATTGAGTTTAAAACTCTTGACAGCAAATCACATACTCTGGAAGAAGATATGCTTATGATATGTGATGGAGATCGTCCCGTAGGTATTGCAGGTGTAATGGGCGGTGAGAACTCTGAAATATTAGAGAGCACAACTAAAGCGCTTGTAGAGAGTGCATATTTTAATCCCGTATCTATCAGAAGGACTGCAAAGCGTTCAGGAATAAATACAGATGCCTCGCACCGTTTTGAAAGAGGAGTTGATCCTGCTGCAACTAAAGATATTCTTAAGAGAGCACTCTCTCTTATGGCTCAAGTATCTGGCGGAAAGATTTTAAATGATCTGATAGATGTGTATCCTGAAAAATATACTTCTACTCAGATTATTGTAAATACAGACTCTTTAAATTTAAGGCTTGGTACAAACTTAAGTTATGATAATATTAAAAAATATATTGAGTCTGTAGGATTTAAGGCATCACAAATTGACGCAAACTTAATGAATGTTACTGTACCCTCTTTCAGGGTTGATGTTACAAGAGCAGAAGATATTTCTGAAGAGGTCGCAAGGCTTTGGGGATATAACAACATTCAGACAAGTTTTCCTAAAGTGCCTGCTAAAGCAAAATCACCATCTGCAAGAATCATTATACGAGAGCAGATAAGAGATATTATGAACGGATTTGGATTTAGCGAAGCTCTTAACTACAGTTTTACCGCAGCTTCTACATGTGATAATCTTTTGCTTGAACCTTCTGATGAGCGGCGTTTGATCGAAGATATTGTAAATCCAATTTCAGAGGAGCTTGCTGTGTTAAGAACATCTCTTATTCCAGGACTTCTTGAAAATGTTAGACGTAACAATTCTCAACAGATTGACTCATTGAGGCTCTTTGAGGTTGGTAAAATTTTTATAGCAACCTGTAAAGGTAAACAGCCTGTAGAAAAAGAGATGATATCTGGTGTATTAACAGGACTTCGCGATAATCTATCATGGTACTCAAAACCTCTATATTGCGATTTTTTTGATATAAAGGGTGTTGCTCAAGGCTTGTGCTCTTACCTTGGAGTAGAACAGCTCCTATTTGAAAAGGCTGATCCGTTGCTCTGCCCCTATTATCAGAAAGGTCAAGGAGCAGCGATAAAGTCTAATGGCAAACTTATCGGTTCAGTAGGAAAGATAGCTGCTCAAGTACTTAAAAATTTTGGTCTAAAACAAGATGTGTTTGTTTTTGAGATAGATATGGAGACTCTTTTGTCTTTTATATCAAATTATGGTGCAATGGGTAAAACCAGTCCGCTTCCAAAATTTCCATCTCTTTGTCGTGATATGACTCTGATTTTAGACTCAAATATTGAATCAGGTGTCGTACTCTCAGATATTGCTGCACTAAAATCAAATCTGCCTATTATAGAAGATGTGTTTATATTTGACTTATATGAAGGCAAGCCTTTGGCTGAAGGTAAAAAATCGCTTTCAATGAGAATTGTCTATCGATCTTGGGAAAAGACTTTGACTGAAAAAATGGTAAGCACAGTACATGCTGACATATCAAAACGTATCATAGAAAAATATGGTGCAGAACTGCCTTGATATGGTCAATACCAGTAAGGATTTGATATTAAATGAGCCAATTTAAGCAGATAAAGATTTGTTGACAATATTTTTTTTTTAAGCTAATCTTATTGTGTATAGTTTATACGCGGGCATAGCTCAGTTGGTAGAGTACAAGCTTCCCAAGCTTGGTGTCGCGAGTTCGAATCTCGTTGCCCGCTCCA
>CAZIJN010000029.1:0-45685 GCA_964539635.1 uncultured Desulfobacterales bacterium | reverse complement strand
ATCCAAATTTATCACTGACTGGCAGGAGCTTGATGAAAAGATTAAAGGTATGATTGTATGATAATGTTTTTTGTTCAACAGCAGACAAGAGGTAATACTTTCCTGCAAGAAACTCTGACGGCTTTTTGGACGGCTTTTGACGGCTCAAAACGGCTTTTAATGGTGTAGAAGTGCGTAAAATATGGGTGGAATACGCTCTCCATCGCCCTCTCACGCCGGAAGCTCGGGTTCGATTCCCGATGGGATCACCATATGAAAACGACTAATATAAGGGGATTAAAGGAAACTTTAATCCCTTTTTATTATACCACTTAAATATATCAATGCTTAAAACTTCTCTGACCTGTATAAACCATTGTTGCACCATTTTCATTGCATGCCTCAATAACCTCAAAGTCATTCATTGAGCCGCCCGGCTGTATTACAGATTTAACCCCTTGACGCAATCCGACATCAATGCCGTCTCTGAATGGAAAAAAGGCATCGCTTACCATAGTTGAGCCGATAAGCCCGCCTTTTTGAGCCTCAACATCTGCCGTTATCTCTGCTATTTTATCCTCATCTTTGAGCAGATTAAACGGGGTTTGATAACGCTCAAAAGAGAGTCTATCCATAAGTTTTCTGTATGCTTTATCAACTGCAATTTCAGCCACACCGACTCTATCCTGCTCACCAGTTCCAATTCCTACGGTTACGCTGTCTTTAACATAAATAACAGAATTGGAGGTAATGCCGGATTCTACAAGCCAGCCAAAGAGCATATCCTCATATTCCTGTTCAGTCGGCTCGCGATTTATGCGGTAAATTTTGCCCTTATACTCAGTCTGTGCAATCTTCATATCATCTTTTGATAATGTAGTTGGAGCAAATGAGAACTGTGCAACAATCCCGCCGTCCATAAGGCTTTTGAAATCAACAACACGTTCTCCGATAAATGTGTGGAGTTTATGGATATTGTTGATTCTAACCACCCTTAGATTTTTTCTTGCTGCAAGAATATCAATAACACCCTCTTCAAAATCTGGAGCAACAACAACCTCTGCATACTGCTCTGCAATAGCCTCAGCAGTTGCCTTATCAAGCGGACGGTTTAGGGCTATGCAGCCTCCAAAAGCTGCAACTCTGTCAGCCATATATGCTTTATCGTAAGCCTGCTCAAGAGTGTCTCCGAGTGCCGCACCGCAGGGGTTGTTGTGCTTTACAATCACAACTGCTGGTTTTGCTGAAAAATAACGTAAGATATTTAAAGCATTGTCTGCATCAGTAAGATTTGTCTTTCCAGGGTGCTTGCCTGATTGCAAAAGTTCAATATCAGAGACCATATATCTGCCAGGTTTAATTGTCTCGGTTCTGCCTAAAACCAAATTGCCGTTGATAAGACGGTAGAGTGCAGCTTCTTGACCTGGATTTTCTCCGTATCGCAAACCTTTTTGAACGCCGTCAATTGTCCACGCAACCTTTTCGTAACAAAGAGTCTGGCGGTTTCCATTATCAACAAAACTTATCTCCATTAAAGGTGTAAAGTGGTCGTCCATTACTGTTTTATACATCTGCTTTAAATCTTGTGCCATATTACTATTCTCCTTTTTAAAGATTCTCAACTTATATTGAGTAGCATGATTTAACCTGTTCAAATGGGGTATTTGCAAGATAATCTGAAATTGTTCTATCATACACGGCAGTGTGTTCAAATGCTTTTTTAGCAAGATTAAACCTCTGCTCAAGAGTTAAAGCTCCATCTGAAGACCTCATATTTTCCAATATTTCAGCGTAATCAGAAGGGTCAACAACTGAGGAAACTCTGATAAAGTTCTTTGCTGATGCCCGAATCATGGTTGGACCGCCTATATCAATATTGCCTCTTGCATTTTCGCAAGCTGCATCAGGTTTTGATATTGTCTCTTTAAATGGGTAGAGATTTACGACAACCATATCGATTGTAATGGAATTAGTTCTTTTGAGATCGTTTTGGTGGGATTCGTTGTAAGTTTCAGTCAAAAGCCCTAAATAAATCCTAAAATCAAGCGTTTTGACAAGCCCGCCTTGAGTCTCTGGCTGCCCTGTATAATCAGATACCTGTTCAAGAATTTTATGGCTGCTTTTCCTATTTTTTAAAATATCAGCACCGCTGCCTTTTGAAAACTCATCAAGAATCCTGCTTATTGTGGAAAATGTCCCGCCTGTAGATAAAATTCTAATCTCAGGATTAATCTCTACAAGAGCAGGAATAAAGCTCTCAAGCCCTGATTTATCGGACACGCTCACTAAAACGGTGTTTATCTTTACGCTGTCGTCAATTTTACTTACAATGTTTTTTGTCATTTATTTTTCCTTTAAAAATATCAATGGTTTGCAGATTCACTTTCTGTTTGTTTTGAATATCAGAATTAATCCATTTAAAAATTAAAGTGCAAATTAACAGTAAAATCAAATCGTTGCAATATATAAAATCGCTATAATGTTTAATGTCTATTTTGCTTTCAGATTTCCAGCAGGGGTTATTCTTGCTTCACCAACAGGACACAAACTAAAAGATTTGATATTCCAATTAATAAAAAGCCATTTGGATTCAGTAAAGATGCTAAACCAAGACACGCCTTTTCTAATAAATCACCAGAGTAATCCATTACTTTTCCATGTTAAAATCCGTGGTTGAAATTATAATAACTTACTTAGGACTAAAATCTTTTCCTTCATAGATACGTAGAGGATTACCTCGTTCCAGTTCGTTATGGTGGCTCCAGCGTTCCTGCTGGTGTTTCAGTTTCATGCCGTCTTTCTCCTATTTTAGTTTTTCATAAAGTCTGCTTAATGCTAATTTCCGATTAAGGATGCAAAAATTTTAACTTTATCCTTCAATTCAAACAGCTTCCTCTTTCGTTAAATATTGGAATTTTTGATACGTCATGTTAATATCAATCCATACCTTGCCTATTCTCAGGGTATTAATCCATCCAAGTTTGGTATGGTCGTATAGAAATTGGAATAACCAGCAATGAAAATTTTCCTCTTCCGTTTCTTCTGGATAGGAGCATGTCTTATGGTTAATGCCGTCCATGATTCCAAATACATGGTTTTTATAGAAATCTTTACAATTCTCTTGTAACTCAATCAGGATATTATCAACGTCATCATTATATTCAGGGGCATCTTCTTTAAGATAGAAACAAAGAACGCACTTTAATTCATAATCTTTTACCCAATCATCAGGATCAGCTATTCTCTCATCTGCTTTACGACTTAGAGACTCGCACTCCTTGTAGATAGTCTCCTCAATCTTCGTCAGTTTTTTATTCAGATCGTCAAGAAAAGCCCGCTGTTCTTTTGACAAATCGTCAGTTTTCAATAAACTTCTGTCTTTATACTCAACATAATCATCTGCCTCTATTGAAATCATCGTTGTTTCTCCTGTTTACAGCGTTATCTGAATAATTGATTAAGTAAATTTTGATTGACTATAGTTCTATTAGAACTTATATCATCTATAAAAATTCTAATCAATGTAATATATTCTAATAAATCTTATTTCTCTTGGGTTTGGTCTCATTTAATGATTTATCAGCATATAGATAATATGCCCGCATAACAGGATAGTTTATGGAATTACATTTAACAGTAGAGGAATTGCTTGCACTTATAGGGTCTTTAGATTCAGAACCTAAAGCCAGATTTGCAGAAAAACTTCTGGATAAAATTCTGACGGATAAGGTCAATATCATTCATTATCAACATTCAAAAGATGATCCACAGGTTCAGGAAGAAGCAGTATTAAGCCAAGATGACAAGAAATTCAGAGTGTTAGACCAGATAAGCTGGATAAGCTATTATGTTTATGATTTTATAAGGTATGAGTATTCCTCAGAGATCAAGGATTATTTTATTTTAGAAGAGCAGGCATGTAAGAAAAAACACGATAATATTAATTTCAGCATGACAGTAGGCGGATGCACTCAAATAACAAACAAACTAAAGATGCCCCCATTTCTGAAAATTTTTAAATCAGGACACAAAAGAATAGGGGCAAATAAATATTATTTAGAGGCTTTTGAACATTTCAGACAAGAGTTGTTCAGTGAATATCTGCTGGAATTGAAGACAAGGGGGTTTGCATTGCCAGAAAATAATAGATTAGCTGAGTCAAAATAGTAAATAATTAATCTTAAAAAAGGAGAAATTCATGGGCTTATTTTGTTTACTTGGTCATAAGTGGGACAGTTGTGTATGTGTTAGATGTGGAAAAATAAAGCACTCATTTGAGCATGATTGGTGTCGGATATGTAGAATAAATAGGGAAACCGGAACAATTTATAACATCTTTGGCTATGACATAGACCGCTACAATAAATATGGTTGGAATAGAGATTCACTAAATTTAGTTATAAACTGCGTCATAAATCACTACCTTTTAAGCACTACCAAACGGTTATTATTCCAGCGTCCAATTTTCATACTGTAGTTCAGGATTGATTTCTGTTAATTTCTTAAAAATATTGTCATTGCTCACCATTACAGCGTTTTCAATAATAGCAGTGCTTGCAAGCATAAAATCAACATTATGTCTGTTGACAGCTTTTTTGCTGATACCCGTTTTGTTCAGATAAGCATTTTTCAACTCTCCGAATATTTCAGCACCTTCAATGGTCAACGGCAGCACTTGAAAAATTTCTTTTATGGTATTTTTAGTTTTTTGTAATTTTTCTCTCAGGATTTCATCAGCATGTGTAATGCTATATTCATACTCATAAAGGGACAAAACTGAAATAGACACGATGTCAGAGTCGTCCAGAGAACCAATTTTATCTATCAGTATGTTATAAAAAGAGGAGTTAGAATCCTCTAAATATGAAATTATATTTGTATCCAATAGGTAGATGCTCATATTAAAGCTCAAAACTGCTTCTAAATTCTTTTACCAACTGCTCAACCTTCTCTGATTTTCCAGTCAGGAAGGATTCTCCACGTAACCTATCAGCAATTTTACCCCATTTACCCTTTTCTTTTTTTGGATTAACAGCCAAGGTTTCTTCTGATTCCGTTTTGATAGTAATTGTAATAATCTGCTCGGGTCTAATATTAAACTGATGAAGCAAATCAGGAGAGAGGTCTTTGCCTTTTATATTAGGTATCGTAGCAATCATTTTCCTTACTCCAATGTTTTTTTAATGCTGTTTTAGTAACAAAATATATCTACAATGGATTACATTTCGTCAATTATAGTAGTTGACGTTATTATAATTGTCCATGAAAATCAGACTTGTCAATCATCAATGCCTTATTTGAGAGGCACTGTCAGCAAGAATAGAGCCATTATGTCTCTCTAATTTATTTATAATTCTAAGAACTGTATCCCGCTGAAAGTCATAGAGCTTTTCCTATACAGTTGATTCTTTAAATCCAGTCTTTTCATTTACAAGTTCATCTTCAAAATATTTCTGGCAATAGATTTACTCCTTAATAAGCCAATGATAAGGCTTCCAATAAATCTCACTTATCTTGTTTGAGATTCTTTTACGCCACTCTCCTGCTCTTTCTAATAGATAATAGATAGTCGGAACAACCACAAGCGTAAGAAATGTGGCAACCATCAGTCCGAATATTACAACAACAGCCATTGAACGCCACCATTGGCTTGACTCGCTGACCCATGAGATGCTCCAAGTGTGAAAATCGTATGAAATTCCAGTAACCATTGGAATCAGCCCCAAAATTGTGGTTACTGCTGTAAGCGTAACAGGACGCAGCCTTGTTGCTCCAGCAGATATTACAGCCTCTTTTAACTCAAATCCTCTCTCTCTGAGCTTGTTGGTGTAATCAATAAGCACTATTGCGTTGTTTACCACAACCCCAGCTAAAGAGATAACACCAACGCCTGTCATAATAATTCCAAATGAGGAGCGAAAGAGCGTAAGACCTAAAAACGCACCGCCAAGAGATAGTATAACCGAAGTCATAATTATAAACGGCTGGACAATTGAGTTAAACATTGAGACTAAAATCAAAAAGATAAGAAGCAGAGCAACCATAAACGCCTTGCTTAAAAAATCTTCTGACTCCTGCTGAAACTCAAACTCTCCTGTAAATTTAATCTTGTAACCTGGGGGCATATCAAATTTTTCCAAAATCTTTGCTGCCTGCTCTCTTACCACAGGACCAGGAACTTTATCTTCATCTACATTTGCCTTAACTGTTACAACTCGTTCGTTGTTGATGCGGACAATATCACCAATCGAGCCTACAAAATTTATCTCAGCCAAAGTTGAGAGAGGCACCATAACTCCGGCAGGTGTCGGAAGCATCAATTCATGCAGCACATCAACAACCTTTCTGTCTCCCTCTTTTAGCTGGACTGTAATATCATAATCATCATTTTTCTCTCTAAATGTCGAGACTTGAAGACCGTTGTATGCACTTTTAAGGGCAAATCCAATAGCGTCAGTCGTCAAACCAAAAAGAGCAGCCTTCTGCCTGTCAACCTTGACTTGAACAGACGGAATACCCTCTACAAAGTTATCTCTTACATCTTCAACATAAGGAATCTCAACAAGAATGTTTTTTATCTTTTTGGCAATATCACCTAAAACCTGAAAGTTGTCGCCTGATATCTCAATATTTATCGGCGAGCCTGTAGGCGGTCCCTCCTCTTCTGATGCAATTGTGATTTTTCCGCCCGGAATATCTTTTACACGCTCTCTTATCTGTTCAACTGTCTTGTAGGTTGTCTCTTTTCTTTCTTGAAGTTCTAAAAATCTTACGCCGATATGGTTTGGGGTGTTAGAAGAGAATGCAGACCCGCCTTCTGGAGATATTGTTCCATTTATGTAGATGTTTTTTATGTTTCCCATATCGCTTGGACCAAAAAACTCCTCTCCATCAGCTTTTGTGTGAAGTTTTGGAGATAGAGCTTCAATAGGAGAGAGTTTATTTGCATCAATATCGGTAATAGAATTATCATTAGAGGAGTGCTTTATATTTGAATTGTCTTTAAGATTAATACCAGAGAGTGCAAACTCAACTCTCTGTATAATTTCGTCAATATAATCAAGATCAGCACCTTCTGGAGTATCTATATTAACATAGATTCCTTTAGGCTCAATTTCAGGAAAAAATTCAATCGGCTTTTCAAGACCTACAACCAACAGCCACACCTGAACCATCATAATCAGCAGACCAAACGAAAGGGCAGTAATAGTAATTGGAATATCAAGGGCAGTAGAGAGAGTTTTAGCATAAACCCGCATAAAAAAGCCTTTTATTTGAGCTGGCTTTTCAAGTTCGTCTGAAATCTCCTCCATACTCTTTTTTGCTGTTGATTTTCGCTCTTTCATCAAAATAGATGATAGTGCAGGATTTATTGTCAATGCAACAAACAGGCTTGATGTAAGGGTGATTATAAGGGTAATCGGCAGATAGCTCATAAATTCGCCCATGATTCCGGGCCAGAATATCATGGGCAGAAACGCACCAAGTGTTGTAAGAGTAGAGCCGATAACAGGCCACGCAACTTCAGAAGTTGCCTTTATTGCCGCATCAACCCTTGATGCTCCCTGCTCCATGAATCTGTCAATATTTTCAACAATTACAATAGCATTATCAACAAGCATTCCAAGTGCTAAAGTTAAGCTGAACAGAACAACCATATTGAGTGTAATGCCCATAATATAAAGAACAACAAACGTTAAAAGCATTGAAAAAGGGATTGCAATGCTCACTAAAATTGCATTTCTAAATCCCATTGTGAGAAATATAACAATCATAACAAGCAGAAGTCCTGAATATATGTTATTTTCAAGGTCGGCAACCATGTTTCTGATATCTTTGGTTTTATCCATAACTTTGGTGATTTCGGTTCCCGGGGGCCATGTCTGCATATTTTTTGCGATAATCTCGTCAACTTTTTCGCTTATTGCAATTATATTCTCTCCTGAACGCTTTTTTACTGCAAAGTTGACAGCTTCTCTACCATCAAGACGGGAACGGCTCATCTCCTCCTTAAAGCCGTCAATAACCTTTGCAACATCTTTAAGATATATTGCCTCGCGGTTGCGTGTTCCAAGCACAAGCCCGTATATCTCTTCAGGAGTTTCAAACTCTCCCGGCACTCTCAACTGAAACCGCCCGTTTCCAAGCCTGATTGCTCCGCCTGAGTTGTTCTTGTTTTCGCTTTGAACAGCACTCTGGAAATTCATTATAGTCAAACCATAATAGGCAAGTTTTTCAGGAGATACCTCAACCCTTATCTCACGCTCTAATCCGCCTGTTACATCTACCTCTAAAACGCCGGTTACAGCTTCAATCTCATCTTCAAGATCATCGGCAATCTTTTTAAGTGCAGGCAGACCGCAGGTTCCAGAGATTGAAAAGACAACAATCGGCATTTCAGAAAAATTGACCTCAAACACATAAGGGTCATCTTCAAGATCATTCGGCAGATCGCCCATAGCCTCATCAACCTTGTCTTTTACATCTTGCAGAGCCTTATCAATATCAGTTCCAGTTACAAATTCAATGTTGATTGATGACAACCCTTCTGAGCTTACAGATTGGAGTTTTTTTAATCCATCAAGCCCTTTGAGCTTTTTTTCAATCTCAACAGTAATAGATGTCTCTATATCTGACGGTGAGACTCCTCGATAAGTTGTTGAGACAAAAACATTTGGAATTGTGATATCAGGATCGCTCTCTCTTGGCAGTGCGTTGTAGCAATAGACACCAAAAATGGTGATAAGAATGGTTAGAACAACTATGCTTGTGCTGTTTTTAACGGCAGTATCTGAAATAATCACGATAAATTTACCTTACTTGTTAATTTTGATGATTTTCAAAAATTACAATGAATAGTTGTCAGCTTCTGTTACAGTGTGGACAACTTTAATTGACTGACCATCTTCCACATCACGATGACCTTCAACTATGAGATTCTCACCTTCTTCAAGTCCCTGTGTTACCTCAACCATCCACCCTTCCATTATGCCGAGAGATACATTTTTTTTGACTGCCTTGCCGTTCTCCTCCACAAATACAAACTGCTCATTGCCTCTTGATATAACGCTGTAAAATGGAATTGCCACAGCATCGTGAACCTCTTTTTTTACAATATTTGCACGAATAAACATACCGGGCAGAATTGTATTTTCAGGATTTTCAACGCTTAACTCAAAACGATAAATACGGGCTGCTGTATCAGGTACAGGCGAAAGAAAGTATCTTGTTCCAGTTACATTTAGATTGTCCAGAGCTTTAACGGTCAACTCAACATCTGTAAGTTTCGATACAGCCGGCATGTCAGATTCAGGAATGCCGATTACAGCCTTTACTGTATCTATTTTTACAATCTTTCCAACAGACGCACCAACAGAGAGCAGCAGCCCTTTTTTTGCATCTAACCTGCTGATAATACCAGATATTGGAGATTTTATATAGCATCGGTTGAGCATAAGCCGTGCATTTGCAACCTCTACGCCTGCAAGTATCATATTGGTTTCTTTAGTCTCAAACTGTGCCTGAGAAATTATCCCTTTGCTATATACAGATTTATCTCGGTTAAAATCAGAAATTGCCAATTTATAAGAAGTTTCAGCACGCTTAAGAGCAATTTCATAATCATCAGTATCAATACGGGCAATAAGATCGCCAGTTTTTACACTATCTCCCTCTTTAACTGTAACTTCTTTAATCGTCCCTTGAGCCTCTGATTTAAGCTCAAGCTCTGTCCACGCTTCAACTGTTCCGGGAAGATTTATGCTATCCTTGATTGTTCTTAACTTTAGAGGCATTACAACTGTGTTGATTAACGGCTTATCTTTTACAAGTGCAGATGCTTTTTCTGCTTCAATGTTTTTTACCTCTTTTTTTATTGTGCCGAACAGAACCACAATAAGAATTATCATGCAAAGAAGAAGCATCCTTGGAATTGAACGCCATATAAAATGGAGAAATTTTGCACGAGATGAACGGGGTTTATATTCTATGTTTAATAGAGCATCAGGCTTATTTTCCATAGTGGTTTTTTTATCCTTATTTATGGTGCGTAATTTATAGTACATAAAAGAGAGGGTTTTCCAATTTAGATACTCTGCTTATGCAATTGGATCAAGATGGCTCATTATACAAAAACAGGAGAAATTGCAATTTGAAATTGCAATTTCTCCTGATAGTTATAATTCTTTAAATTGAGGGATAGGATTAAATTATAGCCGAGCGGTAAATCGCACGGCTATAGTGTAATAAAGTCCACTAAAAAACGATTAGCGTTTAGATGGGAAGATAGGTCTCAATCTCTTTTCTTGCACTGAAATTGGTGTTCAACCACTGGGCGATTTCAATCATCTTTGGGTTGACCATCTCTCTTGCACCAGTCGGACAGTTTTTAATGCAGGCACAGCAGCGGAGGCAGAGTTCTGCTTTAGTCTCTACTGTATCTCCTACTGTAACTGCGTCAGTTGGGCAAACTTCAGCACATACGCCGCATTTAACACATGTATCTTCATCTGTTATTGGAGCTATCGGCGGCGATGCGTGCCGCTCTTTATATGGAAAATTTCCAGGAATCTTTAAATCTCCAGCCATCTTATCAAGCTGGGCAATCTGCTCTTTAGACGATTGCAACGCTGATAATTTATCCTTTATATTTTTTCCAAACTCCAAAGCTTTATTTATATCATCAGCATCAGGGCGGCCGACTGCAATCGGCGTTTTTTTTGTAGAAAATGAGTGCTCGCCAATAAAAGCTGCTGCTGCAATTGGTTTAAATCCAAGTTCCAAAGCTAAATCTTTCAGCTCTAACAGCGAATCTTCATAAGCACGATTGCCGTAAGTTACTACAACAACTGCGGGTCTGTTATCACCTTTAAGCAGCTTAAAACGGTTTACTGCCTCAAGCGGAAGTCTTCCTCCATAAACAGGCGCACCCAAAACAGCTATCTGGCTTGATGCTTTTTGTGACTCTATACATGATATGTCTGGATTTTTTGAAAGCGTAAAATCAACCACATCAACTGTGTCAAACCCCATTCCTTCAGATATTTTTCCCAAAATATTTTTGGTTGTGCTTGTAGGTGAAAAATATGCAAGAACTGCTGAATTTACATTCATTATAAATATACTCCTCCTCTCTTTTTTCTACGGATTAGAGCAGATCGTTTAGGGCTATAATCAGTAGTTATTATGCTTATTTTCTATTATGCAAAAATATTATCTGGTTTGTATGGATGCGTTCCTTCAATAACCTCAACCCCTGCTTTTGCCTTGATCTTTGGCATTATAGTATCTTTATGCGGACAGTGATCAGTAATGCACGGAGCTATATGAACCTTTGTAACCTTCTCGTTCATCGGCTTATTCCATAAATTAACCTGTGCAAGACGGGTTACGATAGTCGCACCAGGGCAGTCTCCGCAATTTAAAAGACCCATAACCTCTGCATCTTGATCTTTGTATCGTGCAAATTCTCCAGCCTTTCTATTAAATCCAACCAAACAGCGGGAACAGCCTATGCAGACATCGTCCATCGCTTTTTTGCAGCCCACGATCAATATTTTTTCCATGATAATTGAATATCTCCTTTTTGTTTATCTATTTTTGACAGGCAAAACATGGTTATCAACAAGGATAGTGAAATCATTAATATCTGCATCAAAATCCTCCTTTTTAGCTATACTATTATCGATAATATCTTTGCAACTATTACTATTGCGTTTAATCTGGAGCACGACTGAAATATCTTCTACACCGCTGAGTTGTGGATAAGCGTGTCTTAAATGTGCGAAATCAGCATTTTCAAGAAAAAAGAGAAGATATTCTATTTCTGTCTCTATCTTCTCTTTTTCCTCTATTGTGCTGATCTTGCCTATACGGCTTTTATCTGCTTCAATTTTTTTGTCTGATGCTCTGCTTTTGTCAGTCAAACGGCTTTTATGTTTTTTGAAATATGATCTCATCAACATCTCATATCTATTTTTAGCAGCCGTTTGAATGCACTGTTTTTTTAAATGCAAGCTGATGTTCATTAATCTTTGGATTTCTCAAGTTCAGCGATTCTTGCAGATATTGAATCAAGATTATTTTTAGCAGCTTCTGCCTGCTGTTTCAAAATTGCAAGCTCATCGTCAGCATTTGCATTATAGGCATATGGAGAAGCACCAAATCCAAAACCAGCTCCTCTTCTGCCTAAACCACGGCAGCCACGAGCAAAACTGCCGCCTCCAAATCCTCTTCTCATTCCTAAACCTAAACCATATCCAGCATTATCTGGGATATTCGGGGCTGTATTAGAAGGATTACAATACCCTCTTCCCCAGCCTGTTCTTGAACCTTGTCCTATCGGACCCGTTCCATTAAATCCTGGCATAATATTACCTCCAATTATATATCTTTGTATCTTTTTTAGCAAACTCTCAATAAGCCAGAGTTAATTTTTAGCATTATGTTATTGGATTTATTTAACTTTATTAATCCTAAACAATTTTACTATATAGGCTATTTTTGAACTCCACCGCCTTGGCTTCTTCCTACACCGCCGCCCTGACCTAAGCCTCTACCGCTGCCACCTTGTCCGCGACCTTTACCCGCACCGCCTCCGCCAGTTCCTTGATCGCTGCCTCCGCCAGTTCCTTGACCACTACCGCCTACTCCTTTATTTCTACAGCCGCCGGTGCCTCTTCCAGTTCCCGGACCTTGTCCTTGTGGACCTGTTCCATCTCCTCTTGGCATTGTTCTCACCTCCTTGATATCTATTTTAAAATGTTTTCCTCTATTATTTCCATGATGTCTTCGACCGCAGCCCGGCATTAGAAACATTGGAATAATCGTCTCATTTTTTGCGTAAGCTGCTATGATCTCTTCAATATTGCCGCTGATAAATGGAATAAGTTTTATCCCGTTTGATTCAATAATATTAGAAGGAACTTCGGAAATCGCTCCGCAAATCAGAACATCAATTTTTAATAAGCTCAAACGGTTCAGCATCTCTGCAAGATTAAAAAGTATTGACTGGTTAAAAGTCTCAACAGAGCGGCTGACAACCTTTTGATCTTTTATCTCCACAACAAGAAGTGTGCGGGCAGAGTCAAAAACAGGTGAAATTCTATCTTCCCATGCTGTCAGTGCAATATTCATCTCTTTTTCCAATCCTGCTGTGTAAGTGAAATCTCTATTGTGCAGTTAAATATTTCTGCCTTAATCTGCATCTTTTCTATTTGCCAATTAAAGAAAGCAAACATCATGCCATTGCCGTTTTTGCTGTAAATAGGATAGGAACAGGAGTAGATAGACGCAAATATACGACTATTAAGATAGTATATTTGCGTCTATTAAGAGAGCTTATTTGCGACTATAATGCTGGTGTTGCAAATATCCTTAGGTAAAGTTTCGGACAGTTATGTGAAGAAAAATTAAGATTTCAGGATAAAGGTTTTATATTTTGCTCCTAACAAAATACTAACACTGCTCTAACAAAAAATTAACATTTACAGTGTAAAAACATCAGAAAATTTAATTTCTTGGGCTTGATATCTTTGGCTGCAGTGTTCTTCTTAATCACAATACTATTAATTTCTATATTTTTGTTCTCACTAACTATTTTTTAAAGGAACTTTTTATGAAAAATTTATTTTTAGTAAGGCACGCAAAAGCAGAAATCATGAAGGAGTATGATTCTGACTTTTCCCGTCCTCTAATAAAAAAAGGGCTGAAAGATGCAAAGAAGATGGCAGAAAAGATAAAAGAGAGATTTAAAGGAAATGCTCTTTTTATCTCCAGCCCTTCAAATAGAGCTTTTGAAACAGCTCATATTTTTGCAGGAAAATTGAATTATCCGACAGTAAAAATTCTGCTTAAAGATACTATATATTATGATCCTTCACCAGAGCAGTTGTTAGAGTTGATAAAAGAGATTGATGATGCGTACGACACCATTATGCTGTTCGGACACAACCCCTATTTAAGCCAGTTTGCATCATTTTTAATAAAAGATTTTGAATTTGATATCCCTAAATGCGGAGTTGCAGCTTTTGCGTTTGATAAACAGTCATGGAAAGAGATTGAGCTGCAGAGCGGAATATTAAAATTTGCTGAATATCCTGAAAAAAGTTCAAAAGATGTGAATTCATTTGAACAGAGTTTGATAATAAAAATTTCAGAAGCAATTTCAGAAGCATTAAAAGATATCAACCCTGATGCTGCAAGTAATGTCCTTAAATCTATTGCTAAACACTCTGCAAAATTAGCCTGCAATTTTACATGGAGTTTAAAAAGCAAGAAAGCTGATAAAAAGCCTTGTCATAAATCAGATGACAAAACTGAACATAATAAGGAATGAAAATTTAATAACACCCGAAATCATTTGAAACCGCTCTTCAATATTTAATCTTCAATGATTATAAGTTTAGGGAGTTATTGCATGCTCATTCCTAAGGCTGAAAAAATTGAAAAAACAGACCATGAATCAAAAGCATCGGCTGATTGGGAAATAGATGAGAAAACCAGCACTAAAACTAACAGCACAATAGATAAAAATACTGCTTGGGGAATAGATGAGCCATCAACTGATCAATAAAGAGATAAGCTGGCTCTCTTTTAATGAAAGGGTTTTGCAGGAAGCAGAAGATAAAACTGTTCCCCTTATTGAAAGAATTCGCTTTTTAGGAATATTTTCTTCCAATTTAGATGAGTTTTTCAGGGTAAGGGTTGCAGTATTAAAACGGATTTCCAAATTAGGAAAGAGTGCCAAAGATATTATCATGTTTGACCCCTTAGAGGTTCTGAAGAAGATTCAGGATAGTGTCCTGATTCTTCAAAGACGTTTTGAAGCTGTCTATCAGAGAATTATGAGGGAGCTTGCTGCTGAAGATATTTTTATTGTAAATGAAACAGAGCTTAACCATGAACAGACAATATTTGTCAGAAACTATTTTCAGAACGAAGTGCGTCCCAAGCTGTTTCCTATTATGATGGATCAGGCAGAAATCTTTCCCGACCTTAAAGATCACTCTCTCTATCTTGCTGTTGTCTTAAAGCAGGAAAAGGCTTCCAAATCTACGTTTGCAATTATTGAAGTGCCGACAAACACCCTCTCTCGTTTTTTAATTCTGCCCCAGATAGACAATAAAAAATACATAATGCTTCTTGATGATGTGATAAGGTTCGGGCTGCTTGAAATATTCGGCAATTTTCGTTTTAAGCGGGTAGAAGCATACGCTGTCAAAGTAACAAGAGATGCTGAACTTGCTATTGAGAGCGATATCTCAGAAAGCTACATGAGAAAAATATTAAAAAGCGTTAAGCAACGCAGAGAAGGAAACCCTGTGCGGTTTGTATATGACCAGAACCTTCCTGAAAAGTTTTTGCAGATATTTATCAAAAATCTTCGTTTAGAAGGTGCAGAAAACATAATACCAGGTGGCAGGTATCATAATTTCAAGGATTTCATGGGTTTTCCTGACTTTGGGATTGAACGCCTTATATATAACAGACCTCCCAAGCTGCCTCATAAAAATATTGCCTCCAATAAAAAAATCTTTCAGTCGATTAAAAAGAGAGAGAGCATAATATACACCTGCTATCAATCATTTGATTACCTTATTGATCTTCTCAGAGAGGCAGCAATTGAAAAAGATGTTGTATCCATTAAAATGACCTTCTATCGTGCTGCCAAAAAATCAAGCGTTATGAATGCTCTTATCAATGCAGTCCGCAACGGGAAAAAAGTTACTGTAATACTTGAAATTCAGGCACGTTTTGACGAAGAGGCAAACATAAACTGGGCAGACAGGCTGCAAGAAGAGGGAGTCAAGGTTATTTTCGGTGTGCCTGACCTTAAAGTCCACTCAAAGCTCTGCCTGATTACATTTAAAAAAGATTTTAGATACGCAGTAATCGGCACTGGAAATTTTAATGAAGATACATCAAGAATATACAGCGACCTGTTTTTGTTTACAACTGACAAAAGGCTGACATCTGAAGTTAATAATCTTTTTGGATTTTTCAGAAGAAACTATAATACACCTGTTTTCCGCCACCTGATTGTATCTCCTTTTCAGACACGAAAGAAAATCATAAGTTTTATAGAAAACGAGATCAAAAACTGCCAGCAGGGTAAAGAAGCCTATATCATTTTCAAGCTCAATAATTTAGTTGATGCAGAGATAATTGATAATCTTTACAAGGCAGGCAGGGCTGGAGTAAAAATAACATTGATTGTTAGAAGCATGTTTTCACTAATGACAGGGGTAAACGATTTAAGCGAAAATATCGAGGCATTCAGCATAGTTGATAAATATCTTGAACATGCGCGTATTTTTGCGTTTGCAAATGCAGGCAACCCTAAATACTTTATATCGTCAGCAGATTTGATGACCAGAAATTTGGACTCAAGAGTTGAGGTAACTTGTCCTATCTATAATAAAGAACTTAAGCAGGAGTTACGCAAGTTTTTGGAGATTCAATGTTCGGATAATACAAAAGCACGAATATTAAATCTTAATCAGGATAACCAGATCAGAAAACCATGTTTGGAAAACACTATAAATTTTGATAATCATGATGGTTATCCCCAAAAAATAAAAGCTCAAGACGCTTTCTACGAATTTTTAAAAGCAAGACATGTTAAAAATCAATAATTCCATTTTGCGGTTTATAAAAATTAAGGAGGTAAAAATTGAAATTTGCATCTGTTGATATAGGCTCCAATGCAGTGAGGCTGCTTTTGGCTCAGGTTTTAAATAACGGACGTCCATTTTTTTCAAAAGACTCTTTAGTCAGAATTCCAATAAGATTAGGAGAAGATGCCTTTACAGATGGTGTTATTTCTGATGAAAAAAGAGAAAAACTTGTAACAGCCATGATTGGATTTAAATATATCATAGATGCTTATAAACCTGTAGATTTTATGGCATGTGCCACTGCTGCCATGAGAGAAGCCTCTAATAGTGAAGATATTATAGCTGAAATTAAAGAAAAATCAGGGATAGAGCTTGAAGTTATAAATGGACGCAAAGAGGCAGAAATCATCTGTTCCAACCATATTGAACAGAATCTCTCATCTACAGGCAAATCATATCTTCACATTGATGTTGGAGGCGGCAGCACTGAGATGACACTTTTTTCTAAAGGCAAAACCATTGTTTCTGAGTCATTCAATATCGGAGCAGTAAGAATAATTAAGGAAAAGGTAACTGAAAACCATTGGAATACAATGAAGTCATGGGTAAAAGAGCAGGTCAAACGGCATGACAGACCCATAGAGGCTATTGGAAGCGGCGGTAATATCAATAAAATATATAAGTTTGCGGGTAAAAAAGATCAGACATATATGTCATACAAACGAGTGGAAAAGATTTTTAACTATTTGAACTCGTTTTCATTTGATGAACGCATCAGGATACTAAATCTTCATACTGACAGGGCTGATGTAATAATTCCAGCAGCTTCCACGTTTTTGAAAATTATGAAATGGGGAAAAATAGAGAAAATTCATGTGCCGCAAATAGGTCTTGCAGACGGACTTGTCAGGTCCCTTTATCAGAAACATAATGTTAAGCAAGAATTTTAAAAACTGATTTACGCAGGAGTTTACGGTTATGCAGGAGTTCAAAGATTATTATATTTTAAGAGAGACTGAGATTAACAAACACTTTTCCGTTGCTTCGGAAAGTGCTGATGAATATTCTATACACGAACTTAGAGTTGAGATAAAAAAAATAAGGGCTTTTCTTGAACTGATTAAAGGGATTACACCCTATTTTGATCTTAGAAAAGCATATCAACCTATAAAAAAATTGTTTAAAGCTGCTGCACCAATACGAGATGCTCAGGTGCTTCAGACAATGACAAGAGCGTATATTTCAGAAGTTGGTTTGGATGTAAATTTGAGCGAATATTTTAATCTGCTCAAACAAAAAGAGATGACAGGGAAACAAGAGTTTTTTAAATTCTGCAAAAAATTTAATCTGTCTGTTCTCAGAAAAAACTGGTCTGCTGTGGAAAGTTCGCTTGCATCAATAGCAAAGTATGGTGACTCTCTAAAATCTGATCAAGATAAAATCAGCCAATATTCAAAAGATTATCTTAAAACTCTGTTTGACCTTTTAGACGGCTTTAGGAATAAAAGCGTGCTGGAAGAGAAAGATTTCCATGATATCAGAATATTGTGCAAAAAAAGCCGATATACTCTTGAGACGCTATCCAGCCTGTTTTACCTTGAATCTTTTGAGCTTATGAATAAGAATCTTAAGCAGATACATCAGCCTTTAGGAGAGTGGCATGACACAGATGCTGCAATTACACTATTAAATCAGGTGCTGGCAGATAAGACTCTTAAACCTCTTTTCAGCGAATCCTCATACAATGATATCCTGCAATCTTTTCAGGTAAGAAAAGAGCATTTTAATGATCTTTTCTTAGAACGATTTAAAACACTTAATCTAAAGGAAATTTTTTAATATGGCTGCAAATCTGCAAAAAGAGCTGAACAAGATAAAGCAATCCATTCTATCGCTTGGGGCAATGGCGGAACACCGTTTCAGAAAGGCAGTAGATGCTGTAAAACAAGGAGATAGAGATATTGCAGAGTCAATTATAGATTCTGATGTTGAGATTGACGAGCTGGAAGTTGATATTGAAGAGGAGTGCCTTAAAATTTTAGCACTTTACCAGCCGGTCGCAGTTGATTTAAGGTTTATAATTGCTGTAATAAAAATCAACAATGATCTTGAACGGGTGGCTGATGAGGCTGTCAACATTGCACAGAGAGTCAGAACAATTTCTGGCAAAAATATGGGCAAATACGATTTTGATTACACACGAATGGCAGAACTTACCGGCATTATGCTCAAAAAAAGCCTTGATGCTTTAGTCCAGATGGATTGCGACATAGCAGAGTCTGTGCAAATTATGGATAAACAGGTAAATGCAATCAGAAATGATGCGTATGATGCCATGAAAGCCGCAATCGTAACAGCACCTGAATATGCGGGGCAGATTGTAAACCGTTATCTTATCTCAAGACATTTAGAAAGAATCGGAGATCATGCGACAAACATTGCTGAAGAGGTCAGACACCTTGTAGAGGGCAGAATTGTCAGACATGAGATATAGCAGCCCATTACTCTATTAAGTATTTGATGTTTTTATATTTTGTTTTATATCTGATCTAAGAATTATGCTCATAACCGTTCTATTAAAGCACAAGCTCCTGAACAAACTGGGTTAAGTGGTTCAAATTCATGCAGGTACGAATTTCATGACAGTGAGGTTTATAGGCAAAAATTTCGCTGTCTCCACTTGTCCATGTGTTGTGAGGTTCAGGGGTCAGCCAGATAATCCGTCTGCACTTCTCCCGTATCTCGCCTAAAATATGAGCTTGAGGGTTTAGATAGTTGGAACGAGCGTCTCCCATTATAATCACAGTAGTTTTATGATTTAAAAGATTGAGATGCTGCTTTTTAAATGAACTGAACGCAGCACCATAATCTGTATGTTCGCTTGTGTTTATGATATTGCTGTTCAATATAGTTTCAACTGCCTGATTGACTCTGTTAGTAGAATTAAATTCATTTACCCTTACATCTCTATTAAAAGGATTCAGAGCATTTTCATAACCTATACCGCCATTTTGAAAATAATCAGTTACCTCAACAACTTCTGCAATAAATATAAAACTTTTTACCCGTGCAAAACACTCTTGTAAGGCATACAAAACATTGAGCATAAATCTTGCTGATGACCAGACAGAGCCAGATACATCGCAAAGAACAACAAGAGAGCTTCTGTTTAATGGTCTGTCTTTGAATCGTATGTCTAATGGAACTCCCTGATATTTACCGGAGTTACGAAGAGTTTTCTTTATATCTATAACGCCTCTCTTTTTGACTCTAAAACGCCTATTTGCCTGATCTTTAAGTTTTTTAGTAAACATCTCTATAACTTCCATAACTTCTGCTGTCTCTTTGCCGCTTAATGAGGAGAACGGTATTTGACCAACTTTTTCTTTAGATAATATTGAAGATTTTCTCTCAATAAGCGAATCATTTAACTCTCTCGGCTCGTTGGTAAGAACAGTTTGTGCAGAGTCTAAGATTTTATCAAAATGGCGATTAACAACTTTAATACTCTGCTGATCTAAATTATCAAAATGGCTGCCGGCAAGTCCTGCAATACGCTGTCTCATCTGGTTAATGGCAAGCATTATACCAAGTTTTGCAGAGAGCTGATCCATGTTGGATTTGAAAAATTTTTGATCTCTGACAGCCATTATATTGAGCTTGTGGATATGCTCTAAAAATTTTGCTGGCTTACCCCTCATAAATTCAACAAGAGATTTTTCTATAGGGTCGCTATCCCCATTTTTTTCTACTGTATCGATAATTTTATTGAATGTACCTGAAAGATGTGTGAAACTATTTTCTGAATTTACAACCTTTCTTCCATGAAAAAAAAGATCATATAGTGAGTTAAAACGGCTCTGATCCCGCCTGCTTTTGGCATAATTACTCTGGACAACCGTTCTAAACTCTTTTTCATCAAGAGGATTAACAATGGTGATATGACGTATGCAATCCAGCACCTCGCTTGTTGAGACCCTAAGTCCATATGAGCGGCAGCAGTTTGTAAATTCAACCATGATATTGAGCATTGTAATGAGACTATCTCCTGTCTGTTTCAGATAAATGGTTTTTTTAACTATTTTTTAAGTTGTCAGCCATATTTATATTATTTATAGTATATAATAAATATCGATTTTTAATGCGGTTTTTCATTTATGGGCAGCATAATATAAACAACAACCTTAAACAAGAGAGTTGGCTATGAATCTTCAAGGTGATTTTGAGGGCTTGTTTTTGACAAGTATTCTTCAGCTTTTGTGCAATGATCAGAAAACTGGTCTGCTAAGAGTAACGAGTGGAGATAATGAGTGTAAAGTCTTTTTTGAGGAAGGAACCATTGTATATGCCTCTGGTTCTCAAAAAGAGTCGCGGCTTGGTTACATACTAAGACAAGACGGTATTATTTCAGCAGAACAGTTGCAAAAGTGCCTTGCACTTGGTCGTGAGCAGAAAGTATCTCTTGGCAAAATACTTGTTGACAAGGGATATGTAACTATGAGCACCTTGAAAAAATACAATACCAAACAGGTAGAGGAGATTCTCTACAGTCTTCTGCTTTGGAAAAAGGGTAAGTTTGAATATAAAGATGTAAAGCTCAACTTAGAAGGAATGGTTATAACACAGCTTAACCCGATGAAGCTTATTCTTGAAGCATCAAGAAGAATTGATGAGTTATCCGTGCTAAATACCGTTATAACAAGTGAAAATCTTGTTTTTAAGATTACGGGCAATGTTCAGAACAAAGAAGATGAGATAAGGCTAAATGCCAATGAGTGGCGTATTCTCTCGTTAATCGACGGCAGCCGTACTATCCGGCAGATAGTTGCACAAAGCGGTTATGATGAGTTTGCTGTTTACAAGATCATATTTTCTCTCAACTCTTATGGACTTATTGAGAAAAAAGAGGAGGTTCAGCTAAGCAACAGCGGTGCTGGTAAAAAAGAGTATTCTTCTGTTATAACTGTATATAATGATATTTTAAAATCTGTTATCAAAAATATAGAACATGAGTTAGGAGATAGGGCAGCATCTATTTTTGATGAGATAAAGGCAGATATTTCTGATGATTACAAGAAGATATTTGAAAATTACCACCCTTCACACCATACAAGTTCTAATATTAAATCAATTATAGAGCAGTTAGAGCTGATTGAAAATGAAGAGGAGAGTGGCAAAGAGATTCTTATTAACGGTTTTAATGCCTATACAACGCTTGTATTGCGTAAAATTGCAGCTATTCTTGGAATGAATCCTATGCAGAGTATATTGAAGGAGATTGAAAATATTATTGGATATGTAAAAAAATATCACACTGAATCGCTGGAGAAAAATAGAATCGTCAATGATCTGACAAATATCATTAACAGCATAGCTTCACCTCTCTCTGGTGCAGAACAAAAGCGTAACAAATCTAAAAAAGGGATATTCTCATTGTTCAGTTAATAGAACAATGAGCAGCACCCTTAAATATCTATTCTTGTTTCATGATCCCGCAACTCTTACACCGCCGTATGCAAGAAAAGAGAGACCTGCTGTTCTAAAAAGAGCCTGTATTGTCTCAATAAGCTCTTTATCAAGATAAGACGATAGTATTTGTGCATAGTCTGCTATAAATAGAAGGGCAACTGTCACTATAATAAGATTGATAACCTCTCCAACCTTTCCCCCTGCATATTTTTTCCTTGCTTTGTTAAATACAAAAATAATAATCATATAGATGACCAAAGTGAAAATTAAAATGACTGTCTGAGCTGACATTAAAAACCTCCTGTTAGATTTACTTATTGGTTTTATCAGATTATTCTATATTTTAGATTCCGCCTACCTATTTTTTATACAGCTTTTTGAATCAATACTCTCTTTAAGAGGCATCTTTCCAGCATTCTGACGTGTAGTTCCTGGCAGTGGGTATGAATTTAAATAATTACACACTTTGCATCTAAAAGTGACAATCCCCTGCTGTATAGATTCATCTGTCAAACTGTTTCTTGCACCGCAATCTTCGCAAAAGAAAATCAATACTCTGCCCTCCTCATGGTTCTATTTTTTTTAACAATCATAACCCTAACCATTTCTTGATTTTGCTCCAAAGCCCTGTTGGCTCTGTCATCTTCTTCTCAACATCTGATGTCTCTTCTATAGTTTTATCGTACAATATCTCTTTATCTGCCAAAGTCTCTTCTTTACCCAACAGATTAGGATTCCCATCTATATCAGAATAATCTATTTCTGATTTTAGTGTCTTTTCAGGTATATCAGCCATTGAGCCGGCAGAGATATCTTTTTTAACTATTTTATTTTGAAAATCAATGTATTTAGAAAACAGATCAATAATATCAGTATTAGATTCATTTTTATCTCTATTACTATCTGAAACGCTGTTTGAGGCAGAGTTTTCCATTGACTCAACAATATAGAGCATAAGCTCAAGATTCTGTTCATCTGGTGCAGGTGCAAGCAGATCAAAATATCCGGCAAGAGATTTGACCATTTTCAATAGAATAAGTTTTGAAGGCTCTTCATTCCATAACTGTTCAAGAGTTTTAATTTTATCATTGATCTCTTTCAGCTCCTTTGCACTGCCATGAAACATACATCTTCCAACAGTAGATTTAAGCTCTTCCAATAACGTCTTTACCTCTGTTGATTCATTACTGCTATTTAGAAATGCAGCATCAGATTCTATTTTTAGCTCTTCTTCTTCAAAGATCTCATTCTCAAAGTCGTACGGCACCATACCATCAGAAGTTGAATCGCTCTTACTAACCGGCTGTATAAAGTCAGGTGATTGTTGTTTCTTTGTGTCATCATAGTCCTCAAATGAGATTGAGCCAGAATCATTTGAGGAGGTTGCTGATATATCTTGAAGACTTTCAGTCAACTCTATTTCGTTCATATCTAAAGGGGTCTCATCTTCAAATGAGATATCTTCTGTATCTTCTAAAGCAGCATCATTATCAGATAATTGCTCTGCTGGTGCTACCTCGGCATAAGAACTAAATGCCTCTTTATCTGATTTGTATGGAACAACCTCCTCTCCTGAATCTGCAAATGCAAGTTCTGATAAAGGTTCATCTTCATCAAAAAAGGCATCAAGACGAGTCTGAATCTCCTCAATAGGCTGTTTTTTGAGTCTGTTAGGAATAATCTCTTTAATTTCAGGATTTGTATTTGCACTGCCTGAACCGTGAGAGGCTCTGTTACTATCCATTGAGTGGGTTCTATCACCTGAATCTTGAAGCATATGAATCTCTTCAATAAGATCATCTACTGGAGAGAGATTGCTGCTATTCTTAGTACCTATAAGATCATCCATTGGACTGACACCGCCATACGCAGAAGGAGAGTCAGGTACATTCAAATCACGGCGAGGCTTGGATATTTTAGCAGAAGAGATTAGCTGTTTAAGGTCATTGAACTTTTTCATCTCTCTTAAAAGTATCTCTTTTTGCTGGGCAACTTTCATGGAAGGATTAGTTACAATCATCTCAAAACTTCTGTAGAGTGAGTTAAGAAGCGAGATTGAATCAGGGTGGGTATTTGACCCTTTGCTGAGTACATAGTTTCCAATGCTTCTGAACATCTGAAGAAATGAAAGATGAATTTTGCTGTTCTGCCAGTGGGTTTGGAGTCTTTGTACCTCTTTGTCCAAGCTCTGGATCAGCTCGTCTGTGATCTCCCAATCTAATGAGAGAATAATGCTTTTGAGTTCAGCTATTATATTTCCGCCCGTATCAGTCGAACTGTAGGATACGCTGCTGGCTTTAGGAACAGATTTTATCTGCTGTTTTAATTTATTATATTTTGCAATCTCTTCAGAAAGAATTGCCTGTTTTTTTGCTATCGGCAGATTGACACCCTTACTGCTGGAAAGATTCTCAATCTGTAAAACGATAGAACCTATCAGGGTGATCGAATCTGCTGCATTTATATTACTCTTTCCAGAAGCAGTATATTCTGATAAGGCACGCACCATCTTGACAAGCGTTGAAAGTATCTTGTCATTTTGCCATTGCTGCCCAAGATAGTCTGTTATTCTTATAATCTGCTGATTAAGATCATCTGTTATCCCTCTATCAATGGAAAGCGTGAGGTGCTTAAGTTCACTGACAGAAGTGTTGTTGTCTTTAGTAGATATTGTATTCAAAATGCGCACCTCCTAAAAAAGAGCGATTGTAAAAAGGGTAAGCATAGCTTAAAAGAGTTGATCCTGAATTGATGATAAAGTTAATGATATGATTTTTTTAAGTGTAGCAACAACATTGCCTCCTACAAGTGCACTTGCAGCAAAGGCTGGAACTCTCAGCTGGCTATTCAAATCTTGCTGCATGGTCTGCGGCGAAAGCAGAGGAACGCCGGCATCTTTGAGATCATATTTATTATATTGCATCACAAGGGGAATGGTATTGAGATTAAGGTTGTATGACTCAAGATTTTCTTGAAGCTGCTTAAGAGACTCAATATTGCTCTTTCGCCGCTCTACTGTTGCATCAGCTACAAAAACAATTCCATCAACACCTTTTAACACAAGTTTACGAGTTGCATTATATTTTACCTGTCCGGGCACTGTATATAACTGTATTGATACATCATATCCTTTAATTTTACCAACATCAAACGGAAGAAAATCAAAAAACAGCGTTCTATCATCATGCGTTTTAAGGCTGACCATCTCGGTAGTTATATTATTGCGGTATTTTTTGTAGATATACTCAAGGTTTGCAGTTTTACCGCCTCTTCCGGGACCGTAATATACTATTTTTACCTGCACTTCCTTGGTTTTAATATTTATAAAAGCCAAAATATATCCTCCTTACCACAAATAATCACAAGTAGGTGCGCAGACTTCTAAGTATATGATTGAGTTATATCTTTGCATATCCGGTATCATGCTTTGAAATAATAACATATAATCCTTAAATTTTATTAAGAGTAAAGAACCTTAGTAAGAGCCTCAATAGTATCAGTTACTTTTAAGCGTATAATACCAAGAGAGATGTCTTTTTGAAACATTGTAATTAAAAGAAAATCTTTATTTATTTTACTAAAATGGACGCTGGAGGTCTCACCCTTATGAAACAGCAGTGAAAACTCAGACTCCCCGACAAGCGTTGCCATAGCTTCAACTGCTGCAAAATTACCAGCAGCAAGAGCAGCAAACGAGATAGTATCAAGTTTAAACTTGCCGTTGCTCTGCTCGGAAATGGTGTTGCCTGCCATGTCAATAAGTATAACGTTTCTTACACCTGCTTTTATAAGTTTTTGACGAAGTATATTATCAATAGCATCAAGCTGTTGCTCGGTTAATATGTTGTATTGCATGCTCACCGCCGTGTTTAAGATTTAAATATTTTTAAGTTCCTGATTTTATGCAATAGTCTTGGTCGTTAATTACTAATAGTCGGTTTTAAGGCAGAACTTGGCTTAAATTGCTGCTGACAATATTATGGTCTGATCTGTATTTGCATACAACATTGAGTGTTTCCATAATATGAGTGTCATTTAGTTCGTTTATACCAAGTGCCATAAGTGCCCTTGCCCAATCAATTGATTCAGAGACACATGGATTCTTTTTAAGAGACATTCCCCTTATTTTATTAACGCTTGCAACTATCTGTTCAAGAAGCATCTGATCAATATGGGGAATTTTTCGATAGATAATCTCTTTTTCCCGTTCTGGCGTAGGGTAATCTATGTAAAGGTGGATACACCTTCTTTTAAGGGCATCGCTCATATCTCTATAGTTATTTGATGTTAAAAAAACAAATGGTATTGTAACAGGCTTACGTGTTCCAAGCTCAGGAATTGTTACCTGAAAATCACTTAAAAGTTCAAGAAGAAATGCCTCAAACTCAGGATCAGATTTATCTACCTCATCAATTAAAAGCACAACAGGTTCAGCAGAGGAAATAGCTTGCAAAAGAGGTCTTGGCTGAATAAAACGCTCTGAAAAAAAAGCATCTTCTTGGGCAGCAATTCTATCAACTGCGTCAGATAAAGAGACAGTATCTGCAATAACAGTATTTATCCTATCCTTTACCATCTGCGTATATAGAAGCTGCTTTGCATATTCCCACTCGTAAAGTGCTTTTGCCTCGTCAAGACCTTCATAACATTGAAGACGTATAAGTTTCCTGCCTAAACAATCAGATAGAGCCTTAGCAAGTTCGGTTTTGCCAACACCGGCAGGACCTTCAACAAGCACTGGTTTATTTGTGGACATGGCAATAAAAATTACAGTCGCAATCTCTCTTGAGGCGATATAATTTGCAGACTCCAATTTTTCCATTACATGATCCACGCTTTTAAACGGCATTGTCAGTTCCCTTTTTTTGAGTAAAAAAATCGTATAACATTTTCAGCTTACAGAGGGTAGTATTATTTTAAATGTGCTCCCTTTTCCAGGTGAACTTGTAACAGATATATCTCCTTTATGATACCTTACAATGTGCTTTACAATTGCAAGCCCCAAGCCAGTTCCTCCCATATCCCTGCTTCTTGATTTATCAACCCTGTAAAACCGTTGAAAAATTCTTGAGATATGTTCATTTGCAATTCCTTGACCATAATCGGTAATACTTATAATAATATCACGGCTGTTTAAGTTGCAGGCAACAACAACCCGCCCCCCCTCACTACTATATTTAATTGCATTGTCAAGCAGATTTGCTACAGCCTGCTGCATGAGTATAGGATCAATTAAAGCTGTCAAGCCCTCTTTTACACTTCCTTCTGCCGAACCATCTTTATCAGTATCAGCATCTTTATAAGTATTAGATTGGTCAACATTTTGCCCGCTAAAACCAGAAACGTATTCGATTTTTATATTTTTTACGGCAGCCATTTCCCTACAGTAATCAACTGCCTCTTGAATAATCTGAGTAATATCATGAGGCTCAAGTTTAACAACTGTACCCTCTTCCCGCTCAACCCGTGACAAGGCAAGCAGATCATTAATAAGAGCAATAAGACGATCCACATTTTTATCAATTATTTTAAGAAATTGAATAGACTTTTCATGTTTAGAAGCATCTAAATCATCTCTTCCTGAATCTTGCTGCATGATATTTTCAAGAGTCTCTACAAAGCCCTTTATTGATGTAAGCGGAGTCTTAAGCTCATGAGAAACATTAGCAGCAAAATCTTTGTGCATTGTCTCAAGTTTTCGTATTCTTGTAATGTCATGAAAAATAATCAGAGTGCCGAGCCTTGCTCCTGAAGAGTTGCAAAGAGCTGTAGAGTGAACATTATATATACGGTCACCATCACCAGATATAACAATATCATCTTCAACAGGTTCTGGGTTGGCAAGTGCTTTTCTTATAAGCTGCTCAAGCTCATAGTATCGTGCTATTTCGTGGATATTGCGTCCCTTTACCATCTCAGGAGAATAGCCGAACATTGCAGCAGCAGCACTGTTTGCCGTAATTATCCTCTCATCAGGATCGACTGCGATTATCCCCTCTCTCATACTTGAATGGACAGCTTCAAGCTCCATGCCGCGATCTTCTAAAGTTCTAATCTTTTCATCAAGAGTCTGAGCCATCTTATTCATGGTTAATGCGAGTTGGAAAAGCTCCTCAGAATCGGGAAGGGGAAGCGGCGTTGCCAGCTTATCGTTTGCAAAATTATCTGCACCAGTTCTCATAGCTTCAATAGGCTTTGTGATCCGCCTTGCTACAAAAAGGCTTGCCCCTGCTGCTGCAGTAACTGTGATCAAAAGGGCAATAAAGATGTTTTTTTGTATAGATTTTATCTGCTTTTCAATAGATTCTATTGAAATAGCAACTCTTACAATCCATAAAAGCTCATTGATGTTTAATGCTGTATCGTTCTTACTTTGATGCAAAATATCATTTTTAACAACTGGAAGGGCAATATACATCATGCTCTCTCCCAATGTTCCGCTCTTTCTGATAGAAACCCCTTTTTTCTCTTTCATTGCAAGTGCAATCTCATATCTGTGCTTATGATTTTCCATAGAGCCGATATTGCCGAAAGAGTCTCCAACCACTTCTCCTGAAGGAAGAATAATAGTTACTCTTGTTCTGGTAGTCTGACCAATATCTTTGCAGATACGATCTATATCTATATCTGATGCACTAAGATTGTGATTAGGGTAGCGTGAGAGAAATTCTCTTTTGACAAATTCGGCTCTGGTTGTCAGATCGCTTTCAGTGTTGCCAAGAAAAAAAGATTTAAACACAGTTGTGGAGTACCAAGTTACAGCAGTAAGAGATATAACGGTAATAATTAAAAACGATGGAAAAATCTGCCACAAAATTTTGCGTCTTCTTTTAGTAACCACTATCATCTTTAAACCTATATCCAACTCCTCTGACAGTCTCTATTAAATGGGCAAATGATCCCAATTTCTTACGAAGACCTGCAACTATAACATCTACGCTTCTCTCCGTTACCGCATAGTTATCGCCATGAATTGCGTCCATAATCTGACCTCGGGTAAAGACCCACCCCTTCTTAGAGCATAGAAATGATAAAAGCTCAAACTCTGAATAGGTTAAATCAACAGGGTTGTCAGATATTTTTACAACATGCCGCCCATTGTCAATAACCATATCTCCTAAAACTGTACACTCACTATTTGAAGCCTGCCTAATATCTGCATTTTGGACAGGAAGCCTTCTCATAATAGCCCTGATACGTGCAACTAACTCTCTTGGACTAAAAGGCTTTGACATATAATCATTTGCACCAAGCTCCAAACCAGTAACAATATCTGACTCTTCACCTTTAGCAGTAAGCATTATGATTGGAATATGGGCAGTTGAGCTGTCTGCCCTAAGAATTTTGGTAACTTCAAGCCCGTTAATACCGGGAAGCATGAGATCAAGGACAATTAGTGACGGCTGCATTTTCTGCCTTGCCAATTTAAGAGCTGCCTCGCCGGTAAGTGCAGATATTGCTGCGTAACCTTCCCGCTCAAGGTTATATTTTACAAGCTCAAGGATATCTTCTTCGTCATCAACAATAAGAATGGTCTCATTTGCCATGATTTTATGCCTATCCTACCAAAATTTCCAAAAGGGTTTTTTCTCTTTTTCCAGCTCTTCTTCATCTTCAGGGTCTATCTCTGTATGAAGCACAATCTTCTCTTCTGGCTCACTTTTATCGATTGTTGCACTGCTGCCATTTACTGATGCAGGAAAAGAGCTTTGGCTTGATGTTATAATCTGATCTTCACTCTTATCTTTTCCCCAGAATTTCCAAAAAGGTCTCTTTTTCTCAGCCGGCTGAATAGCAGCTTGCGGAATTAGCTTTTCCGGATTTGCTCTGATTGCAGCTTTGCTTTTTTGATCATCAACCAATGCAAGAGCCTCTGTATCCCTGTTAAAAATATCTTTATTGATTTTAGCACTCAACAGCTCAACACTTGGAATGATCTTTTCTTGATTTTCAGCTTGTGCAAAAAAAGATTGAGACTGTTTTTCGCTTACATTATAAACAGTTGCATCAACACTAAATGCCCCTGCAAACTCAGTTATGCTGCCCTTTACAACATAGTCAAACTGCGAAATATCAACATTTGGTTTATTTGCAGCTCCTACAGATGTATTCCCCTTCCACGCAAGCCTTGAAGAGAGCATCTGAAAGATACCGTTTTTAATGTACGAGATATCCTGCTGAGAGTTAATTTCAAATGGAACAATGGCAATCTTTTTGATTGTAGATGCCGTAGTATATGGCGTGGTAGATGCCTCTGCTGATGCTGATTCTGCTCCTGCAACAGACACAAAAGAAAAGTGTAACAGAATAAAAATAAAGCATATCGGCAAAATATAAAACCTATCTGCTGCTGCCTTTAATATTTTTGGGTTCATTGTTACTCCGATTAATAAAATTACAATTTTTCATCAAGAAGCTGAGTTACTATTTTTGGATCAGCCTTGCCTTTAGTCTTTTTCATAATCTGACCCATGAAAAAGCTGAAAAGTTTTGTTTTACCATTTCTGTAAGCCTCAAGTTCAGAAGGGTTCTGTTCAATAACCTCATCTACAACTGCTTTGAGTGCAGATTGATCTGACACCTGCTCAAGTCCCATTTCACGAACAATTTGGATAGCTTTTAACTCGCTGTTTTTGTTGTCTGAAGAGATCATCTTTTCAAAAACAGTCTTAGCAGCAGTGGAGTTGATGACATTTTTCTCAAGAAGCGTAAGAAGCTCTGCAAGATCAGCAGCAGATATTGGAGGAGCATCAATAGTGTTGCCCTCACTCTTTACCATGGCAAGTATAGGTCCCATTATCCAGTTTGCTGCAAGTTTCTTGTCCTGAAGAAGAGCAGCAGTTGCCTCAAAATAGTCTGCAAGATTTCTTGATGATGTTAAAACCTCTGCATCATAAGAGGAGAGATTGTACTGCTCTATAAATCGTGCTTTTTTAACATCTGGAAGCTCAGGCATATCTGCTTTAACTTCATCGATCCAAGCCTCATCAACAATAAGCGGAACAAGATCAGGATCAGGAAAATAACGGTAATCATGAGCATCTTCCTTTCCTCTCATCGATTTGGTTAGATTTTTTACCGGGTCCCAAAGCCTTGTCTCCTGAATAACCTTCTTACCTTCATCAAGCAGATAGGTCTGGCGTTGAATTTCATACAAAATTGCCTTTTCCACATGCTTAAATGAGTTGAGATTTTTAAGCTCGGTACGTGTGCCGAATTTTTCCTCGCCAACTGGTCGAAGAGAGATATTTGCATCACACCTGAAACTTCCCTCCTCCATATTGCCATCGCACACATCAATATATCTTAAGATTGCGTGCAGCTTTCTCAAATATGCACCAGCCTCTGCAGCAGAACGGATATCAGGCTCGCTTACAATCTCCACTAACGGAACGCCGGTTCTGTTAAGATCAACCATGCTTCTTGCTCTTTCAGGATCATGTATCAGCTTGCCAGCGTCCTCTTCCATGTGGATTCTTGTGATTCCAATTTTTTTCTCAATCCCGTTGTCAAGATCAATTAAAAGAGAGCCGTGCTCTGCTATTGGATAGGCATATTGCGAAATCTGGTAACCTTTAGGAAGGTCAGGATAGAAGTAGTTTTTTCTGTCAAATCTGCTCTCTCTTGCAATGGTGCAGTTTGTGGCAAGAGCACATTTGATGGCAAATGTTACAGCTTTTTTGTTTAAAACTGGCAGCACACCTGGCATACCAGTGCAGACTGGACATGTATTTGCATTTGGTTCAGCTCCAAATTTAGTAGAGCAGCTACAAAATATTTTGGTTTCAGTTTTTAGTTGGGCGTGGACTTCAAGTCCTATTACAGGTTCGTACTGCATAATTTTATCTATTCCTGATATCTCTTAAAATTAATAATTTAAGTTAAAACTTTAGACGATTTTATTATAATTATTACCTGATTGAAATGGCTCAACAACAGGCAATAAAAAGGGTTAAAATTTAATAAATCTTCATAAAAGATTGGTCAAATTGTAGCGATTTATGAATAATTCCAACAATATCTTATAACCCTGATGATTTGATTTATCAATAATATTTTTTTGTGCTATAGTTTTAGAAATAGTTATATGATACAGCTTTTCTTAAGATAAAAAGGAGCGTAAATAATGAAATTTTTTCTTTGTGTAATAGGAATGGTTATGATTGTAGAGGGGCTGCCCTATTTTGCCTTTCCAGAAAAAATGAAAGAGATAATATTAACAGTAACACAGCTTCCTGAAAACTCTCTCCGCCGTTTTGGTGCAGTTCTTATGCTTTTAGGACTTGGAGTGGTCTATTTTGGCAATAAAATATTGTAAAACGGATAATAATTAACATCAATGTATTTACTTTCAGATTACAGATACAATCTTCCTGACCAGCTTATTGCACAGCACCCTGCCGACAATAGAGAAGAGTCAAGATTATTGAGGCTTCAGAGAAACTTAGGAGTAATATCCCATCTACACTTTAAAGATATTGAAAATATTTTAAGACCAGATGATCTTTTAGTTATCAACAATACACGCGTTATACCTGCAAGGCTTAAAGGACATAAAGAGAGCGGCGGCAAAGTTGAAGTGCTGATTCTCGATTATGCCGGTGGAATTGCTGCCCAAAAACAGAGAGGTTATTTTGAGTGCGAATGTATGATTCGTGCCTCCAAAAGTCCAAAAATAGGGACTCGGTTATTGCTTGGAAACCAGCAAGAAGAGCTTAAGGCTGAAGTGTCGGGTGTAAATAACGCAATATTTACCGTCAGATTCTTTGATATTGCCAGCAAAGATAATCTTGATGCCATGCTTGAAAATTTAGGTGAAATTCCTCTTCCTCCATATATCCACCGCAGTGAAAATCCTCCAATTATAAATAGTAACGGTGCTGAACATAAGCACGTATCTGATCAGGAGAGCTACCAGACAGTATATGCAACCGAAAAAGGTGCTGTTGCCGCCCCTACTGCCGGACTTCACTTTACCCAATCTCTTATGGAGAGGCTTCGGCTGAAGGGAGTTGAATTTGCCCATATAACTCTGCATGTGGGCTATGGAACTTTTGTTCCGGTAAGAGTTGATGATATTCGTGATCATAAGATTCACTCTGAATTTTTTTCTATTCCAGAAAATTCAGCAGCGGCTGTAAACAGAGCAAAAGCCGATGGAAGGCGTATAGTTGCTGTTGGAACTACCTCTGTAAGAACTCTTGAGTATGCAGCCGATTTAAATCAGACGATTAAAGCAGGAAGCGGAAAATGTGATCTTTTTATCTATCCGGGCTATAAATTTAAAATGGTAGATGCCATGATTACAAACTTTCATCTGCCAGAGTCAACCTTGCTGATGCTTGTGTCAGCCTTTGCTGGAAAAGAAACAATCTTAAAGGCATACAAAGAGGCAGTTGGGGAGAAATATCGTTTTTTCAGTTATGGCGATGCAATGTTTTTAGAGTAAAGATATCAAACAGCGTGTAAAAAAAGCTGATATTTAAAAATGATGAAAACAATGAAAAAAATACTAATTAATTCAAATTGTTAAATGTGTAAATAAGAAGATATTATGAGAAAAATCCAAACACTTGAAATGGTCAATATCTGCAAATCTTTTCAAGGTAATTTTGCAAATAAAAATATCAATCTGAATATAAGTTCCGGTGAAATTCTTGGTCTTTTAGGTGAGAATGGAGCCGGCAAAACCACGCTGATGAATATCCTTTATGGACTTTACCAGCCAGATTCTGGAGAGATTAGGATAAATGGAGAGCGTGTAAAGATAAAATCGCCGATAGACTCCATACATCACGGGATAGGAATGGTACACCAGCATTTTATGCTCATACAAAACCACACTGTTATTGAAAATATTGCACTTGCTTATGAGCAGACACCGTTCTTTTTTCCAAAAATACGAATTCTCAAAAAGGTTGTAGAATTTTCTGAAAAATTTAACTTTTCCATTGAGTCGTATAAAAAAGTCTGGCAGTTGTCAGCCGGAGAGCAGCAGCGGGTTGAGATTATAAAAGCACTCTTAAATGGTGCTGATCTTCTAATATTAGATGAACCGACCTCAGTTCTCACTCCGCAAGAGATAAAAGAGCTTTTCAGAATCCTTAGAGATATGAAAGCCCAAGGGCATATGATTATCCTGATAAGCCATAAATTAGATGAGATAATGGATATATGCGACAGGGTAACAGTAATCCAGAAGGGTGAAATTGCAGGACACGCAGACACCTCTGATACAGATAAACGCTCACTTGCAAGAATGATGATAGGTCGGGAAGTGCTCTTTAATGTCAACCGCGAACCTATGCCAAAAGGAGAGCTTGTATTAAAAGTTTCTAATTTGAACGTTGTTGGAGATAAAGGTATTAATGTGGTTAAAGATATCTCATTTGAAGTCTATGCAAACGAGATATTCGGCATTGCAGGAGTTGCCGGTAATGGTCAAAAAGAGCTTGCTGAAGCGATAACTGGAATAAGAGCCATTAAATCTGGAACAGTTTATGCCGGCAAAAACAATATTACAAACATGTCGCCAAGAAAAATTTACGATTATGGAGTCTCCCATGTACCAGAAGAGAGAATAAAATTCGGCATAGCTCCGGGTCTGTTTCTTTACGATAACGCAATCTTAAAGCAGCACCATCTTGATAAATTTTCACAAAATATTTTTTTAGAGTACAAAAGTATAAAAAATCATACACGTTCTCTAATCGACAGCTACAATGTTGCTGCCAACTCAATAAATGTCCAAATTAAAAACCTTTCCGGCGGCAATATTCAAAAGCTCATTCTCGGACGCGAGATAAGCGAAAGTCCGTCTCTTCTTGTTGCCTCCCACCCAACCTATGGATTGGATGTCGGAGCAACAGAGTATCTGCGAGAACAGCTTCTTAAAAGAAGACGTGAAGGAGGAGCAGTGCTTCTCTTTTCCGAAGATTTAGATGAGATTTTTGAGCTGTGCGACAGAATTGCAGTTATGTTTCAAGGAGAATTTACAGGCATTCTTGACTCATCAGACATAGACAGACTTGCAGATATTGGTCTGATGATGGCAGGTTCTGTACGTTATTAAAGCTGTTTTTTTATAAAAAAAGCATCATCTATTGATAGAAATTACTGCTAAAAATTAAGGATTTTGTATGTTAAAAATTACAGTTTGTGATAGAGATTCTATCACACCGCTCCGCTCTCTTATGACAAATATCGGCTCTCTTGCTGCCTCTTTGGTTGCTATTGGTATTGTCTTCTTACTGTGTGATGTCAATCCTTTCTACGCAATCGCTAAGATATTTACCGGCTCATTCGGCTCTGCCTATGGAATTAAGGAGAGCATCACTAAAGCTATTCCTCTGCTGCTTATCGGAAGCGGTCTTGCACTTGCGTTTAGAGGCAAATTTTGGAATATCGGTGCTGAAGGTCAGCTTCTTATGGGTGCTCTGATGGGAACATGGGTAGGTCTTGCGTGGGGAGATACTCTTCCATCTTATCTGCTGATTCCTCTTATGTTTTTAGCAGGTTTTGCAGGAGGTGCTCTGCTCGGGCTGATTCCAGCAATACTTAAAATAAAGTTCTCTATCAATGAAGTTATCTCTACCCTTATGTTCAACTATATCTGTGCTGAACTTATTACCATGCTGATTGTAGGACCTTGGAAAGGAAGCACCCGATTCGGCTTTCCGGGCACAAACAACTTAAATCCTTCCGCACTTCTTGGGGTGATACCCGGCTCAAGAATACACTATGTAACACTTATTATAGCCGTTATCTCAATAGTTATACTCTCAATTGTTGTCTATCGCACCCGTTTCGGCTATGAGGTGCGGGTTATCGGTGAAAATCCAGAAGCCGGCAGATATGCGGGTATCAATTTCTTTAAAACTACAATTATAATTATGATTATAAGCGGCGGACTTGCAGGCATTGCAGGTGTTGGAGAGCTTGCAGGAATCCACCACTATCTTGGATATCCCGCCTCAATCTCATCTGGTTATGGATTTACAGCTATTATTGTTGCATGGCTTGCCAAACTCAATCCAATATATGTAACTATTTCTGCACTATTTTTTGCTGGTATTCTTGTAGGCGGAGATGCAATTCAGATATCTTTAGGGCTTCCCGGGGCAACTGTTCAAATTGTTAATGGTATTTTACTGGTCTTTCTTATTATGGGCGACTACTTTTTAAAACATAAGGTTGTTGTCAGATTTGTTGAAAATATTAAGGACATTACTGAGAAATAGGCACTGCCCTAAAAGGATATTCCAAAGGAAATTTCACCATAATAATCAGATCTTTTTAAAAATTTAATTTGGTATTGACCACAATACTCTAAAGTGATATAAGCTCCTCAATCAATTCGGAGGAGTGGCCGAGTGGCTGAAGGCGGCGGTCTTGAAAACCGTTAAGTGTAACAGCTTCGTGGGTTCAAATCCTACCTCCTCCGCCAAATTATATGCAATCCGCAATAGTTTTCCTGAGCATATAAATATTATGGGGAGAAATGGCCGAGTGGCTGAAGGCACTCGCCTGCTAAGCGAGTATAGGGGTAAAACTCTATCGAGAGTTCGAATCTCTCTTTCTCCGCCAATATAAATAAGTTAAAGGCTTTTAGATTTTTATCTAAAAGCCTTTTCTGTTTTAATTGGTCTTAGATTAATTATGATACATCGACAACCACCATCTCATAGCCCCCTGTCCTATCTTTTGAAGGGGTTTCATATATCCTGCACCCTGATAAATCTTTTTTAAGCAGAATCCGAGATTTTGTGCCTGCGATAACAGTGCCCGCCATAATATGCTCCTTTACAATCAGTTCTGCTTTGGGTCTATTTTTTACTGCAAACTCTTTGAGAGTTATCTGTTTAAGCCTGATTTCACTGATCTCTTTATCTATCTCATCAATCTTACGCTGCCTTATCAACGTCTGCTCAACAATTATATCCTGTCGTTCAAATGCCTGATTAATAACCTTTTCTGCACTCTCTATTTGATCATGAAGTTCGTTGACCATCTTAATCGTCTGCTGAACCTCCATAATATCTTCTGAAGCCTCTATTTTTGGAAGCTGTTTTTCAATTCCTCTTAACTTAAGCTGGGCATTATCTTGGATATAGACAGCATCAGAAATTTTACTGTGCAGCGTCTTTTCTTCAGATTCAAAACTTAATATCTCATCTTTTATTAATTTTAATTCATCTGATTTTATCTGGATTCTCTCATCTAAATCAGCATTCATCATCTCAATTATGCCTTCAGTTCCAACTTCAAATTTTGAAGGAGAAGAGTGTGCTGTGCCGATTCTGCCTGCTGATACTCCTTTTCTGGCATTTATAAACGATGATGTAATAAGTCCATTTTCATTAATGCACCGCCCCCCGATAAAAAGCTCTGAATCAATAATCTCTTTTTGAACAACAATATCTCCTAAAGCCTTGATTCGTGAGTTGCGGATATATCTTGCATTTACGCTGCCTTGAACATTTACAATATTTGAATCAATAATGCCTAAGGAGAGGTTGAGATCACCTGTCAGATAAATTTTTCCCCCTTCAACTGCCTGAGCTTTAAGATTTGCACAATTTACGCTGCACCCATACTTTACAACACCATTTACAGTTACATTTCCATTAAATTTTATATCTCCAGTCTCATAATTTAAATCACCTTTAATAGTAAGCTCAGGAAACGCTTTAGCAGCAGAATCAACTGGAGGAGTTATAGGATTTTTAGGCGTTATAGGAGATTTAGGAGTTTTAGAAACAACTATATTATCTTCAAATGGAGTTTCTTTACTTGAGTCTAATTCATTATATTGGAATTGATTGTTAATTTTTGATAGCTGATTTTGAAAAAAGAGGGTAACGATAATATCAATAAGCTCTTTGTATGATTCAGTCATATTGCGAGGCTCACTCATATTGTAAGACTTTTTAATACTATCAGATAATTCATAATTATCGGTGATAATTTGGGAGCTATGATCAATTAACTCTTTAAGTCTATTATCATCTATACGTTTAATCTTAAATTTATTTTCAAATGCTGTATGCTCAAAAAAAATTTTGATTTCACGAGCAGCTCTTCTGCACTCAGCAAAAATAGAGTTTTTTTTCAGATTAACGTCTGTTTCACTTTCTATCTTGTTTGTATATGGCTCTTTAGATAGCAGATTGTTGATTATACGCTGTTTTTCCTCAATCTGCTGTTTAAACTGCTCTTGTTTCTTTTTAAGGCTTAATGCAATTTTATACATCTGCTGATTTTGATGTTCTGTCAGCTTTTTTAAACTTTCCCGTTTCTGAATCTGTCTAAAATGGTTACATCTTCTTGCAACTTCAGATATAAAAAGCTCATCTTTAAACGGCACTGCAATAGAGCTGTGTATGGCTGCCCGATTTATGGCATTTAAAAGTATCTCAGCGTCAGAAGCCTCTGCAAAGAGCATTCTCTGGGTATCAGGAGCAATAGAGCGGGCATGTTCAAGCAGATCATCGCCGTTCATTCCCGGTATTCTGTAAGCTGATATTACAAGTGCAAATGGAGAGGCAGTTGAAGCTTCAAGTGCAGCAATGGCAGGGTATGAAGAGTTTACAAGCCTTACCTCATAACCCGCACGGGTTAAAAGTCTCTCAATTCTATCCCCCATGCTCTGTTCACTCTCTACAACAAGTATCTTTTCACTCTTTTTATCTGCCATCTTTTCCGCCGCAAGATTAATTTTGTCCTCAACATTAATTTAAATTCAAAGCTGTAAAACGCTCTGCAATTTTACAGAGTAAAAGCTCATAAAATCTGTTCATATTATCGTAATCAAGCAGATCGCTCTGTCGGGTTAGCTCTTTGATTCTATCCAAATCGAATGTAATACCCTCATCTTTCAGGCTCTTTTCTTCTGTCTGGCTCTTGTTATACAACTCTTTAGATATCTTTTGATCCAACTCTTCAAGTCTTTCTCCCTGTTTTTTTGCAGATTCGCTCAATATCTTGTTCAATTGAACCAACTTAGCATTCTGATCTTTGGCAAGGGCAAAAAGCCTTACGTTTTCCATCTCAAGCTCATACTGTTCAAGCCCCTCTTTGACAGAGGCTGAAAAATCTTGGTTCTGCCACGGCTTGGTGATATATTTATGCACCTCTCCTCTGTTCACAGCATCAATCATAGAGTTTATATCTGCATAGCCTGTTATCATAAATCTTATGCTGTTAGGAGAAATAATAGCAGCCTGCTCAAAAAACTCTGTTCCGCTCATGCCGGGCATTCTCTGATCTGAAATGATTAGAGCAAACGGCTCAGGGCTGTTTTTAATTATCTGTAAAGCATCTTCAGCATTTAACGCATATACTGAATTTATACGGATAGTCTTTAAAAGATTAGATATTGCCCTGCATATCTGCACCTCATCATCAACAATCAGAACTGAATAATTCGTATAATCTTTTTCTATAATCATATCATCTTATCAATCTCTTCAAATAGTGAATCAAGCCTGCGGGCAGAGATTTTTATTGCTGTTTTAAGCTCTTGGGCAAAAAGAGAGACTTTATACTCTTCAACAGCCCAAAAAAGCTCATCAAATGCCTCTGTCTTCTCTTTTGAACAACATGGCAGGTTTAATGTAAATGGTGGGTTTGATGTAAAATCGTCTGATAATCTGCCAAATACAGCGAGACTTATTTTTTCAAGCTGATAGACATATTTTTCAACCTCTGCCCACCTTTTCTGATCTTTTGAAAGATCAACTATGGCACGCTCTGCCCGAATTTTTATAGCTGCAATATAACGCTTAAGCTCAGAGAGTCTGCTATATTGGTATTTTTGAAGAAAATCAGGGGGAACAAGCTGCTCAAGCTCTTTTTTTAAACTGTTCATAAGCAAAAACATCTGCTCTCGATTAAGGCTTTTCAAAAGAATGCTCTGCAAAAATTTCATGGCTGACTCATACTCTTGGCAAATCTCAGTTACTCTTGAAATTAGTTCCTGTCCTGTTGGATAGAGTTTGGGAAGCATTAAGGCAGCATGCGTCTCAAAATCCTCTTTTGATCTGATATCGCAAGCAAAAAGATATCTTGTTGCACATTCAAATATAGAAAAATTGAGCCTGTCAACTCCTCCAAAAAATGAAGAGTAACCTTTGAGCCTTGCAGCACTTTTTATATCTTTTTTCAGAGCATTCATATCATTTTCATAACAGATGCAAAATAGAAATCGTATTGCCTCTTTGTGAGACGATTGGGCATGTTGTAAATCTGTAAATAGACGCAGTGCAATTTTACTGTTTTCCATACCTACTCTATTTGAAGAGATAGTGCTGGGTTCAACACTAAGTGCTGGAAAAAGCTCAAATGAAATTTTCTCTAAACCGCTGATATCATCTAACTTTATTGAAATAGGCAGAAATTTTAAATTGAGTTTGGTTAAAAAATCCCACGAGGTTATATTTTCTATCTCCCACTTTTTTTTTGCCTTTTCAAAAATATCGGCTGAATCTAAATTGTTGGCAGATGCAATCTCTTCTAAAATCTGCAAATCTCTTGAAGATGCAATCTCATTATCCTCTTCATCTCTTATTGATATTCTCATTTTAAGATGCGGCTCAAGCCCTTCGTCTGACCATATAGACGGCGGAATATCTGCATTAAAACGCATCTTTACAAATCTGCTTAGCTCATAAAATAGAGGGTGTCCTCTGTTTTCAATCTCATCTGCAATAATATCAGCCTTTTCTGATGCTGGAAGAAGTTTTACTCTGTAAGATTTAGGAAGATTTTTTATAAGAGCCATAACCTTTTCCCGAAAAAGACCCGGAACTAACCAATCTATTGCTGATGCTCTTTTCACAGCACCATTTCTGCATGATGTATCTAAGCCTGATGTATCTGAGTATTTTGAATCTCTGAACTGGTTGTATATTGAAGATAAAAGATGAGGTGCAGACAAAACTGGAACTTTGATTGTAACCCCGTCTGTTGCAGCACCAGGGTTAAAGTCATACTCTAAATGAAAAGTTGATCTGCCGATTTTAATCTTATCTGGAAATCCTGCCAAATGCTCTTCATCAACCTCTTTTTGCTGTAAATCCTCTAATGTCATGCAGAGAAAAGAATCAGGCTGTCCCACGTTATTTTTACTGAGGCTGTCGATTGTTCTATCTTTGAGATATTTTGCAAATGTTCTGATGTTGTAAAAATCTCTATCAAGGCGTTTCTGGTAAAAAAGATAGATATCCTCTTCAGTAACAAGGATATCCCGCTTACGGGTCTTCTCCTCAACCTCCTGCAGCTCCTCAATCAGACGCTGGTTGTGGATCATAAAAGGAAATTTTCTATCAATTTCACCTTGAACAAGTGCATGGCGGATAAAAATCTCTCCAGCCTCTGAAGGATTTATCTTTCCATAAGCAACATCTCTTTCTGGCACGATAATAAGCCCAAAGAGTGATACCTGCTCGATTGCAACAACTTCGCCCCGCTTTTTTTCCCAATGCGGAGATGACCACGAGTAGGTGCAGAGAGATTTTCCAAGCTCTTCAAGCCAGTCAACATCAATGGTTGCAGCAGTTCTTGCAAATAGCTGGGAAGTCTCAACATATTCAGCAGCTACAATCCATTTGCCAGCTTTATTAAATATAGATGAACCCGGAAATATTGCAGCTTTCTGCCCTTTTGCAGCATTGTAGAGATTTTTCTCCTTTTTAGTTGCAATGTTGCCGAGATATCCTGCCAATATAGATTTGTGCAGTTGAGCGTAAAACTCTCCTCCAATATCAAACTTTTTTGAATCTGTGCTTGTTTGTGAATTAGTATCTGTTTTTAAATTGCGGTTTGCTTTTGAATCGCTATTGTTTTTTGAACTGCTGTTTATTATGGGATTAAGCTGTTCTGATTTGCTGTTCTTTTTGCTTGCCATTCCATGCTCATTTAACACAGAGATGATTTGACCGTATATATCGCTCCACTCTCTGATGCGTCTAAATGAGAGATAGTGTTCCTTGCAGAATTTTCTGATGCTGTTTCTGCTTTTTAAGTTGTTTTGAGTTTCACCTTTTCTGCCCTGCAAGTCTTTGAAACTCGTATGTTCACCGTAACAGCTATTCCAGATATTTAAAAGAGAGATAAAATCAGAGGCAGGGTCTTTAAATACTGCCTGTTTTTGATCTGCCTGCTGTGCTTTATCCTGCGGTCTCTGTCTTGGATCAGATATTGAAAGGGCAGATGCAATAATTACAGCTTCATTAAGACAGCCCCGCTCGTCAGCCTCAATTAAGATTCGAGAGAGCTTTGGATCAACTGGAATACGTGCCATTATCCGACCTTTTTTCGTGAGAATATAACCTTTTGCAGATTTTTTACGGCTTTTTGATTTGTGCCCCGTATCTTCTGATAATGGACTGTTCGATATTTTTCTTTCAAGCTCAATTGCTCCAAGCTCAAGCAGAGTGTCAAAACCATCTTTAATAGATTTAGGAGAGGGCATATCAATAAATGGAAATGCCGATACATCACCAAGATTTAAAGAGATCATTCTTAATATGACTTCAGCAAGATTGCTTCTTAGAATTTCAGGAGATGTAAACTCGACCCTTGCATTGTAGTTCTCCTCATCATAGAGCCTGATACAGATACCGTTTTCAACACGACCGCACCGCCCTTTTCTCTGATCAGCACTGCTTCTTGATATGGGAGTTACTGGAAGGGCAGTTGTGCGGGTTCTTGGCGAGTAGTGGGGAATTCTTGCAAGTCCTGTGTCAATTACATATTTAATGCCGGGAATTGTCAACGATGTTTCCGCAACATTGGTTGAGACAATAATCTTTCTGCCGGGACCACGGTGGAATATCTTTGCCTGTTCAGCAGCAGATAGCCGTGCATAAAGGGGAAGAACAGTTACACCAACCCAGTTTCTGCCCCGCAAAAGCTCAATTGTCTCTGTGATATCCTGCTCAGTCGGCATAAATATCAAAATATCACCATGCCGAGACTCTCTTTGTATTGCCTCAACCGCCTCAACTGCTGCTTCAACATAACTCTGGTCATCTTGGTCAGGATCATATTTAGCCCTATTAAATTGGTTAGAACTATAATTAGAGTTATTGTAACCAATCTGACTCTGCCCTATATATCCTTCTGATAACAATAAGTTATCTTGGCTCTGTTCAGATAAGCCTTGCGGAGGAAGATAACGCACCTCAACAGGATACATTCTGCCTGAAACTTCAATTATCGGTGCTCTATTAAATGCTTTAGAGAACTTTTCAGTATCAATTGTGGCTGATGTGATTATGACTTTAAGATTTTTTCTCTTTTTTATCAGAGTTCTTAAAATGCCGAGCGTAAAATCTATATTAAGGCTTCTTTCATGTGCCTCATCAACGATTATAGTGTCATACTCATTTAAAAACGGGTCCCGCTGTGTTTCGGCAAGAAGAATGCCGTCAGTCATAACTTTAATGATTGTATCTGATGCTGATGTGTCATCAAAACGGATTTTGTATCCTACAAACTGCTGATCAGCATCATTGCCGCATCTTAGCTCTTCAGCTATTCTTGCAGCAACATTTATTGCAGCAATTCTTCGAGGCTGGGTACACCCAATCTTTCCAGCAACGCCTCTGCCTGCTGCAATGCAGAATTTTGGAATCTGAGTTGTTTTGCCAGAACCAGTTTCACCAGCAATAATAACCACCTGATTATTCTTTATAGATTCAATAATATCATCTTTCTTGTCGGTGATCGGCAGTTCAGGAATATAATTTATTGCTGGTATCTTTATTTGTTCAGCTCTTTTTCTATTTTTATTCATACCTTAGAGTTTGTTATTTAATTTTGTTAAAATTGGTTGACATGCGGTTGATAATAAGAGAAAAATATAAAAATTTAATAAAAATTTAAATCATATCTTTATGAATTTTATAAAGATATGCGAATCACAAACTTTTAACAATATTTATCACAAACGTTTTCAATTTATTAAACGTAGTTTTTAAGTAATATTTAGTTCCTAAATTGATTTTACATACTATGCCCAATATGTAAATGAACTACCATTTTAAATATAATATGGAGGAAATTCAAAGCATGGGTGAAGCGGCAATTAAAATTGGAAGAAAACATAAAAGTGTTTTCAAAGACAAGGTTATGGAGCTTCTGCCAAACGGCGGTAATCTTAATGCCTGTCTTACATGCGGTGCATGTGCGTCAGGGTGTCCTGCCACAGGTCTTGAAGGAATGGATCCAAGAAAATTCCTGAGAATGGCAGCTCTTGGAATGGATGAAGAGATACTTACCAGCAATTGGGTCTGGATGTGCTCTATGTGCCAGAGGTGCGTATATGTATGCCCAATGGAGATCAACATTCCTCAGTTGGTATATAACGCAAGATCAGCGTGGCCCAGAGAGACTCGTCCTAAAGGTATCCTTGGTTCATGCGATGCAGCACTTTCAAACGACTCTGGAAGTGCAATGGGAACGCCTTTTGAAGATTTTGAGTTTGTTGTTAATGACGTTCTTGAAGAATATCGTGAAGCACAGCCTGAATTTGCAGATATGGAAGCACCGATTGACAAGGAAGGGGCTGAATTTGTCTTAAATCAGAACTCAAGAGAGCCGGTAACAGAACCAGATGAGCTTGTTCCACTTTGGAAGATTCTTCACACAGTAGGTGCAAATTGGACATACACCAGCAAAGGCTGGGCAGGTGAAAACTACTGCATGTTCCTATCAGATGACAAGTCATGGGAGCATCTGACCAGACAGACCGCTGAAGCGGCAGACGCAGTGGGGTGTAAAACGTTCCTCAACACCGAGTGAGGGCACATCACATTCTCAGTCCTGGCAGGACTGAAAAAATTCAACATTCCCCACAACTTTGAAGTAAAAAATATCTATGAATATTATGCAAAATGGATACGAGAAGGCAAACTCAAGGTAAATTCTGACTGGAATAAGGATCGCAAGATCAAATTTACGGTTCAGGACCCTTGCCAGATTGTAAGAAAAACCTTTGGAGACCCGATTGCAGAAGATTTAAGATTTGTTGTTAAATCAATAGTTGGAGAGGAGAACTTTATTGATATGACTCCTAATAAATCCAACAACTTCTGCTGCGGCGGCGGCGGCGGCTTTTTGCAGTCTGGATTTAAGAACGAGCGTCTTGAGTATGGAAGAATCAAAGATGACCAGATAAAGGCAACCAAAGCAGATTACTGTATTGCCGGCTGCCACAATTGCCATGCCCAGATTCATGAACTTAGCGAACATTACGGCGGAAACTATCCAGTAGTTCATCTTTGGACTCTTATCTGTCTATCACTTGGTATTCTTGGACCAAAAGAGAGAGAGTATCTTGGCGATGATCTTAAAGATGTTAATGTTTTCCATCCTGAAATGGCGGACGAGTAAAAAATTAAAAATAGATTGTAGAGACTCACGGCTGTGCGTCTCTAACGGCAATATAAATGTAAAAATGTATTAATCTATAAAAAACAAAAAGCCTGTTGCAGATAACTATTCTGCAGCAGGCTTTTTTTATGATGTGTATAACATTTAAATCCATACCAATTAAATTCATACCAACTATATTCACACCAACTATATTCACACCAACTATATTCACACCAACTATA